>NZ_JALEBH010000001.1:1500000-1800000 GCF_022758885.1 Sphingobium sp. BYY-5
GCGGCGGCGTGATGGCGCGGACCCTAGAGCGGAATGGCGGCGCGAGTCAAAGCGCGCCTGGAGCGATCGGAATCGTGCCTTGCCCCTTGCGCCCGGCGCGGTCGCAGCCCATCTGGCAACCGATGTTCAACGACCGTTCCAGCCCGCTCGCCCTGCTTCAGACCCGCCGTTCCGGCAAGCCCCGCGACCTCGTCGCGCCCGGCCCCGACGACGGCCAGTTGCGGCAGATATTGGACGTTGCGCTGCGCACGCCCGACCATGGCAAGCTGGCGCCCTGGCGCTTCGTGATCGTGCCGCTGGAAAAGCGGGCGGCGCTGGGCGATTTGCTGGAAACGGCCTATCGCGCCGAAAAGCCCGACGCCGGACGGCTGGAGATCGAGGCGATGCACCAGTTCGCGCATCAGGCGCCGGTCCTGGTGGTAGCGCTCTCCGCGCCGGTCGCGGGCAGCAAGATCCCGGTCTGGGAACAGGAATTGTCGGCGGGCGCGGCGATCATGAACCTGCTTCATGCCACCCATGCGCTGGGTTTTGCCGGCGGCTGGCTCACCGGCTGGCCGAGCTATAATGAAGATGTGCGCGCCGCCTTCGGTCGGGAGGGCGAGAAGATCGCCGGCTTCGTCTTCATCGGGACTCCGGGCAAACCGCAGGAAGAACGGCCCCGGCCAGATTATGACGCGACCATATCCGTTTGGGACAGATAATTACGCAGACAAAAGGACTTACGCAATGTCATGGGTTGACCCCCATGGCTGTATTATGGCACTGATGCACCATGGCTGACGAATCCAAACCCGTCTATCTCCGCCTGCGGGAGATCATTGCCGCCTCCATCCTGGATGGGGAATTTTCCGATGGCGACCTGCTCCCCTCGGTGCGCGCCTTCGCGGCGGCGCAGGGGGCCAATCCGCTGACGGTGGCCAAGGCTTATCAGAGCTTTCAGGATGACGGTCTGGTGGTGGTGAAACGCGGTGTCGGCATGTTCGTCGCCGACGGCGCCACCCGCCGCCTGCGCAGCGCCGAACGCGAACGTTTCCTGGAAACAATATGGCCCCCGGTCGCGGCGCAGATCAAGCGGCTGGGCCTGCGGATCGACGAACTGGACCTGGCGAAGGCCTGAATTTCTTCATCCCCCCTGTATGTATCATCCTCCCCTGTAAGGGGAGGTGGCTGGCGAAGCCAGACGGAGGGGTGTCACCCCATCGATAGCGGGACACCCCTCCACCACTTCGTGGTCCCCTTCAGCAGAGTCACGTGCCTCTGCTGAACCTTACAGGGGAGGATTTTCGCACAGCCCGCTCTGCTCGCAATCACGAATTTACAGCGCCGCCAGCGCGTCCATAGCTTCCCGACGTCCGTCAAACCCCGCCACCGCCGCCGCGCGGCCCAGCGCCAGCTTCGCCTCCCCCTTGCGTCCCGCCGCAATATAGGCCTGCCCCAGATGCATCTGGAGCGCGGGCGCGCCCGGCGCCAGCGCCACTGCCTTTTCCAGCAGATCGACGGCGGCCGGTCCCTTCTCACCGGTACGCAGCAGCACCCAGCCGAGCATGTCGGCGGTCATCGGGTTGCCGGGCATCAGCCGATAGGCATGGGCGGCATAGGCGCGCGCGGTCGTGCGATCCCCGCTTTCCAGCGCCGCGCGGGCGAGGTCGGCCATCAGCACCGCGTCATTGTCGCCGATCCGGGCGCGGACGGCGCGCAGCATCCGCAGCGCACTGCGCCAGTCCTGCGCCTGGGCGGCAATATCGGCGGCAAGGCGCTGCGCCTCCACGTCATTGGGGTTCTGCGCCAGAAAAATCTGCACCACCTGAGCGGCGCGGGCGGGGTTGCCCGCCCTGCCCCAGGCGGCGGCAAGGCGCAGCGCGGCGTCCCGGTCGAAACGGATATTGGCGGCGCTCTCATAGGCGCGCGCGGCGTCCCTTGGCTGGCTCGCCGCGCCCAACGCATCCCCCAGGATCAGCCAGGCGGCAGGCGCGCCGGGATTGGCGCGGCTGAGCAGCCGGGCGCGCGCAACGGCATCACCCGCCCGGCCGGTGCTGAGCAGCGCACGGATATAGGGGATATTGCCGCGTGCGGTTGTGGCGTCGGCAGGCGCGGGACCGTTCGCCAGCATGGCGTCATGCGGGCTGGCGAACGGATCGGCGGCCGCGCGAACCGGCCAGTCGGCGCGGGCGAGCATGTCGGCGGCCATGGCGCGATTGCCCATGCCCTCCTGCGCACGGGCGGCCAGCGTCAGCGCATAGGGATCGGCGTCCCGCTGGGCGACGATCGGCGCGATCGTGGCGGCGGCCGTGGCGAAATCACCGTTCAGATAATAGGCCCGGCCCAGCAGGATGCGGGCGGTGCGGTTGTCCGGCTGCGCATCGACCAGCGGCGCGAGCGCATCGGTGGCGAGCACCGCATTGCCATCCTCCAGATGCAGCACGCCGCGCAGCAACTGCGTCGCCGGCTCGCTATCCAGCCGCCCGCGCGTGCGATCCAGCAGGGCACGAGCCAGATCCGCCTTGCCCGCTCGCGCCGCCATCACCGCCTGGATCATCCAGGCGCGCGGGTTGGACGGATCGAGCGCCAGGATACGGCGCGACAGGCTGAGCGCCTTGCTCGCCTGTCCCGCATCGGCAAGCGTCGCGGCATATTGCTCCAGCGCGGGCAGGGAATCCGGATTGGCAGCCAGCGCGCGATCGAACCAGGGCAAGGCGGCGGTCAGGCCATATTGGGCGCGGATCAACTCGCCGCGCAGGGTCAGCCCCCTGGCATTGGCCGGCGCGATCGCCACCGCCCGGTCGGCGGCCTGGATCGCCCCCGCCTGGTCGCCGGTCGCCAGGCGGAACCGGCTGAGGTCGATCCAGTTTTCCGCATCATCGGGGGCGATCGCCAGGGCCCGCTCCAGCGCCGCCCGCGCGCTGTCCGGATCACCCTTCGCCAGAGAGGCGCGCGCGACCACACGCGCCGCCTCGACGGCGGATGCCTGCGGCACGTCCGGTGCCTGCGCCTCGCGCAGCGCGCCGTCCAGATCGCCCTGCAACAACAGTGCCTGCGCCATCACGGCACGGCTTTGAGCAGCGGGCCAGCCAAGCGCGCGGGCGCGTTCCACTTCCGCCTGCGCACCGGCGCCGTCGCCCAGTTCGGCCAGCGCGCGCGCCTGCGCGGCATGGGCCTGCGCCCGGCCGGGATGGCGCTTGATCGCATTCATCAATTCGACCCGCGCGCTGCGGGCGTCCCCCTTGTCCAGCGCGGCGAGGCCACGGGCCAGCGCCGCACTGCCGTCCCGCTCATGCGCGCGCCATTGCCACAGGCCCGCGCCGCCCAGCAGCAAGGCCGCCGCACCGGTTAGCAGGAAGAGGCGGGACCGGCGCATGGCTCAGTTCTGCATCTGATATTGCTTGAGCAAATCGTAGAGCGTCGGGCGGCTGATCCCCAATATCTTCGCCGCGTTGGAGATATTGCCGCCGGTGCGGGCGATGGCGTGGCGGATGGCGCGGCGGTCGGCCATTTCGCGCGCGGCCTTGAGGTTCACCACGCAGGTCCCCTCCAGCCGGTCGTCGTCCAGATCAAGGTCGGCGGCGGTGATGAGCTTGCCGTCCGCCATGATGATCGCCCGCTTCATGCGGTTTTCCAGCTCGCGGACATTGCCGGGCCAGGCCCAGGCGTCGAGCGCGGCGAGCGCGTCCGGCGCAAGGCCTTTGACCTGCGGGTTCATATCGCGGGTGAAGCGCGTCAGGAAATGCCGCGCCAGCAGCGCCGGGTCGCCGGGCCGCTCCTTGAGCGCGGGGATGCGCACGACGATTTCAGCGAGACGATAATAGAGATCCTCGCGGAAGCTGCTGGCCGCGATCATCTCCTCCAGATTCTGGTGGGTGGCGCAGACGATGCGGGTATCGACCGCAATGGGCTGACGCCCGCCGATCCGCTCGATCACCCGCTCTTGCAGGAAACGCAGCAGCTTCACTTGCAGGGGAAGCGGGATGTCGCCGACCTCGTCCAGGAAGAGCGTGCCGCCCTGCGCCTGTTCGATCTTGCCGGGCGTGGTCTTGATCGCGCCGGTAAACGCGCCCTTTTCATGCCCGAACAATTCGGATTCCAGCAGCGTCTCCGGAATGGCGGCGCAGTTGATCGCGACGAAGGCCTGCTTGCGGCGCGGGCTGGCGTCATGCAGCCCCTGCGCCAGCAATTCCTTGCCGGTGCCGCTCGCGCCCAGCAGCAGGACGGAAACGTCGGCATGGGCGACCCGCTCGATGGTGCGGGCGACCTTCATCATTTCGGGCGCGCCGGTGATGAGGCGGCCCAACACCCGACAATCGTCCGGCGCGGTCTCGGCGAGGCGCAAATTCTCCCGCTCCAGCGCATGAACGTGGAAGGCACGGCGAACGATCAGGCCCAGTTCGTCGATATCGACCGGTTTCTGGTAGAAATCATAGGCGCCGCCCGCGATCGCATCCAGCGCGCTTTCGCGCGCACCATGGCCGGACGCGACGATCACCTTGGTATCGGGCTTGACCTTCAGCATCTCCGCCAGCGTGGCGAACCCCTCGCTGGTGCCGTCGGGATCGGGCGGCAGCCCCAGGTCCAGCGTCACCACGTCGGGCGCCTCGGCGTGCAGCATCTCGATCGCTTCCTGACGGTCGCCGGCGATGAAGAGCTGATAATCCTCATAGGCCCATCGCAATTGCCGTTGCAGGCCCGGATCATCCTCCACGATCAGCAATTTGGGGCGGATGTCGCTCATCAGGCGGCCTTTTCTCTTTTGTCTATGCGGGACGCCAGCGGCAGGCGCAGGGTAAAGCGACTGCCCAGCCCAGGCTGGCTTTCCACCTCTATCCGGCCGCCCATCGCCTCGGCCAGGCTGCGCGCCTCGAAGGCGCCAAGGCCGAAACCGCCCGCCTTGCTGGAGGAAAAGGGCTTGAACAGGTCGCGGCGAACATAGTCGGCGCTCATGCCCCGTCCCTTGTCGATAACCTCCACGATGGCGTCGCGATCGTCGGCGGACAGGCGCAATTCCACCGGGCTGTCGGGTGGGCTGGCGTCGATGGCATTCTGCATCAGGTGGATCACTATCTGCTCCACGCGGGCGGAATCGGCGACCGCCATGGGGGCGTCGCCCGTGACATGTACCGGATGCTGGCGGGCGCGGGTCCGCGCCACCTGGCCCAACAGGTCGCGCAGCGCCATCGGGCGCGGTTCTTCGGGCCGGCCCTTATTATGCTGCGACAGCCGGGCCAGCATGTCGTTCATCTTGCCGACCGACTCCTTGAGCGTCAGCACCATGTCGGCGCGGAATTGCGGATTGTCGGCATGACGTTCGGCATTGCGGGCGAGCAGCGAAAGCTGGCTGACCAGATTCTTCACGTCATGGATGATGAAGGCGAAGCGGCGGTTGAACTCGTCGAACCGTTGCGCGTCGGCGAGCGCCTGCTGGCCCTGCGCCTCGCTGATATAGGTTGCGGCCTGCCGTCCCGCCGCCCGCAGCATGTCGAAATCCTCCCAGTCGAGCCGCCGGTCGATGGGGGGACGCGCCAGCAGGATCGCCCCGATCAGCCGGCCATAATGGATCAGCGGCGCCAGCGCCCACATGCGGCGGTCCTGCCGCAGCCAGTCGGGCAGGCGATACGCATGATCGGCCTTGCCCAGGTCGATGATCCATGTGCTTTCCTCCAGCCGGGCGACCAGTTCGGGCGCCAGGGTCGCGGCCTGGGGCAGGTCGCCGCTCCAGTTCCAGTGCGTTTCGAAGGCCAGACCACCCCGCTCGTCGCGCAGCAGCAGGATGGCGGCGGGGGATTCAGTGATGTCGGCCACCGCCTTCGCCACGCGCTGGCCCAGCGGCGCGGGGTCTTCGCCGGGACGGCCGATCGTCTCGCCAAAGCGCATCCATTCGGTACGATAGTCATAGCGATGCTGGAAGAAATGCTTGGCCACCTGCACCTTCCACAGCGCCCGCATCTGCGGCGAGGGCAGCAGCACCAGCGCGGTGACGGCAGTGAAGAAGACCGCGCCGATCTCCACCAGCCGGGCATAGGGACCGGCGATCAGCTCGATCAGCACCGCCGCCGCCGTCAGCATGACGACATACAGGGCGACCGCGAAGATGGAGAGCGACTGGACGGTGAGCGTCCGCGACAATTGCAGCCGCCCGGCCATGTCCTTGCGCACGCCAACCGCGATGACCGGCGCGAGCAGCGACATCAACAGGCCGCGCAGGGCGTAAAGTTCGCTCACCCGGTTGGGAACGATATAGCAGAGCGCATAGAGATTGAGGTCATAGGTCCACATCGCCGCGAGCGCGCCGAGCAGCAGCGACATCCGCCCCCGCTCGCGCAGGGGCCATGCGCTATAGAGGTGATGGACCAGCAGCAGGCATCCGATCGCGGTCATCATCCGCAGGATCAGCGAACAGGTGACGAGCGCATGGTGCATGTCGCTGTCGACGGGCAACTGGCGCCAGCTAAGGTCGATGAAGGTCTGTAGCAGGACTAGCCCGGCGACCGCCGCATAAACCGCCGCGACTGCGCCGATCGCACCGGAGCGCCCCGCCGGGCCGCGCCGGAGCATGACGAACATCGCCAGCAGCCAGGCCGCGTTGCGAATGCTTTCGCCAGCCCCCGACAACGGCTTCGACACGCCGCCGAAGGAGACGTAGAGCGCCCAGCAGGCGGTGAGCAGCAAGGCGACGGCCAACATCCGCAGCTCGACCGCCTCCGCGCGCCGTCGCAGCAGGAAGATGCCCAGCGCGGCGAACAGCACCGCTGCCAGCGCATGGCCCCAGTCGCCGACAAATTGAAGGAGCACGCCCACGTCCCGCCCCTCAGCGCGCGCCGTCGGGCCAGAGGACGACCCGCACCGTCTGGAGCAGGATCAACAGGTCGAGGAAGGGCGTGTAATTCTTGGCGTAATAGAGATCATATTCCAGCTTGTGCCGGCTATCCTCGATCGACGCGCCATAGGGATAGTTGATCTGCGCCCAGCCGGTGATGCCGGGCTTCACCATATGGCGTTCGGCATAATAGCGCAGATGCTGCTCCAGATCCTCGACGAACTGGCGGCGCTCCGGGCGCGGGCCGACGAAGCTCATCTCCCCCTTCAGCACCGTCCAGGTCTGCGGCAATTCGTCGATGCGCAGCTTGCGCAGCCAATAGCCCAGGCGCGTGATGCGCGGATCGTCCTTTTCCGCCCATACCGCCTGACCGGCGATTTCCGCGTCCTGGCGCATGGTGCGCAGTTTCACGATCCAGAATTCCTGGCCGTAAAGACCGACGCGCTGCTGGCGGTAGAAGGCCGGCCCCTTGCTGGAAAGCTTCACCAGCAATGCGGCAAGCAGGATGATGGGACCGGTCAGCAGCAGCAGGATCGAGCTGGCGGCGATGTCGAACAGCCGCTTGGCGATGCTGGACAGGCGGCGACCGGCGGAAAAGCCGTCGGAGAAGATCAGCCAGCTCGGATTGACGCTGGCCAGGTCGACGCGGCCGGTTTCCCGCTCCAGAAAGCTGGAAAGATCGTTCACATGGACGCCCGTCGTCTTGATGCGGAGCAGATCGGACATGGGGACTGAGTTGCGCCGTTCCTCCAGCGCCAGCACGACTTCGCTGGCGTTCAGGCGCACCACGAAATCGGAGAGATTATAGACGGCGTTGCGGTTGATCGCCTCCGCAATCACCTGCGCGCCGTCATTCATCGCGATATAGCCGACGACGAGGAAACCGGAGCCTTTCCGGCGCTCCAGTTCGCGGATGCGGTCGGCGCGATTGCCCGCGCCCAGCACCACCAGCCGCCGCTTGAACACCTCGCCACCCAGCATCGAGCCGAGCAGCAGCCGCGCCAGGACGAGCAGCGACAGCGCCAGACCCATGGCGTAGAGCGAATTGGACCGCCAGAGCGTCATCCCCGGCAGCAGGAAATAGAGGACCGACTGGAAGATCACCCCCAGCGACACCGCGACCAGCAGCCGGGCAAAGGCGAAGCGGATCGACTGGAGCGCTTCGGGGCCATAGACGCCCACGGCGATCATCGCCGTCTGGATCGCCAGCGCGAAGCTGAGCAGCGGTCCCATGCGGGTGACGACATGATCGACCGTCATGCCGATCTGCTGCGCGCGCATGATCCAGCCCGCTTCCGCCGCCCCGAGCAGCAGCAGGAAATCGAACAGCCCCAGCAGCAGCACAGCGTGCGGCACATAATGTTTGAACAGCCTGATCATCGTCGCGCTTGCTTCCCACCGTCGTTCGACAGCGAATCCCGGGTTGCGCCGGACAACGCCTTACAGCGGCTGTAAGGAAATCCGACGCTGCGCACTCTGTCCGAAAATGACGAAGAAAGTCTGAATCAGGCGAAATCTGTCGGCGGAACCGACTTTCACCGGCTCATGCCGATGACATCAATTATTGTTAAGCAACGTGTCCGCCGCATTCTTCGCGGCGTCGGCGACGACCGAAACGGCATTGTCCGCATTGTCGACCGGCTCCGTCACCTGGTCCGCCTGACGCCCGCTCCGGTTGCCATTGGTGATGTAGAAGAAGGCGATCGCCAGGATCAGCGCCAGCGCCACCAGTATGAAGACGATACTGCCGCCATATGGCCGCCCCGGTTGCTCGTCGCCCTTCGGCGGCTCCCGCGGGGCAAGGGGATCTTCGCCCATGTCGCTTCTCCTCCTCCGCGAACAACCAAGCGCTGCGCCAAAATGTTCCGGCCGTCAGCGTCTGTGCGGCAATGCGCCGCCGCACCAGCCTCATTTGGCCGCTCCTACTCCGTCATGCCGGACCTGATCCGGCATCCAGGGCCACAAAGGGCCGCACTTACGACTCTGTATCCTGGGTCAAGCCCAGGATGACGCAGAAAATGGAGCTTCAGCCTGAATGTCGATCCGCCCTAGAAAAGCGCTCCTCCGCGAACAGACTCAGTCCTCCTTGTCCAGACGGCTTTCGGCGCCGCGGCTCAGGCGATCGACATCCTCCATGATCTCGTCGAGCACCGCGCCTTCGGTGGTTTCCTGGCTGCGGCGCGACGGAAGGTCGCCATTCTCCATTATCTGTTCCAGCGCGGCGCGACCACGCGCGACCCGGCTCTTGATCGTACCCACGGCGACACCACAGATTTCGGCGGCTTCCTCATAGGCGAAACCGCCCGCACCGACCAGGATCAGCGCTTCGCGCTGCGGCTGGGGCAGTTGCAGCAAAGCACGATGCATGTCGCCCAGTTCCACATGCTTGTCCTGCCCAGCCGGGGCGGCAAGGATGCGGTCGGCGGTCAGATCGTCCCAGTCTCCACGGAAGCGGGAACGCCGCATCTGCGAAAGATAATGGTTGCGCAGGATGATGAAGGTCCAGGCGCGCATGTTGGTGCCCGCCTGAAAGCGCGCCCGCGCCGCCCATGCCTTCAGCAGGGTTTCCTGCACAAGGTCGTCCGCGACGTCGCGGTTGCCGGAAAGCGATCGGCCGAACGCGCGGAGATGCGGGATGACAGCGGCCAGTTCCCGCTTGAAATCCCCATCCGACAGCGCAGCCCGTTCCTCCGCACCGTCAATTTCTTCATCCATGGGAACACCCCCCCTGCTGGCCGTCGCCCTCGTCGTATGAGCCGACGCCGTCAAAGCCATAAGTGCGCCCGTATCCTAGACCGTTTATCGTCAAAATTCAGTGCCCTGTATACGCCTTGTCAGCGCACGCCCCATCACCAAAGCACCAACAACATCACGATGACCGCCAGCGCGAGAGAAATGCCGAGAACGTAACGCACGACATTTTCCGTGGAACCCGCCCGCGCCTTATCGGTTGTGATGTGCTGTTCATGATCGACCATGACACCTCTCCCGATCGTTACGGTTCATTAACGCAACCGCTGACCGGGAGTTCCGTCCCTTCGTCAAAAGCCGTTCAGGCGGGCGCCGTGGCCTGATCGAAGAACAGGGCCTGCGAAATCGCCGCCTTCACCGTCGATCGCTGGAATGGCTTTGTGATAAGGAAGGTGGGTTCGGGCCGCTCGCCGGTTAGCAGCCGTTCGGGGAAAGCGGTGATGAAGATCACCGGGACCGAGATTTCGGCGAGAATATCCTTCACCGCATCGATCCCGCTCGAATCGTCGGCAAGTTGGATGTCGGCAAGGACCAGGCCCGGCCGTTCGGCCATGGCTTCGCGCACCGCATCCTCCCGCGTCACGGCAATGGCGGTGACATCATGGCCAAGGTCGCGGACGATGGTCTCGATATCCATCGCGATGATCGGCTCATCTTCGATGATGAGCACCTTGGCGCGGGTCTGCGCCTCGATATCCGACAGCGCTTCATCCACCAGCACTTCGACATCGGCGCTATCCAACCCGACCAGATAGGCGACGTCCTCCACCGCAAATCCTTCCAGCGCCGTCAGCAGCAGCGCCTGACGCGGCAACGGGGTCAGCCGGCCCAATCGCGCCTGGGCGATCGCTTCCCGGCCATCACCGGCGCTCAGCGGGACATCATCCAGATGCGAGGACGACCAGATGGCGTGAAAGGTCTTGTACAGGCCAAGGCGCGGATCAACGTCCGATGGAAATTCCTCCGGCGCCGCCACAATCGCCTCCAATGTCGCGCGGACATAGGCGTCGCCATGCGCCTGGCTGCCCGTCAACGCACGGGCATAGCGCCGCAGGAACGGAAGATGGGGGTGGAGTTTCTGTCCAAGCGACATCGTCAAATCTTCTCCCAGCCCGTAACAGGCTTACTCTCTCCGGCCCGCGGACGGAGGAAGGCAAGGATGGAATGCCCATGCCGCAATGGCAACCCCCACCCCCCTTCTCACCGCCATCTGACCGACAGCGCCAAAAAAACGCTTCGTGCACCGGAACCATCGACAAACGGAATTGTTTCATAATGACATGGTTTTTTCGATGATATTGAGAAATTCGCAACCTTTGCGGGCGCGGTGAATTGACGTCCAACGTGATTCCCGCGAATACGCACAGGCTGGCGTGATGGACATTGGTTCAGAGGGGCGGATTTTGGTTTCTTCAACAACGGAACAACGGTCGACCGGAGGAGGCAGGAAGGACGCGAAATCGTCTTTGCCGCGCGGGAACCGCGACGCCGGTGCCAAGGATGAAGGCCATGTCTCACAAGCGCTGCGCACCGTCTATCAGCATGCAGTGGATGAGGATATTCCCGCTGAAATGCTGGATCTTCTGAGCAAACTGGACTGAAATCATCATGACCAGGGGCAGCCTTCTTCCGGCGGCCCGGTTACTGACTGTGCCTCTCTCTCCCTTCTTCCGGTCCACTGGCGTCAAGATGTTCCTCATCCTGACGCTCGCGCTTCTGCCGCTGGGCCTGATCGCGCTGATCGCCTCGCTTCAGGCGATCCGGACCGCCGATCTCGAAAAGGAAGCGCTGCTGCGTGTCGCGGTCACGCAGAGCGCGCGCAAGCTGAGCGCCGACATGCAGTCGGATCGCACCGCGCTGCGGCTGACGATCAACAATCTGACCGGCACGGACACCCGTATCTGCGACCATCTCGGCCTCCTTCTCTCCTCCAACGATCTCGAAGGCGGACTTTTCTATATTTATAACCGCGCCGGACGCCGTATCTGCGGGTCCAGCCGGGCGGAGCCGAAGGGGCTTGATCCAGGTGAACGTTTCGGCGGCCCGTCGATACAGCTCCTGCCCGGCGCGCCCATTCTGGTGAACCGCGTCCACAGCCAGGACAATCGCCTGGTCGGGCTGATCTATTATTCGCGCCAGCATCTCGAAAGCGTCGCCGACCCTTCCACCGCGCTGCCGAACAGACAGCTCAGCCTGCACCAGGGCGAACGGCGGCTGACCATCAGCCAGCCGGACTTCCCGGCGGACGAAGGGCGCACCACCAGCCTGTCCGCCCGACTCGATCCACCCGACATGGTGTTGACGATGACCGTGCGCGATCCCACAGCGACGCTCGCGCGCACCCTTTCGCTCTTCTTGCCGCTGGTCATGTGGTTCGCCGCCGCCGCAATCGGCTGGTTCGTGGTCAATCGCCTGCTCATTCGCCCACTGGTGCTGCTGCGCCGCGCGGTGGCGAACTACCATCCGGGCGAGGTGCTGGAACCGATGCGGCGGGTGCGCACCCCTGCGCAGGAAATCGTCGCGCTGGGCGAAACCTTTCGTGAAATCAGCGAAGATGTCGCCACGCACGAAGCCGAGATGGCCGAAGGGCTGGAAACGCAGCGCAAGCTGACCCGCGAAGTGCATCACCGGGTCAAGAACAACCTGCAGATCATCGCCAGCCTCATCAACCTGCACGCCAGGTCAGCCCATGATCCAGAGGCGGTGGAAGCCTATGCATCGATCCAGCGACGGGTCGATGCGCTTTCGGTCGTCCATCGCAACCATTTCGCGGAGCTGGAGGAAAATCGCGGCGTCGGAATCCGGCCCCTCATCAGCGAACTGACCGCCAGCCTGCGCGGCACCGCTCCCGTCCAGGCCCGGCGTTTCGGTATCCAGATCGACAGCGACAATCTGCACATCAGCCAGGATGTCGCCGTGCCGGTCGCCTTCCTGGTCACGGAACTTGTCGAACTGGCCATGCTGCTCGACCCGCATGGCAAGATGCGCATTTCCGCGCATTTGCAGCCCGGCAGCCACAACCGCGCGCTGCTGCACATCCTGTCCCCCGGCCTGTGCGCATCCCCGGACGTGACGGGCCATCTGGAAGATCGCTATGGCCGTGTCCTGACCGGCCTGTCACGCCAGTTGCGCGCGCCGCTGGATTATGACGGCGAAGCGGGGTCATTCGCCATCGCCGTCGCCATCCTTCCCTGAGCCTGTCCCCTGAACCTGTCGGCGCCCGGCGTCAGACGCGGCGATAGTCCCGGCGGAAATCAGCGGCGAAGGCGGTCAGGCGGCCGGCCGCGATGGCGTCGCGCAACCCCTGCATCAGTTCCTGGTAGAAATGGATATTATGCTGGGTCATCAGCATTGCGCCCAGCATTTCGCCCGCCTTCACCAGATGATGCAGATAGGCGCGGCCCCAGGTCGCGCAGACCGGGCAGCCGCAGCGCGGATCGATCGGTCCCATATCCTCCGCGAACTTCGCGTTGCGGATGTTGAGCGGCCCGGCCCAGGTGAAGGCCTGGCCGTTGCGGCCCGACCGGGTCGGCAGCACGCAGTCGAACATGTCGATGCCGCGCTCGACCGCACCGACAATGTCGTCTGGCTTGCCCACGCCCATCAGGTAGCGGGGCTTGTCCACCGGCAGCATGGCGGGCGCGAAGTCGAGCGTGGCAAACATCGCCTCCTGTCCCTCGCCCACAGCCAGACCACCCACGGCATAGCCGTCAAAGCCGATCTCGATCAGCTTTTCCGCCGATATGCGCCGCAGTCCTTCATCCAGCGATCCCTGCTGGATGCCGAACAGGGCCGCGCGCTCCGCATGGTCGCCACCCGCGTCGAACCCGTCGCGCGAGCGCTTCGCCCAGCGCATCGACCGCTCCATCGATCGGGCCGCCTCGTCATGGGTGCAGCCATTCTTGGTGCATTCGTCGAACGCCATGACGATGTCGCTGTCGAGCAGCCGCTGGATCTCCATCGAGCGTTCGGGGGTCAGCATATGCTTCGACCCGTCGATATGGCTGGAGAAGGCGACGCCCTCCTCGCTCATCTTGGTCAGGGCGCTGAGGCTCATCACCTGATAGCCGCCACTGTCGGTCAGAATCGGCCGGTCCCATCCCATGAAGCCGTGCAGGCCGCCCAGCCGCGCCATGCGTTCGGCGCCGGGGCGCAGCATCAGATGATAGGTATTGCCCAGGATGATGTCCGCGCCGGTCGCGCGCACCTCGGCCGGGCGCATCGCCTTGACGGTGGCGGCGGTGCCCACGGGCATGAAGGCCGGCGTGCGGATTTCGCCGCGACGCATCTGGATAGCGCCGGTGCGTGCCTTGCCATCGGTGGCGGCGATCGAGAAGGAAAAGCGGGGTTCAGTCACCCGGCGCGCTCTAGGAGTGAAACCCGGCGCATTCAAGCATCAACCCGCCTTGCGCACCCCTTCGAACAGCAACATCGCATCGATATTGAAGCCCTCTATCCGCCGATAGGGACCGATGAAGCGCAAACAGTCGGCCGACAGGCGCAGCGGCCATGCGACACCGACCTCATTCTGCAACATCAGTGTAACCGGTTTTGGGGGAATCGCGCGTGGGCTCATGAAAAAAACTGGTAAGAAACAAAGGTTAACAAAGCCCTTAACGGGGCTATCAACGAGCATGAGCCTGTTGTATTATCACCACAACATCTCCGATTTCGGGGCATTCCGAGCTGCACCTTTGCAACAGTCCGGAATAAAGATGGTTAACGTGCTGTGCACCCTACGCGGGTTGATTGCATCCTGTCATCCAGCCTGTTCACTTCATGCCGAATGAAAAAGCGGGGGCGCAGATGATTGATTCAGGACAGTTTCATCCCACAGGCGGAACATCCGGCGCGGCGTCGAGCACGGATAGCGCCCATCCATCAGGCGCGTCCGTCGCGGGAAGCGGACATATCGCCGACATCGCACAGTCCACCCTGTTCGACCTGGGGCAGATCGACGTGCGCTGGGACGCGGAACTCGCCACGCTCTGGGCCTTCATGACCCCGATCGAGCGGCCCAATTCCAACATGGGCCTGATTCGCGACACCATGGCATGGCAGCAGGAAAGCCGCCGCGTCTTTGCCGGGAAGAGCGGTCTGTTGAAGTTCATGGTGCTGGGATCGCGTTTTCCCGGCGTATTCAACCTGGGCGGCGACCTGGAGATGTTCGCCGAGTGCATCCAGCGGCGCGACCGAGAGGCGCTGCTGAAATATGGCGTGGCCTGTTGCGAGATCGTCGATCGCATCTGGCACTGCAACGACATGAACATCATCAATATCGGCCTGGCCCAGGGCGACGCGCTGGGCGGCGGGCTGGAGGCGTTGATGTGCTTCGATGTCATCATCGCCGAGCGGCAGACCCGCTTCGGCCTGCCGGAGGTGCTGTTCGGCCTTTTCCCCGGCATGGGCGCCTATTCAATCCTGCAACGCCGGATCGGGCCGGTACTGGCGCGGCAGATGATCGCGGACGGACGCATCTACACCGCCGACGAGATGTGCGAGATGGGGATCGTCACCCAGGTGGTCGACACCGGCGATGGCGAAGCGGCGACGGCGCGATGGATCAAGGATCATATGCCGCATCATAGCGGCTATGTCGGCATCAACCGCGCCGGGCGGCGGGTGAACCCGATGACGCTGACCGAACTGACCGACATCGTCGAGATGTGGACGGAAACGGCGCTGTCGCTGTCGGATCGCGACCTGCGCATGATGCGGCGGCTGGCAGCGGCGCAGACCCGGCTGCGATAGAGGGGTTTCGGAAACGCGGTTCGTCCCCAGATCGACATTCACGGCTGCTTCTTAAGCCGTCATGCCGGACTTGATCCGGCATCCAGGGCACAAAGAGCGGCGCCTGCGACTCTGGATGCCGGATCAAGTCCGGCATGACGTTGAAAATGAGGCCGAGACTTCTGCTTTAATCTGAATGTCGATCCGCCCCAGAGAATCACGGAAAACCAAAACCGGAAATCAGATGCGGCGACGGCGCGTCTGGACGATCGGGTCCGGCCGTCCCGTTCCTGCGAGCGGGCCGGCGGCGATCATCTCGGCGATATGCTCGCTCGGCACGGGGCGGCTGAAAAGATAGCCCTGAACGTTGGTGAAGCCGGCTTCACGCGCGTGGCGAAGCTGGTCCTGCGTCTCGATGCCTTCGGCCACCGTATCCATCGACAGATCACGCGCCAGATTGCCGATCGCGTGCACGATGGCGCGATCCTCAACATTGGCACTGACGCCGGCCATGAAGCTCTGGTCCACCTTCAGCGTGTCGAACCGATAGGAACGCAGATAGGAGAGCGACGAATAGCCGGTGCCAAAATCGTCGAGCGCCAGCCTAAGGCCGATGCGCTGCAATTCGCGCAATATCGCGTTGGTCTGGCCGCTATCGTCCAGGAAGATGGATTCGGTGACTTCCAGTTCCAGCCGGCGCGCGGGAATCCCGGTTTCCAGCAGCGCGGCGATGATATGGCCGGGCAGGTCCGCCGACTTGAGCGACACGGGGGAAATGTTGATGGCGATGCGTATCTCGCGCGGCCAGGAGGCTGCGGCGGCGCAGGCCTGATGCAGCACCCATCCGGTCATCGCCTCGATCATGCCGATATTTTCCGCGATCGGAATGAACTCCGACGGCGGGATCGCGCCCAGCACCGGATGATCCCAGCGCAGCAGGGCTTCGCAGGCGTCGATCTCTCCGGTGGCAAGGTCGACGATCGGCTGGAACAGCAGCTTGAGTTCGCCCGCGTCGAGCGCGCGGCGCAGCCCCGTCTCAATCTCATGCACGCGGTTGAAGCGTTCCTTGAGCGACCAGTTGAAGCTGGCGGACCGGTTGCGCCCCTCCCCCTTGGCTTCATAGAGCGCCAGGTCGGCATGTTGCATCAATTCGTCCATGTCACGCCCGTCCTGGGGCGCGACGGCATAGCCGATCGAAGCAGTGACCTGCAGATGATTGTCGCCCAGGTCGAAACCATGGGCGAAATAATCGATCAGTTCCTGCGCGATGCCCGCGGCCGTCACACGGTCCGTGTCGGGGCAGATGATGACAAATTCGTCACCGCCGAACCGCGCGATTCTGCCCCGGTCCTGCACGACGTCGCTCAACCGCTCGGCCACCGCCCGCAGCAACTGGTCGCCGACCATATGCCCCAGCGAATCGTTGATCTCCTTGAAGCGGTCAATATCCATCCACAGGATCGCCACCGCATCGTTGCGCTTCTGACTGGTGTGGAAAATGTCGCGCAGCCGCATCTGCATCGCCATGCGATTTTCCAGCCCGGTCAGGCTGTCGAACCGGGCGAGCCGTTCGAACTTCTCCGCCAGCAATGACTTGTCGCGCTTGCCGATCAGCGCCTGGACGACGATGCGATGGGTGGTGGAACTGATCTCCGCCAGACCCAGCACCATCATCAGCATCGCGCTCGAAAGCACGCGATAACCGGCAGAGCCTTCGAGCCACAGCCCAATGGCGGTGGGGAGCAAGGTCAGGCAGACCTGTCCGATGGCGATCTGAACCCGGCCCGCATTGCGTCCCGAAATGCCGCCGGCATAGCCGGTCGCCATCGAGACGGTCAGCATATGGATGACGCTGTTGTTCGAACCGGCCAGCGTCACGAAAGCCATCAGGCCCAGCAGGCCCGCATAGACCCAGGCGCCCAGTTCATAGGCCAGTTCCCAGCCACGCGAAGCCACCGCCGTACCGCGCACAAGCTGGCGATGGAAGAATATGGCGGAAACGACCCGCAACGTCGCGACCAGGCATAGCAGCGTGACCACGGCATGGATCGCGATACCGCTGGACATGCGGACGACGACCAGGCCGACCGCGACGCCCGTCACCGCGCCGATGGTGAGGGAAGCGGGCGAAGCGTAGAGCGTTTCGATCAGATCGCGATGGACAATCGCATCCTGGGCCGACCGCCGCGCCTGCTTTCCCAGAAATGTCTTCAAAGCGCGCAAAGGGCGGATCTCCGATTCTCCGCCGGTCTTCGCATCTTCCCTTTATTTTTTCGTTAACCGGAGCGCTCCGGAAATGGGGCCACGGGTCAGCCGATCATCATCAGGCTGGCGTTGCCGCCGGCCGCCGTGGTGTTCACGGAAACGGACACCTCTTCCAGCAACCAGTCGAGACAATAGCCATGGCCATGATCGTCGGCATGGACCGACAGGATCGGGCCGGGCAGGTCGGCGACGCACTGGGCGGTCGCAGCGATCTTGGCGGCGTCGCCCTCCACCAGAACGGCGGCGTAGGGGCCGGTGGCGTCGGCGCTGAAGCAGGCCGCGACCTCGGCGGGCAGGCCCGGCGGGATCGTCATCCCCTGCACCACGCCGCTGTTCCCAGTGGCGAGGACGGCGGCCATTTGACGGAACAGACCCTGACGGGTCGCGGGGCGCAACAGGATGCGGCCGCGCGGATGCAGGGCGTAGAGATTGCGTTCCCCCACAGGGCCAGGCAGCGTCAGTTCGACGCCCAGCGCGGAGGCGTCGCCGGTGCGGCGGGCCTGGACCGCCACATCCCCCTCACCCTGGCTGTCGAGCCAGTCGGCGAAGGCATGGAGCGGCGAGCGCAGATGGCTGACGCGGGCGGCGAAGACCGGGGGTGTGGCGACCAGACGCCCCAGATAGAGCGGCCCGCCCGCCTTGGGACCGGTGCCCGACAGGCCGCAGCCGCCAAAGGGTTGCACCCCGACGATCGCGCCGATGACGTTGCGGTTCACATAGATGTTGCCGACCTTCACACGGGCGGTCACGCGGGCGATGGTTTCGTCGAGCCGGGTGTGAAGACCGAAGGTCAGGCCGTAGCCGGTGGCGTTGATCTGATCCACCAGCGCGTCGAGCCGGTCGCGCCTGAAGCGCAGGACATGGAGAACGGGGCCGAAGACTTCGCGGCTGAGGTCCGCGATCGAATCGATCTCGATAATCGTGGGCGGAACGAAGGTGCCGTGCGCGGTTTCGAGCGGCAGCGGGCTTTGTTCGACCTTGCGGCCCAGCGCCTTCATGGCGTCGATATGCCTGGCGATGCCCTCCTGCGCTTCGGCGGTGATGACCGGGCCGATATCGACCTTGAGCGCATCGGTGCGGCCGATGCGCAATTCGGCCAGCGCGCCCTTGAGCATCGTCAGCGTCCGGTCGGCGACATCCTCCTGCAGGCACAGGATGCGCAAGGCCGAGCAACGCTGCCCCGCGCTGTCGAAGGCGGAGGCGATGACGTCGGCCACCACCTGTTCGGCGAGGGCGGAGCTATCGACGATCATCGCATTCTGGCCGCCGGTCTCGGCGATCAGCGGGATAGGCCGGCCAGCGGGTGACAGGCGGGTGGCGAGCTGACGCTGGATCAGGCGGGCGACTTCGGTCGATCCGGTGAACAGGACGGCAGCGGTTTCAGGCGCGGCCACCAGCGCGGCGCCGATCCGCCCGTCGCCGGGGAGGAGTTGCAGCGCGTCGGCGGGGACGCCGGCTTCGTGCAGCAGGCGGATGGCCTCTGCCGCGATCAGCGGGGTTTCCTCGGCGGGCTTGGCCAGCACCGGATTGCCCGCCACCAGCGCGGCGGCGACTTGCCCCGTAAAAATGGCGAGCGGAAAGTTCCACGGGCTGATGCAGGTGACGGGGCCAAGCGCGACCTGCGCCGGGCCGAAGGTGCTGCGCGCCTGCGCGGCGTAATAGCGCAGGAAGTCGATCGCCTCGCGCACTTCGGCGATGGCGTTGGGTAGCGACTTGCCCGCCTCGCGGACGATGAGGCCGAGCAGGATCGGCATCCGTGCCTGCATCGCGTCGGCGGCGCGATCCAGCGCGGCGGCGCGATCGGCGACCGGGGTTTCGGTCCAGCTACTGGCGGCGGCACGGATGGCGGCGGCGCGGGCCTCTTCGGGTGTCGCTTCGGTGACGCGGCCCACCACATCGCGATGATCGGCGGGGTTGAAAACGGTATGCGCATTCCCCGCTCCGCTCGCCGGCGCGGCGGTCCAGGCGAGCGTGGCGCTATGCCGGAGCGCTTCGTTCAGGCTGGCGAGCGTCACTTCGTTGCTGAGGTCGAGGCCGTCCGAATTGCGGCGATCGGGATAGAGGTCGGTGGGCAGCGCGATCTGGTCATGGCGGTGGCCGGGATGGGCCATGGCGCGCACGACGTCGACCGGATCAGCGATCATCTCTTCCACCGAGACATCGGGGTCGGCGATGCGGTTGACGAAGCTGCTGTTCGCGCCATTTTCCAGCAGGCGGCGGACGAGATAGGCGAGCAGGGTCTCATGCGTGCCGACCGGCGCATAGATGCGGCAGGGCCGGTTCAGCTTGCCCAAGCCGACCACCTGTTCGTAGAGCGGCTCGCCCATGCCGTGGAGGCACTGAAATTCGTAGCGGCCGATCGCGAAGTCCGGACCGGCAAGATGATAGATGGTCGCCAGCGTCTGGGCATTATGCGTCGCGAATTGCGGGAAAACCGCATCGGGCGCCGCGAGCAGCTTTTGCGCGCAGGCGATATAGGCGACGTCGGTATGGACCTTGCGCGTATAGACCGGGAAGTCCGGCAGGCCGTCGACCTGCGCGCGCTTGATCTCCGCGTCCCAATAGGCGCCCTTGACCAGCCGGACCATGATGCGGCGGTCGGCGCGGCGGGCGAGGTCGACGATCCAGTCGATGACGAAGGGGCAGCGCTTGCCATAGCCCTGCACCACGAAGCCCAGGCCGTTCCAGCCGACAAGGTCCGGGTCCAGCGCCAGGCTTTCGAGCAGGTCGAGCGACAGTTCGAGCCGGTCCGCCTCCTCCGCGTCGATGTTGAGGCCGATGTCATAGCGTTTCGACAGTTGCGCCAGCTTCTTCACGGCGGGCAGCAGTTCGGCCATCATCCGGTCAGCCTGCGCGCGGACATAGCGCGGGTGGAGAGCGGACAGCTTGATCGAGATGCCCGGCCCCGCATAGATGCCGCGCCCGGCCGACGCCTTGCCGATGGCGTGGATCGCCTGTTCATAGTCCGCATAATAGCGGGCGGCGTCGGCGGCGGTGGTGGCCGCTTCACCCAGCATGTCGTAACTGTAGGCGAAGCCCTTCGCCTCCATCTCCCTGGCGCGCCTGAGGGCTTCCTTGATCGTCTCGCCGGTGACGAACTGTTCGCCCATCATGCGCATGGCAAGGTCGACGCCACGGCGGATGACCGGCTCCCCGGCGCGGGCGACCAGGCGGGTGAGCGCCGCGCCCAGGCCGCGGTCATCGACGCTGCCGACCAGCTTGCCGGTGACGACCAGGCCCCAGGTGGCGGCGTTGACGAACAGCGACTTGTCCCCGCCCAGATGCGCGGCCCAGTCTCCATCGGCAATCTTGTCGCGGATCAGCGCGTCGCGGGTTGCGGCATCCGGGATGCGCAGCAACGCTTCGGCAAGGCACATCAGCGCCACCCCCTCCTGACTCGACAGCGCATATTCCTGCACCAGCCCCTCGACGCCCGTCCCCTTGTGATTGGCGCGCAGCGCGGTGACGAGGGTGCGGGCGGTCCCGGCGATGGCGGCGCGGGTCTCGTCCGGCAGGGTCGCGGCCTCCATCAGGGGAGCGAGCGCTTCGGCCTCATCGCGGCGATAGGCGGCGGTGATGGCCTGGCGAAGCGGGGTGGCTTCCCGGATGGCGGGGGCGAATGTGGCGAAGGGTGGCTGGTCGGTCATGACGGCCAGAATAATCGAAGTCCGGATTTCGTTCCGTCTTTTGAATGGACCAGATCAAGGCAAAGTGACTTATTAAGTCGGTTATGCTAGGCATATTGGATGGATGGAAAGCCAAAGACAGTCGATATGGATGAGTTCGATCGGCGGATCATAGCCGCCCTGGTCGAGGATGGACGGATGACCGTCACCGATCTTGCCGCATCGGTCGGCCTGTCCAAGACGCCCTGCCAGGTGCGGCTGAAACGGTTGCAGGAAGCAGGCGTCATTCGCGGTTTCCGCGCGATCGTCGATCCGGCGAAGCTGGGGATGGATCATATCGCCTTTACCGAGGTGAAACTGTCCGACACGCGGGAGACGGCGCTGCGCGACTTCAACGCGGCGGTGCGACGCATTCCGGAGGTCGAGGAATGCCATATGCTGGCGAGCAATTTCGACTATCTGCTCAAAGTGCGGACCGCGGACATCAGGCGATACCGCATCGTGCTGGGCGAGAAGATCAGCGCCCTGCCCCATGTCGCCAGCACATCGACCTTCGTGGCGATGGAAACGGTGCTGGAGGCGGGGAGCGCGCGGGGGCGCGGGGGCAAGGCCGGGTGAAACAAAGGCGCGAACCGGACTGACTGCTGACGGCCAGAATCGGACACAAAATCCTCCCCTGTAAGGGGAGGGAGACCACGAAGTGGTGGAGGGGTTCGATCAGGTTCGACTGCCCCCGGCAGTCGAAGGTCATGCCGGGGGCATGACCGACCTGATCGACGCTATCGATAGGGTGACACCCCTCCGTCTGGCCTGCGGCCAGCCACCTCCCCTACAAGGGGAGGATGGAAAAACCGACATTCCCCCCGCCCCCCCTCCTCAACGCCTAATCAAACAGGTTCAGCGCTATCGCCTCCCCCATCGCGCGATACCCCTCCGGCGAGGGATGCAGCGCATCGCCGCCGTCATAGGCGGGCAGCAGGCGGTCGGGTCGCGCGGGGTCGCGGGTTATGCGGTCGAAGTCGATCACCGCGTCGAAATGGCCCGGCGTCCTGATCCAGGCGTTGACCGCCTGCCGGTCGGCCTCATTGCGCGCATCGGCATGATAATAATCATTGCCGATGAAGGGCATGACCGTCGCGCCGATCACCTTGATCCCCCTGCCATGGGCGCGGGCGATGATCTGGCGATAGGCGCCGATGATGCGGGCGACATGGGCCTGATGCGCCGCCGCGCTCACCGGCGCGTCGCGGGTCAGGGTGCCAAGGTCGTTGATCCCTTCTAGCAGGATGAGGTGGGTGACGCCCGGCTGGGCGAGGACGTCGCGGTCGAGGCGCGCCAGCGCATTGGGGCCAAGGCCGTCGTTCAGCAGGCGGTTGCCACCGATCCCCTGATTGACGATAGCGATGTGGCGGCGCTTGGGATCGGCCTGGAGCCGCTGCGCCAGCCGATCGGTCCAGCGGTCGTTGCCGTTGGTGGTGGAGCCCCTGCCGTCGGTGATGGAATCGCCCAGCGCAACGATGAGTTTAGCGGGCGCGCAACGCTCGACCTCCAGCGCGGCGAGGTTGAACCAATGGTCGAAACTGGCCGCGCCGGTCATGGTGTCGTCGGTCAGATGATCGCCGGGCAGATGCCAGGAGGTGGCGCGCGATCCGGGGTGCGACGTCTGTTCGGGGTCGCCCTCATAGCGGATCGACACGGCGATATTGTCGAGCGCCTGCGTCGGGAGGGCGACCGGATCGGAGAGATAGTCTGCGCCTGCGGGGACCAGCACATCGGGCTTGCCGTCGAAGCGCAGCGAGATGAGCGTGGCGGGATCGACCGCTGCGGAGGCGGCGCTGCGCGCGCGGGCGATGCTGGCGCCGGCAATGCGCAGCGGCTTCGTGCCGGCGAGGTTGGAGAAGCGGACGCGCAGCCGGTCGCCGGAGATGGAGGGGCGGACGATCTGGCGCAGCGTCTGGTCCGCCAAGGTGCCGGGCGGAAGCGCGGCGTCGCCGGTGGGCAGGAATTGGGAGGAAGCCCAGCCCGCGACCCAGGTCGGCGTGCAGACCTTCGCCTGAGTCGGCGTCGCGATGAGGGCGAGTGGAAGGCAGAAGAGAAGAGAGAGACGCACCATCGTCTTCCTTTGCAAGGTCACAATCAGGTCACAGCCGGAAAGTTCACACCGTCGCAGGTTCCGTTTTCTCGGACTTTTTTGCGGAAAAGGCGACGGGAATGCGACGCGGACGCCACTCCCGCGCGGCCATGACGCGACAGATGCGCGCCATGAACGCAACAGTCACGCGCCACCTCGATCACAGCGACGCGACACCTGCGATACAGGGTGCGCCGCCTCTGCGGGAAGCGGGTGAACGAAGAGGCCGGATGCGGCAGGAGCATATTGTTGTCATGGAACAGGATTGACCAAAATAAATCCAACATTGGAAGGATTTTCTCCTGCCGGCGTCAGCCCTGCCCGGCGTAAAGAAAAGGTGCCTATGCCGTTTGCCAACCCGCTTCCCAAATGTGGGGACGGGAGCAAGCCATAAGAAAATCCTCCCCTGTAAGGGGAGGATAAAATAGGGCCGGCGTTGCGACCGGCCCTTGAGGATATCCCTGGGGGAGGATCAGAAATTCGCCCGGATGCCGGCCATGACCGTGCGGCCGGGATAATAGACCGAGTAAGGGGCGTTATCATATTCGAAGAGGGTGCGGATCGGCTCGTTGGTGATGTTGAGCGCATCGAGCGTCAGGCGCACGCCATTGTTGAGGAAAGGCAGTTGATAGCCGGCCGACAGGTCGAGCTGGCCACGGGCGGCCGAACGCAGCGATGCATTCTGGATGCCGTTCTGCGGCCGGTTCACGGCGATCGCCTTGTCGTTCCAGACATAGTTCAGGCTGAACGACAGACCGTGATTTTCGTAGAAGCCCTGAAGGTTATACGAGTATTTCGAAACGCCGGTCGCAACCAGGCCCGATGAGGAGGACTGGTCGAGATAGGTGCCGTTGGCGGAGAAGCCGAGGCCCTTCACGAGGAAATCGAGCGGCTGGACCCAGGTGACTTCCAGACCCTTGATCTTGAGGTCCCGCAGATTGACCGGACGGTTGACGGTTATCAACTGGTCCGCGATCGGAACGCCTGGCCTGCCCGGAACGCTGATCGTGCGCGCTTCCATAGCTTCACGCTGCGTAGACAACAGCGTATCGAACGGAATGCCCAGTGAACCGAACGTCCTCTCCTCGCCCAAAGTCACGGAAAAGCCTTGAATGTTTTTCATGAACAGCGAAAGGCCGATATAACCAATGCCACCGGTGTAGATTTCGCCACCCACATCATAATTGTCCGACGTGTAAGGCTGCAAATTCGGGTTGCCCGCACTTGCGACAAGCGCCGAAGGATCGGAGAAAGTGATGCCCGGCAGAATCTGGCCAGCATCGGGCCTGGTCATCGTGCGCGAGGCTGATGCGCGCAGCTTCACATTATCCAGGACATCATAGGTCAGGTTGATCGAGGGCAGGAAGTTTTCATATGTCGAGCCTGCCGTGAAATCGACCACGCTTCTGTCAGGCAGTTGCGTCGGTGCGACGACGAACTGCCTGGTCCGCGCATAACGCATACCTGTGTTGATATGCAGGTCACGACCGGCAATCGTGGTGACACCGTTCAGTTCGAAATAGGCGCCCCAAACCTTTTCATCCATATCGCCGGTCGCTCCGCCAGTGACCGCACCGATGGCTTGAGGCGCGCTGTCTCGGTAGCTGGCATAATTGGTCGCCTGTTTGATCGCATCGAAATCCGGGCGGATATATTGGGTGAAACCGATATCGCCGCTGGCCAGATGACCGAAATTGCTGGTCGATCCAGGGCTGAGATAGCCCGGGATCGCGCTGGTCGGAATCGAGCCTGTATTACCGAAACAGTCCGAGCCGCAGACAGAAGTCTGGTAATTCTGGCTGTTGTCATAGGCACGGATCGTCCGCTGCGCCCGGTCATAGGCGGCACCGACCTTTACGTTAAACATCTCATCACCATAGGTGACGTCGAGATGCGCGCCCTTGGTCTCGGTCGTGCGGCGCACCAGCGCGACATTCTGGCGATACCATCGCCAAAGACCGTTATTGGGATCGTTCAGATCGACATTGGTGGTGATCGACGGATAGTCGCCCTTGCCCGTATTGTCGTAATAAACGTCAACGCCCGATTGCGGCGCTGTCTGGAAGGCCCAGGTCGGCTGTTCGCGGAAGAAGCGGCTCTTCGACCAGTTGGCGCTCAGATCAACCTTGAGCATGTCGCTGGGCTGCCAACTGACGCTGGGGTTGATGTTCCAGAATTTCGTCGTCTGTTTGAACTGGCTCGCTTCCAGGAAGAAGGAGGAATTGGCGAAGGTGCCGCTGGTGACGACGCCATTATCGTCGACGGTCAGGTCGATCGGAATCATGCCACCCGTGGATGTCGCGCTGGTACCGGGGCCGGAATTACGTACCTGCCAGTTCATGATGAGCCGGTCATAATTGCGCTTGGACTTGGCCCACAGGCCGTCGAGGGCGAAATGCAATTCGTCGCTGGGGCGCCATTCGAGCGAGGCGAGCGCCGAGATGCGCGAACGATCACCCTCCGTCAGCGCCTGACGACCAAGGCGGGGGATGAGCGCGGTGCTGAGCTGGTCGCGCGTCAGGCCCGATGTCGCTACGACATCGACCGGTTGGCCGGCGACGAGGCCATGACCGGCATTATTCGGCACGACCGAAGCGTAGGAGAAATTATTGCCGCCCGGATCGCCAGCCCCCAGATTGCCATCGGTGTAACCCAGCGATTCAAAGCCGTCGACGCGGGTCTTGGTCTTCACGCCGGCGACACCCAGCAGGATGCCGAAGGTGTCGCTGGTGTGGCTGGCGACGATCGCGCCGCGCGGGCTGATCCTGTCATTGCTGTCGGTGTACTGGCCCTGCGCCACGACGGTGACATGGGTGCCCGGCTTGTCGAAGGGACGCGCGTTGCGCAGGTTGACGGTGCCGGCGATGCCGCCCTCCAGCGTCGAGGGCGACGGGCTTTTCGCCAGGTCGAGGCGGGTGAAGAGTTCGGAGGGGAAGAAGTCGAGATCGACTTCGCGGTTGGCGCTGCCGCCGTTGGTGCCGCCGTCGGACGCGACCTGAAGCTGCGATCCGTTCAGCAATACGCGGGTGAAGCTGGGGCCAAGGCCACGGATCGCGACCTGGGTGCCTTCGCCGTTGATGTCGCGGTTGAGGCGAACGCCAGGCATCCGGTTCAGCGTTTCAGCGAGGTTGGTGGCGGGCAGCTTGCCGATATCCTCCGCGAAGATCGAGTCACCGAAGGCGACGGCGTCCTTCTTGGCATTGGTCGCGCTCTGGAGGCTGCCGCGGATGCCGGTGACGACGATGTCGGCGACGTCGCTGTCCTGCTGCGGCGCGGTGGTGGTGGCGTCGACCTGCGCCAGGACGGCATGCGACAGCGTCAGCGAGCCGAGCGCGGAGGCCGCGAACAGCGCGATGCGAAAATGGCGGTTGCGTGAAGACATGAGCATTTCCTCTCCCTGAGCGCGGCTCCCGACTCTCCGGTGAGCTTCAACTGGTAGCGCTATCAATAGCGCTTGGATATACGCCGTGTCTTTTTTGTCAAGACACAGCGTTTAGCGCTGGTGGTAACGGTATATTTTTTTTGGTGACTGTGTGAAAAATGCGCCGGAAGACACATTCCCCAAACCCTTATCGAGTGTGGCCCGATGTCGCGATTTCCACCTGCGCTTCGGCCAGACCCGCCGCGCGGGCGCGCACCACGATCCTGCCGGCCCGGCCCGGATCGCCCTTCACGATCACCAGCGCGAGGCCGTTGAACGCGGCGCGCTGGTGCGAGGGGAAGGCGGTCATGTCGGTCGGGTCGCCATTGTCCGTGGCGACGATTGCGCCCGGCCCTTCGATCGAGAAATCGATCTGCTGCTTGGCGGCGGGGACGACATTGCCGTCCTTGTCCAGCACCCGGAGCGTCACGAAGCTGAGGTCGCGGCCGTCATCGGCGATGGCGGACCGGTCGGCGGCCAGCGACAGCTTGGCCGCCTCGCCCACGGTGCGGACCGTCTCCGTCGCCCAGGGCTGCCCCTTCTTCCAGGTGACGACCTTCACCTCGCCCGGCTCATAGGTCACATAGTCCCAGCGGAAGCGATATTCATAGTCGCGCTTCTTGATCTTCCCCTGTGACTTGCCGTTGACGAACAGCTCCGCCTCGTCGGCCGAGGAGAAGACATGGACCGGAGTGACCTGCCCCTCCCGCCCCGGCCAGTTCCAATGCGGCAGGATATGCGCGAATTTCAGGTCCGGCCGCCAGCGCGCCTGGTAGAGCCAGAAGCGATCCTTGGGGAAGCCGGCCAGATCGACGATGCCCGAATAGCTGCTGCGCGAGGTGTAATAGGGCGTCGGCTCGCCCAGATAGTCGAAGCCGGTCCAGACAAATTCGCCCGCGACATAGGGGTTCTGGTCGTCGGCCGCCCAGACCCGGTCGGCGGACGAGCCGAAGTCGGAGGCGTGCAGTTCATAAGCCGACACCTGATGCGTGTCGGGATTGCCGCCCGACCAGGGGCGCACCGGCCCGCTGATCGCGCCCGCGACCGGGAACATATATTCGCCCCGGCTGGAGAGCGCGGAGGCGCTTTCGGTGCTGAGGATCATCTTGTCGGGGAATTTCGCGCGGAAAGCGGGATATTGGCCGACGATGCCGCGTATCCCCGCGCCCTGATAGTTGAGGCTGATGACGTCCACCTTGGTCGGCAGCAGCATGTCCGCCTTGGCATAGTTCATCGCGCTGGTCGCGGGGCGGGTCGGGTCTTCCTCATGCGCGATGGCGACCAGTTCGCGGCCGATCTTCGCGCCCGGTTCGCCGTCATATTGCTCGCCGACCTCGTTGCCGATGCTCCATAGGATGATCGAGGGATGGTTGCGGTCGCGGCGCAGCATGGCGCGCGCGTCAGCCTCGTGCCAGTCGGGGAAGATCAGGTGGAAGTCGTGCGGCGTCTTCTTCTTTTCCCAACTGTCGAACACCTCGTCCATCACCAGGAACCCCATCTGGTCGGTGAGTTCGAGCAGTTCGGGCGCGGGCGGATTGTGGCTCATGCGGATGGCGTTGGTGCCCATGTCGCGGAGGATTTCGAGCTGACGCTGGGCCGCACGCCGGTTGAAGGCCGCGCCGATCGCGCCCAGGTCATGATGATTATTGACCCCGCGCACCGGGATATGTTCGCCGTTGACGATCACGCCCTTGTCGGGATCGAACCGGATGTCGCGCACGCCGAACCGGGTTTCGTAACTGTCGATTGACCTGCCGCCCTGCGTCACGGTGGAGACGGCGACATAGCGGTTGGGCTGCTGCGTCGGGGGCGGACCCCATAGGCGCGGACTGGAGAGGATGGTCGAGCCGTTCAGCACCGCCTTGGCGCCGGGCGCGATGCTGGCGGACTGGCGGGGGATGCTGGCGACGGGGCGGCCGATGCGCTTGCCGTTCGCGTCCAGCGCATAGAGGGCGGTCGCCACCTCCACCTGCGCGGGGGTGTCGCCGTCATTGTCGAGGGTGAGGCTGAGGGCGACGGTCGCCTGGTCCTTGCTGACCTGGGGCGTGCGGACGATGCTGCCCCACTGGCCGACATGGACCTTGTTCGTGGTCGTCAGATAGATGTCGCGATAGAGGCCGCCGCCCGGATACCAGCGCGCCGACGCCTGCGGATTGTCGAGGCGGATCGCAAGCTGATTGCGCGCGCCCGGCACCGCATAAGGGGTCAGGTCGAGGCGGAAGCTGTTATAGCCATAGGGCCAGCCGCCCACGAGCTTCCCGTTCAGCCATACGGTGGCGTAGGACATCGCCCCTTCGACATCGAGGAAGAGGGATTTGCCCTTGTCGCTCGCCGGAATGTCGAGCGCCTTGCGATACCAGCCGATGCCCCAACTGGGCAGGCGGCCCATGCCGCCATAGGGGCCGTCCTTGATGAACGGCCCGGCGATCGCCCAGTCATGCGGCAGGTCGACATGGGTCCAGCCGCTGTCGTCGAAATTCGCCTGGACATAGGGCACGTCGCCGCCGGGATTGCCCGCCGGGCGGACATGATGCTTCGCCGGGTCGTTGATGAAGGGATTGGCGCTGGGGAGAATCCAGGGCTTCAGAACCTGCGTCCCGCTGTCATCCACCTTCACGGCGGCGTCGGGACGGGCGTCGGCGACCTTGCCGTCGCCCGTGTCCTCTATGGGAGGGCGAACATCATAGCGCAGGTCGGTGGTGAGGCCCGCCGGATCGCCTTTGGTAAAGCGCCAGTCGCGGCTGATCGACACGCTGTCGCGGGCCAGCGCACCCTGCGCGAGCAGGCAGCCCGCGAGCATGATCGCCCATGCGGAGGGTGCCCATAGCCGATCGGATCGCGATATCGTGATGGTCGTCATGGGCACCTTCTGCTTGGGAGTGTCGTGTCAGGCCGTAAAATGGCCGAGCGCCGCGCGGGCACCGTCACTTTCGAGGATGGTCAGCCAGCGCGTGAGCGCGCCACGGAAAGCCTCGCTGTCTGCCAGAGCCGGCGGCACCACCGCGTCGAAGGCAAGGATCGCGGCGACGCGCGCCTCCGGCGTGGCGGCACCGGCCAGCGCGGCGGCGATGGCGTCGGCCAGCGGATCGTCCACGACATGAGCGTTGCCAAGATCGTCCCGCCCCGCCTGCCAGCGAACCCAGGCAGCCACCGCGAGCGACAGGGCATCGATCCCCTGCCCCTTGTCGAGCCGCGCGGCGATGGTGGCGAGCAGGCGCTGGGGCAGCTTCTGCGATCCGTCCATCGCGATCTGGCGGGTGCGGTGCTTGAGCGTGGGATTGTCGAACCGGGCCATGAGGTCGCGGCGATAGGCGGCGACATCCAGTTCGAGCGGCGGCGAGAGGGTGGTTTCCGCCTCGTCCCAAAGGCTTTCGACGAAGAGGCGCGCTTCGGGCAGGGCCAGCACTTCATGGACATGGTCGATAGCGGCCAGGCCGCCTAGGTAGGCGATGCCACTATGCGACCCGTTGAGCAGGCGCAGCTTCGCCTCCTCCCAGGGGGCGACCGCCGCCGTCACCTGAACGCCTGCGCCGAAATCGGGGCGCGGGCCGCAGAAACGATCCTCTATCACCCATTGGAGGAAGGGTTCGGTCTTGACCATGGCCTGATCTTCCAGGCCGAGGCGCATCGAAAGCGCGGCGATATCCTCCGCCGTGGTGGCGGGGACGATGCGGTCGACCATGGTCTGGGGGAACGCCCCCTCCCCCGCGATCCAGTCGGCAAGGTCGGCGTCATGGCGGCGCGCCAGTTCGATCACCGCATCGCGCAGCCGCGTGCCGTTATGCGGCAGATTGTCGCAACTGATGGCGGTGAAGGGCGGCAGGCCCGCCGCGCGCCGGGTGGCCAGCGCCGCGACCAGATAGCCCGGCGCGGTCTGCGGATTGTCCAGCGAGGCGATGTCGGCGGCGAGTTGCGGGTCGTTTTCAATCAGCGCGCCGGTGGCGGGATCGAGCTTATAGCCCTTCTCCGTGATGGTGAGCGTCACGATATGGGTGTCGGGCGAGGCGAGCGCGGCGAGCAGCGCCTGCGGATCGTCCGGCGCGACGATCACGCGCTGCACCGCGCCGATCACCCGCGCCTGCTCGGCCGATCCGTCGCGCACCAGCATGGTGTAGAGGCCGTCCTGCGGCGCCATCTGGTCGCGCACCCGCGGCGATCGCAGCGAGGCGGCGGTGATGCCCCAGCGCAGGTCGCCCGCGTTCAGCGCATCGTCGAACACCACCGCCTGATGCGCGCGGTGGAAGGCGCCGATGCCCAGATGCACGACGCCGCTGGTGACGGCAGCGCGATCATAAGCGGGGCGGACGACATCGGCCGGCAAGTCGGGAAGCGCCTTCGTGGACAGGCGCGTCACAGCTTGTACGCCTTCTTCACCAGATCATAGGCGAGCGCATGGGCGACTTCGAACGCTTCATCCGCCTCCAGCCGATGTTCGGCGACGAGCTGGGCAAGCCAGGCGCAATCCATGCGGCGGGCGACGTCATGACGCGCCGGGATCGACAGGAAGGCGCGGGTGTCGTCGTTGAAGCCGACCGTATTGTAGAATCCCGCCGTCTCCGTCGCGCGCTCGCGGAAGCGGCGCATCCCTTCGGGGCTGTCATGGAACCACCAGGGCGGACCCAGCTTGAGCGCGGGATAATGGCCGGCGAGCGGGGCCAGTTCGCGCGAATAGACATCCTCGTCCAGGGTGAAGAGGATCAGGGTCAAGCGCGGGTCGTTGCCGTAAAGGTCGAGCAGGGGCTTGAGCGCGGACACGAACTCACCGGCGGTCGGGATGTCGGCCCCCTTGTCCTTGCCGAAGCGGGCGCGCACGCCGTCATTATGGTTGCGGTGGACGCCCGGATGCAGCTGCATCACCATGCCGTCCTGGGTCGACAGGCGCGCCATTTCGGTCAGCATATGGCCGCGGAACAGTTCGGCCTCCTTGGCCGTGGCGGGGCCGGTCGTGACCCTGGCGTAGAGCGCCTCGATCTCTTCGCGCGGCAGGTTGGCGGTGAAGGCGGACGGGTGGCCATGGTCAGTGGAGGTGGCGCCCGCCTCGCGGAAATCGGCGCGGCGCTTTTCATGGGTGCGCAGATAACCCGCATAGCTGCCCGCATCCTCGCCAGCCATGGCGCAGAAACGCTGCACATTGTCGATGAACTTCGGATCGTCCGGGTCCAGCACCGGGTCGGGGCGATAGGCGGTGACGACCTTGCCGCTCCAGCCCGACGCACGGAGCGCGCGATGATGGTCGAGCGGATCGAGCGGTCCTTCGGTCGTGGCGATCACTTCGATATTATAGCGTTCGAACAAAGCGCGCGGACGGAAGGCGTCGGTCTTCAACGCGGCGTCGATGATGTCGTAATAATGGTCGGCCGTCTCCGGCTCCAGCCGCACGTCGATGCCGAACGCCTCGGCAAAGACCCAGTCCAGCCACATGCGCGAGGGCGTGCCACGGAAGAGGTGATAATTGGCCGCGAACCGATGCCAGATGGCGCGCGGATCACCTGCCGTCGCGCTGCCGTCGATCGTGGGGACGCCCAGTTCCTCCAGCTTCACGCCCTGGCTGTACAGCATCCGGAACACATAATGGTCCGGCACGATCAGCAGGTCGGCGGGATTGGCGAAAGGTTCGTCATAGGCGAACCAGCGCGGATCGGTGTGGCCATGGGGGCTGACGATCGGCAGATCCTTGACCGTGGCGTAGAGCGCGCGGGCGATGTCGCGCGTTTTCGGGTCGGACGGGAACAGGCGATCGGGGTGAAGACGGAGGGGTTTGGTCACGGTCATGCTCCTTTGACACCGGCTGTGCCACCGGTGGCAACGACCTGATAGCGCGGAATTATGAGATGAATAGTGCAAAGTGCGACTAGGTAGGCGCAGGCGGCAACGATGAAGATCGGCTGGAAGCTGCCGACCGTTTCCAGGATGGCGCCGGCGAATTTCGCCATCATCATGCCGCCGATCGCACCGGCGAGGCCGCCCAGCCCCACGACCGATCCCGCCATCCAGCGCGGGAAGACATCACCGGGCAGCGCGTAGAGATTGGCGGAGAAGCCCTGATGCCCGGCGCAGGCGAGGCCGATCAGGCCGACCGCGACCCACATATTGGGCGAGTAGGTGGCAAAGGCGATCGGCACGGCGCAAAGCGCGGCGAGGAACATGGCGCTCTTGCGCGACCGGTTGATGCTCCAGCCCCGGCCGATGAAGCGCGATGAGGCCCAGCCGCCCGCCACCGACCCGACATCGGCCAGCAGATAGACGGCGATCAGCGGTGGACCGAAGTCCAGCATCTTGACGCCATATTGCTTGTTGAAGAAATCGGGCAGCCAGAAGAGGAAGGTCCACCAGACCGGATCGATCAGGAAGCGGCCCGCCATATAGGCCCAGGTCTGGCGCAGGCGGAACAGGGTCGCCCATTTGACGGCGCGCTTTTCTTCGACGGGATCGGTTTCGATCCAGGCCAGTTCCTCCGCCGAAAGGCTCTTCTTCTCGCGCGGGCGGCGGTAGAAGGTCAGCCAGGCGGCGAGCCAGACCACGGTCAGCAGGCCGGTCAGGATGAAGGCCCAGCGCCAGCCGAGCGTCACCGCGATGATCGGCACCACCAGCGGGGTCAGGATCGCGCCGACATTGGACCCGGCATTGAAGATGCCGATGGCCAGCGCCCGTTCCTTCTTGGGGAACCATTCGTTGGTCGCGGCGATGGCGGCGGGGAAAGTCCCCGCCTCCCCGATCGCCAGCGGAATGCGCGCGAACAACATCCCGGCGGTCGAGGTGAAGAAGATATGCGCGACATGGCCGATCGTCCACAGCGACACCGCCAGCGCATAGCCCGCGCGCGCGCCGATCCGGTCGATCAGCCGGCCGAAGACGACATAGGAAATGCCGTAGCCCGCCTGGAACCAGATGGCGAGGTCGGCATAACCGCTCTCGCTCCAGCCATAGCGGGCCTGAAGATCGGGCTTGAGCGTCGGCAGCACCAGCCGGTCGATATAGCTCAGCACCACCGCCGCGAAGAGCAGGCCGCAGACGATCCAGCGGATTTTACCGGAGGGTTTGGGGATGGGGACGGTAGTCATTGCCCGCTCCAAAAATACTTCGTCATCCCCGCGAAAGCGGGGACCCATCTCCCGACGTTGCGACGAAGGATAGGGTGGGAGATGGGTTCCCGCGTTCGCGGGAATGACGGATGGTGGGCCATCACCAGCTATGCATGGTGCCGTCTTCGAGCCGGTTCACCGGCAGGAAGGCGCGACTATATTCGTACTTTGCGGCCAGTTCCTCGTCGATCTCGACGCCCAGGCCCGGCTTGTCGCCCGGATGCATCATGCCGTCCGCGAAGCTATAGGCATGGGGGAAGACCGCGTCCGTTTCCGGGGTATGGCGCATATATTCCTGAATGCCGAAATTGGGCACGCTGAGGTCGAAATGCAGCGCTGCGGCCATGCAGACCGGCGACAGGTCGGTCGCGCCATGGCAGCCGGTGCGGATCTGGTAGAGGTCCGCCAGCGCGGCGATGCGGCGCAGATGGGTGATGCCGCCGGCATGGACCACGGTCGCGCGGATATAGTCGATCAACTGGTTCTGGATCAGATCCTTGGCGTCCCAGATCGAGTTGAAGATTTCGCCCACGGCCAGCGGCGCGGTGGTGTGCTGGCGGATCAGCTTGAAGGCTTCCTGATTTTCCGCAGGCGTCGCATCCTCCAGCCAGAAGGGGCGATAGGGCTCCAGATCCTTGCCCAGACGACCCGCCTCGATCGGGGTCAGGCGGTGATGGATGTCGTGCAGCAGATGCACGTCCCAGCCCAACGCCTCCCGCGCTGCCTTGAACAGTTCGGGGACGACCCGCATGTACTTGCTGGTGCTCCAGACATTTTCGGTCGGCAGGTCGGCGTCGGCCGGTTCGTAGAAATATTTGTCCTTCGACACGCCATAGGTCGATGCCATGCCGGGCACCCCGCACTGGATGCGGATCGCCTTGTAACCCTGCGCCTGATAATCGAGCGCGACCTTGACCGTATCCTCGATCGTGGTGCCGTTGGCATGGCCATAGACCATCACGCCCTCGCGGCTGGCGCCGCCCAGCAACTGGTAGACCGGCAGGCCCGCAATCTTGCCCTTGATGTCCCACAGCGCGGTATCGACGGCGGCAATGGCGGACATGGTGACGGGACCGCGACGCCAATAGGCGCCCTTGTAGAGATACTGCCAGATATCCTCGATCCGGTGCGCGTCCCGGCCGATCAGGCAGGGGATGACATGGTCGGTCAGATAGCTGGCGACCGAGAGTTCGCGGCCGTTGAGCGTCGCGTCGCCCAGGCCGTAAACCCCCTCGTCCGTCTCGATCTTCAAGGTCACGAAATTGCGGCCGGGCGATGTGACGATCACCTTGGCGCCGGTAATGATGGGCATAGAGACTCCTAAATTGGTAAAGCCAATATCTGACTATTCCGAAATTACGTCAACAGCGGCCTGACCAATTTCCCCGATCAGACGATTTCAAGCGTCACCGACTGAAGCGCTTCGCTGTCCGGCCCGACCATGATGTCGAACAGGCCCGGCTCCACCACTTCAGCCATGTCGAGGTTCCAGAGCGCGAAGGCTTCGGGACCGAGCGACAGGCGCACGGTGCGGCTCTCGCCGGGGTTCAGGGTGACGCGCTCAAACCCCTTCAATTCCTTGATTGGGCGGGTGACGCTGGCGGTCTGGTCATGGACATAGAGCTGGACGACCTCATCCCCCGCCCTGTCGCCCACATTGCGGACGTCGACCTCCACCATGACGGTCCCGCCGGTGCCGATGCGCGGGGCGGACAGGCGCGGCTTGCCGATCTCGAACTTCGTGTAGCTGAGGCCGAAGCCGAAGGGGAAAAGTGGCGATATATCCTCAAACACATAGCCGCGCCGGGCGCTGGGCTTGCGGTTGTAGAAGATCGGAATCTGCCCCGCATCGCGCGCAACAGTGACGGGCAGCTTGGCGCCGGGATTGACGTCGCCGAACAGGATGTCGGCCATGGCGGCGCCACCCTCCTGCCCCGGATACCAGCATTCGAGCAGCGCGTTGCACCCCTCCGCCACGGCGGGATAGCTGGGCGGGCGGCCGTTGATGGCGCAGACCACCACGGGCTTGCCGGTCGCCTTCATCGCGGCGAACAGGTCATTCTGTTCCCCGACCAGATCGATGCTGGTGCGATCGCCCAGATGCTGCTTGGCAAAGCCCTCGCGGCTGGTCTGTTCGGTGTCGCCGATGGCGAGCAGAATGATGTCGGCGGTCCTGGCCACCTCGACCGCTTCGGCAATGAGCTGGCGGTTCCTGGCGGGATCGGCCAGCAGCACCGCGTCCGCCGAACGATCCTCGCTCTGGGTGATAAAGACGCCCTGGGCGTGGACGACCTCTGCTTGGCCCTTGAGCTTCGCCTGCACCCCTTCGAGCAGCGACACGTCCTGACGCGGGACGGAGGAATAGCCGCCCAGCCGCGCGATGGCGGCATTGGGACCGATCACCGCGACGCGCCGGTGCGCGCCGGGGGTGAGCGGCAGGGTGCCGTCATTCTTGAGCAGCGCGATCGATCGATGCGCGGCCTTGAGCGCCAGCGCGCGGGCTTCGGCATTGCCGGTCAGCGCGTCAAAATCCTTGCGCGGCCAGGGGTTTTCGAACAGGCCCGCGCGGAATTTGAGGGTCAACATGCGCGTGCAGGCGATATCGACCGCTTCCAGGGGCACTGTGCCCGCGCGGACCTGTTCCACGAGCGTCCGATAGGCCAGGCCATCGGGCAACTCGCAATCGACACCGGCCCGCAGCGCGGCGCGCGCCGTCCCTTGCAGGTCGGGCTGGACATGGTGGATGGTGTCGAGTTCAGGCACGGCGCCATAGTCGCTGACCACTGCACCGTCGAAATGCCATTCGCCGCGCAGGATATCGCCGAGCAGCCAGCGGTTCTGGTGCGACGGGATGCCGTCAATTTCATTGTAGGACGGCATGACGGCGGCGATGCCGGTGCGCTTCACCACCTGACGGAAGGGCGGGAAGAAATTCTCGCGCAACTCGCGCTGGCTGATCGGCGCGGGCGCGACATTCTCGCCGCTCTGGGGCTGGCCGTGGCCGGTCATATGCTTGAGCGTGGCCATGACCTTGTCCGGGCCGAGTTGCTTGCTCTCCCCTTGCAGGCCGAGTACGGCGGCGACGCTCATCTCGCCGCAGAGATAGGGGTCTTCGCCGAACGTCTCCTCGATCCGGCCCCAGCGCGGGTCGCGGGCGATATCGACCACCGGGGACAGCGCCAGATGCACGCCGCGCGCGCGGACTTCGCGGGCGATGACCGACTGGACTTCCCTCATCAACTGGCGGTCGAAGCTGCCGGCCAGACCGATCGCCATCGGGAACATGGTGGCGTCGGTCGCCATATAGCCGTGCAGCGATTCCTCGTGGAAGAGGACCGGGATACCGAGCCGGGTTTCCTGCGTCGCCCATGTCTGGACGGCGGTGATGAAGGCGACCGTGTCGGCCGGGGTGCGCCAGCGCGCGCCGACGCCGCCCGCCTGATTGGAGCCATTGGGCGCACCGCGCCGGTCGGACGGGCGGGTGATCTGGCCGAAACTCGCCGGATAGGCCCTGCTCGCCTTGGCGGGCGAGAAGGTGAGGCCGTCCATGATATCCGCCTTGGTCGCCCAGAGCGCGATGATCTGCCCCACCTTCTCCTCCAGCGTCATGCGCGAGAGGAGATCACGGACGCGCAGGTCGATGGGGGCGGCGGCGTCCTTGTAGAGCGGGCCGCCTTTCCCCTTCGCGGCCATGGCAGGCGTCGCGGCGAGGAAGGAAGTGGAGGCGAGCAGGCCCAGCGCCTGACGACGAGCAAGCGTCATGGCGTCACCGTCAGCGTCGCGGATTTCAGCGCGACCGAACTGTTGCCGGTCATGATCTCGAAATCGCCCGGCTCGACCACGCGATGCATCTCGTCATTCCACATCCACAGGCTTTCGGGGCTGATGGTGAAGGTCATAGTGCGGACTTCACCCGGTTTCAGCGTCACCCGCTGAAAGCCCTTCAATTCCTTGATCGGGCGCGTGACCGAACTGACCTTGTCACGGATATAGAGCTGGACCACTTCGTCGCCCACGCGCTGGCCGGTGTTGCGAACATCGACCGAGACAGTTGTTTTGCCACCCGTGCCGATGCTGGTCGCGGCCAGGCGCGGGGCCGACAGGTCGAAGCTGGTGTAGCTGAGGCCGAAGCCGAAGGGATAGAGCGGATCGGTGGTGTCGAACAGATAGCCGCGCCGCGCACTGGGCTTGGCGTTGTAGAAGATCGGCAATTGCCCGACCGAGCGCGGGACAGTGACGGGTAGCTTGCCGCCGGGGTTCACGTCGCCGAACAGCACGTCTGCGACCGCATTGCCACCCTGCTCGCCCAGATACCAGCCTTCGAGAATGGCGTCGGCCTGTTCGGAAATCTTGACCGTCGATGCCGGGCGGCCGTTGATGAGGACGACGGTGATCGGCTTGCCCAGCGCCTTCAAGGCGTCGAACAGCTCCTGCTGCTCACCGACCAGATCGAGGCTGGGGCGGTCGCCCAGATGATTGCCGGCCCAGCCCTCGCGGCTCGACTGTTCGGTATCGCCCAGGGTGAGGACGATGCGATCCACGCCCCTGGCGGCTTCCACCGCCTGCGCGATCAGCCTGCGGTTTTCGGCGGGATCGGACTTCACCACCTTGTCTTCCCACCAGTCGTCATTCTCGGTGATCTTGACGCCCTGCGCGAAGACGATCTTCGCGCGGCTGCCGACCTTCGCCTTGATGCCTTCGAGGATGGAAACGCTGTGCGGCGGCTGGCCATAATAGCCGCCCAGGCGGGCGACGGCGGCGCTGGGGCCGATGACGGCGATCGTCCCTTCGGGCTTCAGCGGCAGCATGCCGTCATTCTTGAGCAGGGTGATGGAGCGCTGCGCCGCCTTCAGCGCCAGGGCGCGGGCTTCGGCATCGTTGGTGAGCCTTTCGGCAGCGGCGGCGTCGGCATAGGGATTTTCGAACAGGCCCGCGCGGAACTTGAGTTCCAGCATCCGGCGAACGGCAAGGTCCAGCTTCGCCTCGCTCACCTTGCCTTCGCGCACCAGCTTGGCCAGCGTGGCGTAGGACAGGCCGTCGGGCAGGTCCGCATCGACCCCGGCGTCGAGCGCGCGGGTCGCGGCCTGCTCCAGATTGGCGGCGATATGATGGATGCTCATCAACTGGTCGATCGCCGAATAATCGGAAACGACCGCGCCCTTGAAGCCCCATTCCCCGCGCAGCACATCCTGCAACAGCCAGCGATTGGCGTGGCTGGGGACACCGTCGATTTCATTATAGCTGGCCATGACCGCCTCGATCCCGGTGCGCATCACCACCTGTTCGAAGGGCGGGAAGAAATTCTCCCGCAATTCGCGTTCGGAGACAGGCGCGGGGCCGATATTGGTGCCGCTTTCGGGCTGGCCGTGGCCGGTCAGATGCTTGAGCGTGGCGAACACCTTGCCGGGGCGCAGGTTGCGCGAGCGGCCCTGGCCTTGCAGCCCCTCGACCGCGGCGACGCCCATCTCGCCGACCAGATAGGGGTCTTCGCCATAGGTTTCCTCGATCCGGCCCCAGCGCGGGTCGCGGGCGATATCGACCACCGGGGACAACACCATCGGCACACCCCGGACACGGATTTCGCGCGCGATCACGCTGTTGACGTCGCGCAGCATGTCCGTGTCGAAGGAGGAGGCCATGGCGATCGACTGGGGAAAGCTGGTCGCGCCGACGGCGGTATAGCCGTGCAGCCCTTCCTCATGGAACAGGACCGGGATGCCCAGGCGCGTTTGCGTCATCGCCTATTTCTGCATGGCGTTGACCAGGGCGACGGTCTGGCGCGGATCGCGACCCGGCGCGACCCGTGGGCTGACCGGTCCTTTCGCATCGGACGGACGGGTGAACTGGCCCAGGCCGTTGGGATATTGCGCCGCCAGCCTGGCGGGATCGAGCTGGAGCCGGTCGTCGAAAATCTTGACCTTGTCTGTCCAGACGGCAGTGATCTGGGCGATCTTCTCCTCCAGCGTCATGCGCGAAAGGAGATCGTCGACGCGCGCCTCGATCGGGGCGCTGGCGTCCTTGTAGATGGGTTTTGCCGATGCGGCTGGAGCGGCCTGAGCAGCGGCCCGAACTGGCGCCTGCACCCCGGCGATGCCCAGCGCCAGCGCCGAAGCGGCGCAGAGGATTTTGCAGGTACGGATCACGAAGCCCCTCTCCATTTTGCGATGCGGCCACCTTTTTACTTGCCGCGATCGAACTGATAGCGTTACCATTGATCGGACAAGAGAGACTTGTCAATGCCCGTTGAAAGGGCTTTGACGACTAAGCTGCAAGGGAGTGGATGAGTGATAGCGCGCCTGTTTTGCTGGATTGTTGCCATGGTCGCGGTCGGCCTGACGCCGATGGCGCGGGCCGAGGACGGCTATGATCTGTGGCTGCGCTACGCTCGCGCGGACCCGTCGCGCAGCGCTGCCCTCTCGGCCCATGCGACGGCGATCGTCGCCACCGGCGCCGGCCCGACATGGGCTGCGGCCACCGGCGAATTGCAGCGCGGTATCGGCGGCATGACCGGCGCGCCGCCCGCCCTTTCGGAAACGATCCAGCAAGGCGCGCTGTGGCTGGCGACGCCCGCCTCCACCCCTGCGCTGCCGGTCAGGACCGATGGCCTGGGCAGCGAAGGCTATGCGATTCGCTCGACCATGGTCGACGGCAAGGCGGTGACGCTGATCGCCGCGAACGGCGATGTGGGCGTGCTGCACGGCGTCTATCACTGGCTGCGACTGGCGCAGAGCGGGGCGAGCCTCGATGCGCTCGACATCCGCAGCGCGCCGAAGATCGGCCTGCGGCTGCTCAACCATTGGGACAATCTCAACGGCACGGTCGAGCGCGGCTATGCCGGGCAATCCATCTGGGACTGGTGGCGGCTGCCCGACTGGAAAGGGCCGCGCTATACCGACTATGCCCGCGCCAATGCGTCGATCGGCATCAACGGCACGGTCCTCAACAATGTGAATGCGAAGGCGGACAGCCTGACCGCGCCCTATATCGCCAAAGCGGCGGCGCTGGCCGATATCTTCCGTCCCTATGGGATCAAGGTCTATCTGTCGGTCAAATGGACCGCGCCGATGGAACTGGACGGCCTCAAGACCGCCGATCCGCTCGATCCCGCCGTCGCCGCCTGGTGGAAGGCGAAGGCGGACGAGATTTACAAGGCGATCCCCGATTTTGGCGGCTTCCTGATCAAGGCCAATAGCGAGGGCCAGCCGGGGCCGCAGGATTATAACCGCACCCATGCCAATGGCGCGAACATGCTGGCCGCAGCGGTCAAGCCCCATGGCGGCATCGTGATGTGGCGCGCCTTCGTCTACGCGCACGACAATCCCGACGATCGGGCGAAGCAGGCCTATAGCGACTTCAAGCCGCTGGACGGCCAGTTCGCCGACAATGTCATCGTGCAGGTGAAGAATGGCGCGATCGACTTCCAGCCGCGCGAGCCGTTCCATCCGCTGTTCGGGGCGATGCCCAGAACACCGCTGATGATGGAGTTCCAGATCACCAAGGAATATCTGGGCCAGTCGACGCACCTCACCTATCTCGGCCCGCTGTTCGAGGAGGTGCTGCGCAGCGACACCTTTGCGAAGGGCAAGGGATCGACCGTCGCCAGGGTGATCGACGGGTCGCTGGAGGGCCACACCCTCACCGGCATTGCGGGCGTGGCCAATATCGGCGTCGATCGCGACTGGAGCGGGTCGATCTTCAACCAGGCGGACTGGTACGCCTTCGGCCGCCTCGCCTGGGACACCAGCCTGTCGGCGCAGGCGATCGCGCAGGAATGGGCGGCGCAGACCTTCTCGCCCGATCCCAGGGTGGTGCAGCCGATCGTCGCGATGATGATGGGATCGCGCGAGGCGGCGGTCGATTATATGACGCCGCTGGGCCTGGCCCATGTCATGGGCACCGGCCATCATTATGGCCCCGCCCCCTGGATCGCCGACCTGGCGCGGCCCGAATGGAACCCGGTCTATTATCACAAGGCCAACGTCCAGGGCATCGGCTTCGACCGGACCGGGACGGGCAGCAACGCCATCGCCCAATATGCGCCGCCCGTCGCCAGGAGGCTGGCCGATCCGAAGACGACGCCGGAACGCGACCTGCTCTGGTTCCATCACCTGCCCTGGGATTATCGCCTGCGATCGGGGGAGACATTGTGGGACGGGCTGGTCCATCATTATGAGCGGGGCGTGGCCTATGTCGCCGACATGCAGAAGACATGGGAGGGCCTGCGCCCCTATGTCGACGCGGAACGGTTCGCGGAGACGGAGGCGTTCCTCACCATCCAGCATCGCGAGGCACTATGGTGGCGCGACGCCAGCATCGCCTATTTCCAGTCCATGTCGAAACGCCCCCTGCCCGCAGGATCGGCCGCGCCCGCGCATGATCTGGACTGGTACAAGGCGCAGAGCTTTCCCTATGCACCGGGACATAATTGATTTCTTGCCCCAGTTATAACAAATGATGTCGTTACCATTTCGACGATGACATTCCCCGCTCCAAAAAAGGCGCCGCATTGACCGACACACGATCCTCCCGCCGCCAGCGCAACGCCCCCACCATCAACGATGTCGCCCGCCAGGCCGGCGTGTCCCCCATGACGGTGTCGCGCGTCATCAATGGCGAGCAGGTGGTGAAGGCGGAAACCCGCGCCAAGGTGGAGGCGGCGATCGCCGCGCTCAATTACTCGCCCAGCGCCGCCGCGCGCAGCCTGGCCGGTGGGGACGACGTGCGGATCGGTCTGCTCTACAGCAACCCGTCCGCCTCCTATCTCAGCGAGTTTCTGGTCGGCAGCCTGGATCAGGCGAGCCGCAGCGGCATCGACCTGGTGGTCGAGAAGTGGGACGAGCAGACATCGGTACAGTCGGTGGTCGACCATCTGCTGCGCGGCCGGATCAACGGCGTCGTGCTGCCGCCACCGCTCTGCGACCTGGAGGAAATGGTCGCCGCGCTCACCGCCGCCAACATTCCCGCCGTGGCGGTGGCGACCGGCCGCCCGCCGGCGGATCTTTCCGCCGTCAGCATCGACGATCGCAACGCCGCCTATGAAATGACCCGGCACCTGATCGCGCTCGGCCACACGCGCATCGGCTTCATCAAGGGCAATCCCAACCAGACGGCCAGCGCCAAGCGTCTCGACGGCTATGTGGACGCGCTGCGCGAATCCGGGCTGGCGGTCGAGGATGACCTGATCGCCCAGGGTTTCTTCACCTACCGGTCGGGTCTGGATGCGGCCGAACATATATTGTCGCTGGCCGAACCGCCGACCGCCGTCTTCGCCAGCAATGACGACATGGCCGCCGCGACCGTGGCGATCGCGCACCGCAACGGGCTGGACGTGCCGGGCGACCTTACCGTCTGCGGCTTCGACGACAGTTCGCTGGCGACGACGATCTGGCCGGAACTGACCACCATCCGCCAGCCGATCAGCGCCATGTCGCGTGCGGCGGTGGAAGTGCTGGTGCGGCGGCTGAAGGGGAAGAAGGGCCAGAAGAGCGAGGAGACCGAGCATCTGGTGCTCGACCATGCGCTGATCCGCCGCCAGTCGGATGCCGCGCCCAGGGTGCGGCCACGGACGGGGGGACGCGGTTAAACACAAGTTCCGTTCGCTTCGAACAGCGCATGCGGTTCATACCGACCTGTTCCCCGGCGCAGGCCAGCATAAGTTCTCATCAATGTATCTTGGTATTAGGACCGATCGACATTCAGGTTAACGCAGAAGCCCTGGCCTCATTTTCAACGTCATGCCGGACTTGATCCGGCATGACGGCTTGGGAAGCGCATAAAACTGTGAATGTCGATCGGTCCTAGTTAGCCTTCCCCGAACACCCGCTGGAAGATCGTGTCGACCTGGCGGAAATGATAGTCGAGGTTGAACTTGTCCTCGATCTCCTGCGCGCTGAGCGCGGCGGTGACGTCCGGGTCGGCCTTGAGCAGTTCCAGCAGCGAAAGCTGGCCGTCCGATTCCCACACCTTCATCGCGTTGCGCTGGACATAGCGATAGCTGTCCTCGCGGCTCACGCCCGCCTGCGTTAGCGCCAGCAGCACGCGCTGCGAGTGGACAAGCCCGCCCATCTTGTCGAGATTCTTCATCATCCGCTCAGGGTAGACGAGCAGCTTGTCGATCACGCCGGTCAGGCGGCCCAGCGCGAAGTCGAGCGTGATGGTCGCGTCGGGACTGATATAGCGCTCGACCGACGAATGGCTGATGTCGCGTTCGTGCCAGAGCGCCACATTCTCCATTGCGGGCAGCGCATAGCTGCGCACCATGCGGGCCAGGCCGGTCAGGTTCTCGGTCAGCACCGGGTTGCGCTTGTGCGGCATCGCGCTGCTGCCCTTCTGGCCGGGCGAGAAATATTCCTCGGCTTCGAGGACTTCGGTGCGCTGGAGGTGGCGGACCTCGACCGAGAGGCGCTCGATCGAGCTGGCGATGACGCCCAGGGTCGCGAAGAACATCGCATGGCGATCACGCGGGATGACCTGGGTCGATACCGGCTCGATGGCGAGGCCCAGCTTCTGCGCTACATGCTCCTCGACGCGCGGGTCGATATTGGCGAAGGTGCCGACCGCGCCGGAAATGGCGCAGGTGGCGACTTCGGCGCGGGCGGCGATCAGGCGCGCCTTGCAACGACTGAACTCGGCATAGGCTTCGGCCATTTTCAGGCCGAAGGTGACGGGTTCGGCGTGGATGCCGTGGCTGCGGCCGATGGTGGGCGTCAGCTTATGTTCGAAGGCGCGGCGCTTGATGACTTCCAGCAGCTTGTCGAGATCCTCGATCAATATGTCGGCGGCACGGGCAAGCTGCACGGCAAGGCAGGTGTCGAGCACGTCGCTCGACGTCATGCCCTGATGCATGAAGCGGGCTTCGTCGCCCACCTGTTCGGCCACCCAGGTCAGGAAGGCGATGACGTCATGCTTGGTGACGGCCTCGATCGCGTCGATCGCGGGCACGTCGATCGCGGGGTTGGTCGCCCACCAGTCCCACAGCGCCTTGGCGGCGGACGGTGGGACGACGCCCAGCTCGCCCAGCTTCTCGGTCGCGTGCGCCTCGATCTCGAACCAGATTTTGAACCGGGCTTCCGGTTCCCAGAGGGCAGTCATGTGCGGGCGGGCGTAACGGGGGACCATGGGCGAATCCTGCGTGGCTAGGGGTGGGAGTCGCCGCGCCGACTAGCAGCACCGTCCCCAGCTAGCAAATCGCGCGCATTCCATCCCGTTTCTGCTTCACCTTTTCGCAACTTTTGCCGGGAAAAAGGGCGAAACGAACCAATTTTCAAGACGAATGACGGGATATGAACGGATGTTCAGGAACAATGGCGCGAATTCGACTATTATGACTGCATGAATATAGGAGTCGGGTGGACGCGATTGTTTCCCGGCACGGTCGCACACCAGGAGATCTCAATGATCCGCACGTTTTTGTTTACGATGACCTTGGCTATCGCTGCCCCCGCCATGGCGCAGCAGGCCACCAGCCCCGATCAGGGCGCCACGCCATCCGCCCCCGCCCAGCCGCAAACCGCAACCCCTGCCCAGCCTGCGGCCCCAGCCAATTCGGCCAACACGGTGGCGTCGATCGTCGACAGCGAATTTCCCGCCTATGACACGAACAGCGACGGCCAGTTGGACAAGGCCGAATTTTCCCGATGGATGGTCACGCTGAAGGATCAGGAGATGAAGGCGACCGGCAAGGTCTATTCGGCCGAACAAGTGACCGCCTGGGCCAATGGCGCCTTTACAAGTGCGGATTCCGACAAGAACACGACCGTCAGCAAGCCCGAACTGATCCGCTATCTGAGCGGCGGGGCAGCCTGACCCCACATTGTATTCCCCCGCCTGTCACGAACGGCGGACAATAAACCCTCAACGGGTCGCATCATGGGGCGGCATGGAACGAAGGCCATGCCGCCCCATTTTTGTGGCGATCATGGCGTTTGCAAACCCGCTCGCTGAATGTGGGTGACGGAGGCGAAAATCCTCCCCTGCAAGGGGAGGGGGATCACGAAGTGGTGGAGGGGTGTCCCGCTATCGATAGGGTGACACCCCTCCGTCAGGCGCTGTGCGCCTGCCACCTCCCCTACCAGGGGAGGATGAAGATTTCTGATCCTTCTCATCATCGCAAACGCAACGACACCCCGCCGCGCGGCGGCGCGGGATCAGCCCTTCTTGCGGGCGTAGAGGAGGGCTGCGACGATGGCGGCCGATCCGATGCCGACGGCCGTTCCCATCCATACGCTCTTGCCGGCGGACTTGCGCGCGGCGCTGGCGAGGTCGGCCTTCTTTCCAGCCTTTTCGGCAGCGGCTGTTGCGGGAGAAGCGGCGTCTGCGCCGGTGGCCGGCGCGCTGTCTTCGGTCTTGCTCATAGTCCTTGCGCTTATGCCCCAAAGTGAAGGCCCGGAAAAGATATAACCCTCTCCACTTGTCGACTTTCCGTTTGAGCGGCTTTTGCGTAACACCCTCTTGACTTGGCGTGCCATTCCATGCTGGTAGCGCTATCAATTACGACCACCGTTTTAGGAGTTGATGATGCCGGGCGATGCTTCCCTGCTCGATTGCCTGCCTGCCGACTGGCGCGAAGGCTTGTTCATCGGCCGCGTTCAAACCGCTGCCGGTCCCAGCCCGATATTGGTCGCCGATGGCCAGGCCTATGACATGAGCCGCGTCGCACCGACCGTCGCGCAACTGGTTGAGAAATTGCCGCTTTCCGCTGCTTCCGGCGAAGCGCTCGGCCCGCTCGAAACCCTCGGCCTGCCGCTGCTCAGCCCGGTCGACCTGCAATGCGTCAAAGCGTGCGGCGTGACCTTCGCCCTGTCCGCGCTGGAGCGGGTGATCGAGGAGCGGGCGCGGGGCGACTCCAGCGCCGCCGCCGAGATTCGCGGCCGGCTGGAAGAGCGCGTGGGCGGTTCGATCCGCGCCGTGGTCCCCGGCACCGAAGAAGCCGCCGCGCTCAAGGCTGCGCTGATCGAGGACGGCCTCTGGTCGCAATATCTGGAAGTCGCGATCGGCCCCGATGCGGAAGTCTTCACCAAGGCGCCGGTGCTCTCGACCGTGGGCCTGGGCGCGGAGATCGGCATCCGGTCCGATTCCACCTGGAACAATCCCGAACCCGAAGTGGTGTTGATCGTCAACGCCGCCGGCAGCGCGGTGGGCGCGACGCTGGGCAATGACGTCAACCTGCGCGATTTCGAAGGCCGCTCCGCGTTGCTGCTGGGCAAGGCGAAGGACAATAACGCCTCCTGCTCGCTCGGCCCGCTGATCCGCCTGTTCGACGGTGATTTCACCATCGACGACGTGCGCAATGCCGAAGTGGGGCTGACCATCGACGGGCCGGAAGGCTATCGGTTGGAAGGCAAGAGCAGCATGAACCAGATCAGCCGCGATCCGCTGGACCTGGTGCGCCAGACCCTGTCGGAACATCAATATCCCGACGGCTTCACGCTGTTCCTGGGGACGCTCTTCGCCCCCGTTCAGGACCGTGACGAGCCGGGCCGCGGCTTTACGCACAAGGTTGGAGACAGCGTTGCCATCTCCACTCCGCGCCTGGGCAAGCTGGTGAATACGGTCGTGACGTCGAAGGACGCCGCGCCCTGGACCTGGGGCCTTACCGCCCTGATGACCAATCTGGCCGCGCGCGGCCTGCTGACCGCCCAGGAGACCGAAACCGCATGAACGGCGCCATCTACCCTAGTCTCCGGGGCAAGCGGGTCTTTATCAGCGGCGGCGGCAGCGGCATCGGCGAAGGGCTGGTCGAGGCGTTCGTCGGCCAGGGCGCGCATGTCGCCTTCTGCGATATCGCCGTGGCCGAAAGCGAGGCGCTGGTCGCCCGGCTTGCCGACACGGATGTCGCGCCAATCTTCCACGCGGTCGACCTGCGCGACATTGAAGCGGTGCAGGCGATGATCGGAAAGGTGGAGGCGCAGCTTGGCGGGATCGATATTCTCGTCAACAATGCCGCCAATGACGACCGCCACAGGATCGAGGATGTCACCCCCACTTATTGGGACGAGCGGATGGCGGTGAACCTGCGCCACCTCTTCTTCGCATCGCAGGCCGCCGTGCCCGCGATGAAGCGCGCCGGTGGCGGCGTGATCCTGAATTTCGGGTCGATAAGCTGGCATCTCGCCCTGCCCGAACTGACGCTCTACCAGACCGCCAAGGCCGCGATCGAAGGGCTGACCCGCAGCCTTGCCCGCGACCTGGGCCGCGACAATATCCGCGTCAACACCATCATCCCCGGCAATGTGAAGACCCCGCGCCAGGAAAAATGGTACACGCCCGAAGGCGAGGCGGAGATCGTCGCGGCGCAATGCCTGGACGGCCGCATCCTGCCGGTGGACGTCGCCGCGCTGGCGATGTTCCTGGCGTCGGACGATGCGCGTTACTGCACCGGCCATGATTATTTCATCGATGCGGGCTGGCGCTGAGATGCCGACCGCCGAGCCACAGAGCATCCTGTCGGTCGGCGCGACGCTGGGCGAAGGGCCGGTCTGGGTGGCGCGCGACGCCGCCCTCTGGTTCGTCGACATCAAGGGGCATCGCGTCCACCGCTACGACCCGGCGCTGGAAGTCGGCCGCAGCTGGGCCGCGCCGGAGCAGGTGGGCTGGATTGCGCCGACCGACGACGGGCTGTTCGCGGTCGGCCTGCAATCGGGCGTGCATCGCTTCGACCCGGAGCAGGGCAGCTTTGCGCTGCTCCACGCGCCCGAAGCGCACCTGCCCGGCAATCGCCAGAACGACGCCAGCGTGGCCCCCGACGGGGCGCTCTGGTTCGGGACGATGGACGATGGGGAAAAGGCCGATAGCGGCTATTTCTACCGCCTGCACAGGGGCGTCTGCGCCGAAACGGGCCTGCCGCCGGTGTCGATCACCAACGGCCCCGCTTTTTCGCCCGATGGCCGCATTCTCTATCATACCGACACGCTGGGCAAGCGCATCTGGCGCACCGAGCTGACGGAAGAGGGCGCAGTCGGCAATACCCGCCTGTTCACCAAGATCGAGGATGGCGCTGGCTATCCCGACGGGCCGACGGTCGATGCCGAAGGCTGCCTGTGGACCGGGTTGTTCGGCGGATGGGCGGTGCGCCGCTACGATCCGGCGGGCAAGCTGATGCGCGAAATCCGCTTCCCCGTCGCCAACATCACCAAGATCGCCTTTGGCGGCGAGGGACTGAGCACCGCCTATGCGACGACCGCGCGCAAGGGGTTGAACATGACAGCGTTGACAGAGCAACCCTTGGCAGGCGATCTCTTCGCCTTCGATCCCGGTGTCACGGGGCTGCCAGGGACTATCGCCGAGATATAGAAGAGCAGGAAGGATGAACGAATGAGTGAGGGGAGCGCCGGGAAGGTCAATATGGCCTTCATCGCAGCGATCGTCGCGGTGGCGACGATCGGCGGTTTCATGTTCGGTTATGATTCGGGCGTCATCAACGGCACGCAGAAGGGGCTGGAAAGTGCCTTCGACCTGGGCAAGCTGGGCATCGGCATTAATGTCGGCGCGATCCTGGTCGGGTCGTCGATCGGCGCGTTCGGCGCGGGCCGCATGGCCGACATCATCGGCCGTCGCGGCGTGATGATGCTGGCCGCCATCCTGTTCCTGGTCAGCGCGCTGCTGGCAGGCGCGGCCGGTTCGTCGGCCATCTTCATCTTCGCGCGCATCATCGGCGGCCTGGGCGTCGGCGCGGCGAGCGTCATTTCGCCCGTCTATATCTCCGAAGTCACCCCCGCCAACGTGCGCGGCCGGCTATCGTCGGTGCAGCAGGTGATGATCATCTCCGGCCTCACCGGCGCGTTCGTCGCCAATTTCGTGCTGGCGCGCTATGCGGGCGGCTCCACCGCGCCGCTGTGGCTCGACTTCCCGGCCTGGCGCTGGATGTTCTGGTTGCAGGCAATCCCGGCCGCCATCTATTTCCTGGCGCTGCTGGTGATCCCGGAAAGCCCCCGCTACCTCGTCGCACGCGGGCAGGACGAGCGCGCCCGCGCCGTCCTCACCCGCCTGTTCGGTGCGGCCGAAGCCGACCGCAAGGTCGCCGAAATCCGCGCCAGCCTGGCCGCCGACCATCATCGCCCCAAGCTCAGCGACCTGATCGATAAGGTCAGCGGCAAGGTGCGCCCGATCGTCTGGACCGGCATCGGCCTCGCCGTCTTCCAGCAGCTCGTGGGCATCAACGTCGTCTTCTATTATGGTGCGACCCTGTGGGAAGCCGTCGGCTTTTCGGAGGATAATGCGCTCCAGATCAACATCCTGTCGGGCGTGCTGTCGATCGGCGCGTGCCTGGGCACGATCATGCTGGTCGACCGGATCGGCCGCAAGCCGTTGCTGCTGATCGGCTCGGCGGGCATGGCGGTGACGCTGGCGATCGTCGCCTATGCCTTCTCCACCGCCGTCACCGGTGCGGACGGCGGCGTCATCCTGCCCGGCCATAACGGCCTGATGGCGTTGATCGCGGCCAATCTCTACGTGATCTTCTTCAACCTTAGCTGGGGTCCGATCATGTGGGTCATGCTGGGCGAGATGTTCCCGAACCAGATCCGCGGCTCCGGCCTGGCGGTGGCGGGCTTTGCCCAGTGGATCGCCAATGCGGCGATCTCGGTCAGCTTCCCGGCGCTGGCCGTGTCGCCGGGCCTGGTCTTCACCTACACCGGCTATGCGTTGTTCGCGCTCATCTCCTTCTTCTTCGTGCGCGCCATGGTGCATGAGACCAAGGGCCGCGAGCTTGAGGATATGGTCGGCTGAGCCAGGGCAACATCATCCTGCGGGCGGGGGCGCTGGAGGCAGCGCTCTCGCCCGCGATCGGCGGGTCGCTGCTGCGGCTGACGCTGGACGGCGCGGACCTGCTGCGGCGCGCGCCCGAAGGAACCGATGATCCGCTCGCCATGGCCAGCTTCCCGCTGGTCCCTTATGCCAATCGCATCGCGGACGGGCATTTCGCGTTCGGGGGGCAGGATTACCGGCTCCCCCTCAATTTCGGCGACCATCCGCACAGCATCCATGGCTTTGGGTGGCAAGCGGCATGGACAGCGAAAGCGACAGATGGCACATCCGCGCACCTGATCCACGAGCATGAAGGCGATGCGGGCTGGCCCTGGCCCTATCGCGCCGAACAGCAGATGGCGATCACGCCGTCGGACCTGTCCATGTCGCTGTTCGTGGAAAACAGGGGCGATCGCCCGATGCCGGTCGGCCTGGGCTTCCACCCCTATTTCGTGGCCGATGACGCGACCACGCTCCGGTTCGATGCGCGCAGCCTGTGGCTCTCCACCCCCGACATGCTGCCCGAACGGGAAGCGCCCGCCGACACGCTGGGCGACTGGTCGCGACCCGCGACCGTGCGCGGCGACAGCCTGATCGACAATGTCTATGGCGGCTGGGGCGGCGTGGCGACGGTCGAGCGCGGCGACGGCCTGCGCCTCACCCTGACCGCCACGGGCGCGGACTGGCTGCATGTCTATCGCCCGCCGGATGCGGGCTTTTTCTGCCTGGAACCGGTCAGCCATATGCCCGACGCGATCAATCGCGGCGGCATGGCGACGCTGGCGCCGGGCGCGGTCGCACGCCTGTCCATGACCGTCGCGATCGACGAAATCGATCAGGCGCTTCCGAAATCCGCTTCGATCGCCTAAGCTGCGGTAAACCAGCAGCGAGGTATCAGCCTATGCAATTTTTGCGGACAGCCTTTTGGGTCGCCATCGCCGTGGCGCTCGCCTTCTTCTGCATGGCGAATTATGTGCCCGTGACCGTGCGGCTGTGGGGCGATCTGGTGATGGAAACCAAACTGCCCGTGCTGCTGATCGGCGCGTTCCTGCTCGGCGCCCTGCCCTTCTGGGTGATGGCGCGGGCGACACGCTGGCGGTTGCGGCGCCGGCTCGACAGCACCGAACGGGCCTTGGTGGTGGCGACCGCCGCCGCCACGCCGCCGCCCGCTCCCGCCTTTTCGGATGTTCCGGACACGCCGGACTCCCTTACCCCATCTTCCAGCCTCACAGGACCCGCATGACCAGCCCCATCTACGTCGCCATCGATACGCCCGACCTTGCCAAGGCGCAGATACTCGCCGGGCAGGTGCGGCATCATGTCGGCGGGCTGAAGCTGGGCCTGGAGTTCTTCTGCGCCAATGGCCATCATGGCGTGCATGAAATGATGAAGTTCGACCTGCCGATCTTCCTGGACCTCAAGCTGCACGACATTCCCAATACGGTGGCGAAGGCGGTGCAATCGCTGCATGTGCTGGAACCCGCGATCCTGACCGTCCATGCGGCGGGCGGACGCGCCATGCTGGAGGACGCCAAGGCGGCGGCGGGCATCAATACCAAGGTGGTGGCCGTCACCGTGCTTACCAGCCTGGACAATGGCGACCTGCTCGACATCGGCGTAGGTGGGAAAGCGGAGGATCAGGTCCGCCGCCTCGCCGACCTGGCGCAGAGCGCGGGCCTGGACGGCATCGTCTGTTCGGGCGCGGAAGTGGCGCTGGCCAAGGCGGCCTGGAATGACGGCTTCTTCGTGGTGCCGGGCGTACGCCCCACCGGCGGCGCGATGGGCGACCAGAAGCGCGCGGTGACGCCGCGCCAGGCGCTCGACCGGGGCGCATCCGTCCTGGTGGTCGGCCGCCCGATCAGCCTGGCGGACAATCCCGACCACGCCGCGCGCGAGATCGAAGCGACGCTTTAGAGCCGGTCGATATCAGCCTGATCCCCCCGTCATTGTGAGCGTGACGCTTCAACGAGAAATCCCCCTTGGTGGGGTCCGCCATTCCTGTTCGACCCCGTCTATGGAGATCATGATGCCCCCCTTCCGCCTGTCGCTGCTTGGCCTTGGCCTGGCCCTGTCGATTACCGCGTCGATCCCCACCTACGCCGCGCCGAAGGACGAGACCGGCTGCGGCACCGACCTGGTATGCGCCGCCAGTCCCCAGACGATCGCCAGCGCCCTGCAGAAGGCCGGCTACACCGCCGAACTGACCAAGGACAATCTGGGCGACCCGATGATAAACAGCGCGGCGGCGGGCTATAAATTCTCGATTCTCTTCTACGATTGCACGGAGCACGTAAAATGCGAATCCCTGCAATTTTATGCATCCTATGATGCGAATGAGAAGATCACGGCCGATTATGTGAACAAATGGAACAATGAAAAACGCTTCGTCAGCGCCATCGTCAACGACGAGCATGAACTGACCCTGCGCTATGACGTCGCCACCATAGGTGGAATTAATCAGACCAATTTCAAGGATATACTCGACTGGTGGTCAACGCTGCTGGGCGACTATTCCAACTTCTCGAAAGAAAATCTCAACTGATCGGCGCGAGGCTGGAGTGCGTTTGGGAATGTGCTCTTCCGTGCATTCCCAAGCAATCTCTCCTACCAAGCTGCATAGAGAATAACGCATCAGGATCGACTGGTTGCTGTTCCCCGGTGAAAGCCGGGGAACAGCTCCACGGTTCGAACTGGACCCCGGCTTTCGCCGGGGAACAGCGATGCGTCATTCTCTATGCATCCCGGTATCAGTCCTTCGGCTCATCCCCGGCGAAGAAATGCTGGATCACCTCGCGCGCCAGCCGCGCGGGGCGCAGCGTGCTGGCGTCGATGCAGCACCAGCTCGACTTGACCTCCGCCAGCACTTCCTCACCCCGGCGGATGATCGTTTCGTAGAAGGCGCGCGCGCCCTGCACCTTTTCGAGGAGAACGGTGGCAATCACCTCATCGTCCAGGAAAGTGGGCTTGCGATAGGTGATCTCATGCTTGAGCGCGACCCAGAGATGCTCCGCGACCGCTTCGGCCGGGGCCAACGCGCGCCAATGGTCCAGCACCGCGCTCTGCACCCATTTCAGGTAGCTGGCATTGTTCACATGACCCATGAAGTCGATGTCATCCGGCTCGATGCCGACGGGATAGAGATGGGGAATCGCGTTACTCACAATGATGTCAATAACATTCCTGCGGAGAGACCGATAGGGGGTTTGACGCGATCTTCCCGCGCCCCGTCGCCTTTCATTGCAAGGCGCGGGTCATGGCCGCAGAAAAAATTGCGCAACATATCAGTATACATATGCTGCACCGCAGTATTCATCATTGACTTATTTCCCCTGCGTCGCATTCTTCCCTAAATCTGACAAGACGGGGGTTCTTTATGGCGATTGGCGATGAGACTGCGGCTCAAGTTGCCGCACAACTTACGCAAGCATGGGCGCTTCGATCCGGGGTTAGGAAACCTGATCCTACCAGGCCAATCGAAGATCAGGTTGTAACCATCTACAAGCGCTTTCTGGATTCCGTGCAGAAAATCTGAAACATATCATCAACGAATATGTCATCCATTAAATGGATGATTCCTTGTTAGATTAACTGATCACAGCCTTCTATTTCATGATATAAAAAGGGGCCGATCCAATGACCGACCCCTTCCCCCGGAAGAATTTTGTTCTATCTTTCCGAAATAGAACAATAATTTAGTTATTTATTTTCGTACAATTCCGTGTGCAGAGCCATTTTTCGTGCTCCGGCCGACTCCTGCACATGATGTTCTAGAAACGCCAGCCGACGCTGCCGACAACCTGATGGCGGTCGGTGTCGATGCCGAACTGGTCGCTGGTCGTTCCATCGGCGAAGTTGATGTGGGCGTCATCATATTTGGAATAGCGATATTCGATCTTGGCGAAGGTGTTGGCGTTGATCGCCCGCTCCACGCCCGCGCCGACACGCCAGCCGTTCAGCTTGAACGATGTGTCGGTGGTTTCGTCGGTGTCGCCGGCCAGCACGTCGAGCTTGGTGTTGGTATAGCCGCCCTTCACGTAGAGGAGCGTGGAGGGATTGGCGAGGATACCCGCGCGCGCGCCGACATAGAGATCGCGGCCCTGCTTCACCCGGCCGAAGCCGAACTGGTCGGTGAAATCGCGGCGGCTGCTCTTCGATGTGGAGTCGGTCCATTCACCTTCGACACCCACGACCGCGCCGCCCAGATTCACGTCATAGCCTGCGCCGACACCGTAGAGCAGGCCGTTGATCGACTCATCGTCACGGCCATTGTCATTATCGACGCTGCTGCCCGCGCCGGTATGATCCCAGCCGAGAATGCCCTCGACACGGGGACCGGTGAAGCTTGGGGCGGCGTCCTGCGCCAGCGCCGGGGCGGACACGGTCACGCCGGCCAGAAGGGTTGCGACCATCAACTTACGCATAAGAGGTACTCCGTTCGTCATTCTCCCCCATCAGGGGGTGAGACGCTCAAGCCGGAGCAAAGCCGTTTGTTTCATGAATGGGAGATAAACGACTGATTATGTTGCATTAATGGCACAAAATCCGCTCAACTCATCGCGAAATCGTGCGAGGGAGGCGATAAGGCGAAGGAACTATTTTCTCAACATTCGACGACATTGACCGCCAAGCCGCCAAGCGAGGTTTCCTTGTAGCGGCTCGCCATGTCCTCGCCGGTCTGGCGCATGGTTTCGATCACCGCGTCCAGGCTGACGATATGCCGCCCGTCGCCCTGGAGCGCGAGATAGGCGGCGTTGATCGCCTTGACCGCGCCCATGGTGTTCCGTTCGATGCACGGAATCTGGACAAGGCCGCCGATCGGATCGCAGGTAAGGCCCAGATTATGCTCCATGCCGATTTCGGCGGCATTTTCGATCTGCTGGTTGGTGCCGCCCAGCACGGCGGCGAGGCCCGCCGCCGCCATCGAGCAGGCGACGCCCACCTCCCCCTGACAGCCCATTTCGGCCGCGGAGATGGAGGCGCGCTTCTTGTAGAGGAAGCCGATCGCCGCCGTCGTGAGCAGGAAACGACGCTCCCCCTCGCGGTCGGCGCCGGGTACGAAGCGGCGGTAATAATGCAGCACCGCCGGGATCACCCCCGCCGCGCCATTGGTGGGCGCGGTGACGACGCGGCCGCCCGCTGCATTTTCCTCATTCACCGCGAGCGCGAACAGGCTGACCCATTCGAAAATCTGCGCCGGTCCCAGCGCATCCTGTTGCAGGCGCAACCGCTGGTGAATGGCGCGGGCGCGGCGGCGGACCTTGAGGCCGCCGGGCAGCAGCCCTTCCTGCATCAGTCCCCGGTCGATCGAGGCGGACATGGCGTCGATCACGCTGTCGAGAAACGCCTCCGTCTCCTCCTGCGCGCGCCAGGCGCCTTCATTGCGCAGCACCAGCGTCGCGATCGACAGGCCGCTGCGCTCGCCCTGCGCCAGCATCTCCTCGCCAGAGGAGAAGGGAAAGGGCTGCACGACATTATGGCCAAGCGGCGTGTCGTCGTTGACCGGCACTGCGCCGGGCAGGACCGCGCCGCCGCCGATGGAATAATAGTCGCGCACCAGCGGCGCGGCCTGCCCTTCGAACCAGGCGGAAAAGCGCATACCATTGCTGTGCGCCTCCAGAAATTCGCCCATGCGGAACAGCAGGTCGCTATCCTCCGCGAACGGCACCCAACGGTTGATCGCGCTGCCGGCCTGGATACGTCCCTCGCTGCGGATGGCGGCGAGGATGGCGGATATGGCGTCGGGATCGGTGCTTTCGGGGCGATGGCCCGACAGGCCCAGCAGGATTGCGACATCGGTCGCATGGCCCCTGCCCGTCAGCGCCAGCGATCCGAACAATTCGCACTGCACCCGGACGGGGATGGCGGGCAGCGTGTCCATGAACATCAGCGCGGCGCGCATCGGCCCGACGGTATGCGAACTGGACGGGCCGATGCCGATGGTGAACAGGTCCATCACGCTGATCGCGGTGCCGGCATCAATGCGGCTCTTGGTCACTTTCAATAATCCTTGGAAATGCGGACGTTGGCGCTCTGGCGCCCCAGGGTGGAGATGGCGCCCAGCAGAGAGAGCCAGCGCGTGACCTGATATTCCATCCGGGTGGCGCTATAGCCCTGTCCGTCGGTAATCAGTTCGACATAGGTTTTGCGGGTCAGATATTTGCCCGCCGCGATCGACGTGCCCTGCCCCTGGGTCGGGTCGGCGGCGATGATGCGCAGCCGGTCGAGACCCGCCGCCTTGCGCACCGCGTTGATCGGATCGAGGCCGCCATTGCCCTGGAGCGAACCCACCGCCGAGGCAAGCTGGAGCGCTTCGGGCGCGGACAGGTTGGTGATCGACGTGCCGAACAGGATGCGGGAGAGCAGTTCGTCCTGCGGCAGCGCGGGGGTGCTGGTGAAGGTGATGTCGGGCTTCAGGCCGGTGCCACCGACATGGATGGTAGCGCTAAGGTCGCTGACATCGGCCTCCGCGCTGATGTCGAGCGTGGGGTTCACCGGGGTCTTGCCGTCGAACTGGATATGGCCTTCGCGCAGGTCGAACCGGCGACCCGCGAACTCATAGCCGCCGCGCACCAATTCAGCGCGGCCGGCGATGGCCGGGTTGGTGACGGTCCCGCCGAGGTTCAGGTCCGCGCGCCATTCGCTGTCGAGGCCAAGGCCCGTGACGGTCAGGCGGTTGCGCGCCCGCGCCTTCACCGCCAGCGTCCAGGGGGCGGTGGCGCGCGGCTGATCTATTTCCTCGCCGCGCCGGTTGACCTCGATCACGCGCAGTTCGGGGATTTGCGCCACGGCGGCGGCGCGGCCCATCGTGAAACGGCTTCTGTTGAGCACCAGATCGCCGCCGATCGTGCCGCCCACGCCATCGGAACGCAGGGTGATGGGGCCGGTGACGGTAGCGGCGATGTCGTCCCGCTCCAGCAGGGCGGCATTGTTCGCCTGCAACGCCAGGTCCATGCCTACGCCGCCGATGCCGTTGAAGGTGAAGCGGCCGGTGCCATTGACGGTGCCGCCATTCTGCGCGGTCGCGGCGAAGCTGGAGATGACGAGCTGCGCGCCGGAGAAGCGCCCCTGCGCCTTGACATCGCGCAGGCGCATACCGGTGACGGGGCTGTTGATCGTGGCATTGTCGGTCGCAAGTTGCCCGGTGATGCGGGGGTCGCCCAGCGTACCGCGCATGTCGGCCGACACGCTGACCGGCCCGGCGATATCGACAATCTCCACGCCGAGCAGCCGCCAGAGCGTATCGGCGGTCCCGCCATAGCGAAGCTGCGCGAAGAGCTGCGCGGCATTCAACCGCTCCACCAGCCCGCCCTCATGGCTGAGCGGCGTCAGCAGCGCCTGCGCACGCCCGATCGTCTTGCCGTCGGCGACAAAGACCATGCGCGTCGCCAGCCGATCCGGCGTCAGCGCGGCATTGACGCCGACATCCACTGGTCGGGAACTCAAGGACAGGCCGGAACGCGACAGGCCGCGAATGCGCAACTCCGCCTTGCCGCTGGGCAGGCCGCCGCGCGGCTGGGCATAGCTCAGGGAGCCGGTCGCCATGCCGCCCAGGCCCAGATTGTCATAGGCGATGTCGAGCAGGGAAAGCGGCAGCTTCTCCATCCGCGCCTCGACATGGGTCGATGCGGCGCCCAGTTCGCCCGCCAGTTGCAGCGATCCACCGGCATAGCTGAGCGTGGCGGGCGACAGGCGCCAGCCATCCTCGGTCCGGGTCAGCAGCGCCGCGCGGGTCAGGCGAATGGGACGCTTGTCGACCGTGCCGCTGGCGGACAGGCGGATGCGGTCGGGTTCGACCTGGGCCTCCCCCTGCAAATCGAAGATCCGCCCGCGCTGGCCGGACAGGCTGCCGCTGATCTTGCCCTTGCCATCGACCAGCGCGGCGTCGGCGGCAAAGCGGCCCAGCAACACGCCGCCCACCCGCAAGCCGCGCGCCTGAGCGGTGGCGGTGACGGTGGTGCCGTCGGGATCGAGCAGGATCGTGCCGTCCAGCGTTCCGCGCCGCACCGCGATGACCGTCGGCCCTTCGAAACTGGCGTCGGTGGCGTTCAGCTTCAACTGCACCTGCTGGACATCATTCACCGGCTTGAAGTTGATATAGCCAGTGACCGGGCCGATCACGCTCAATTGACCGTCCAACCCGTCCTTGATGGGACGGATGTCGCCGCTGGCGGTGACGCCCGATACGGCAAGATTGGCGACGCGCACCACTGCCTGACCGCCCGGCGGCAGCAGGATGACGCCATGCCCGGTGAACGGGCCGAGCGTCGATCCGCCCTGCGCCGTATAGCTATACCCGGTGGTGGCATCCGGGATCAGTTTCGCCCGCACGTCGCGCAGGCCCAGCGCGTCCATCGGCCGGGCCAGCAGCAGGTCGATGGTCGGATGTTCGATCATGCCGTCCAGCATCAGGGTGACGGGACCATAGCGGCCATGGCGGCCGCTCGCTTCCAGATGCAAAGACCCGTCGCGGTGGCGCAGGCCCTGACCCGCCAATGTCAGCAGCGGCGAATCCAGACGCAGATTGCTGAGCGCGATCTGCCCATCGGGCCGCAGTTCCAATGCACTGCGCACGGACGGCAGGCCGCCACCCAGCGTCCGCAGGAAATCATTGTCCAGCCGCCGGACCCGCGCCTGCGCATTGCCGCTGAGGCCGAAGCCGCCGTCGCGACGGGGCGCGGCGTGCAGCTTGGAGGTCAGATCGACCACGCCCAGGCCGCGGATGAACAGGCCGTTGAGCTGGCCGTCCAAGCCGACATCATAGCGGCCCGTCTTGAGGTCGGCGATCATCGCCAGCTTGCCGCGCAACTTGTCCGACCGGAACTGCATCGGGTTGCCGATGATCTGCTGCCCCTTGAGTTGCAGCACGCCGTCGAGCTGGAAATTGCGGACGATCCCCTCGACCAGGTCGCCCTGCCCGTCCAGCCGGTGCGCGCGCAGCTTGACCGGAATCAGCGCCGCGCCTTTACCCGCGTGCCGCCCCTTGCCCTCGGCGCGCACGTCGCGGATCACCGTCTTGTCGAAGACCAGCTCACGCGCCGTCAGCAGATATTCGTATCCCGGCGCGCTGAACGGCCCGTCCAGCCGGACCTTCGCCGCTATGTCGCGACCGCGCATGGTTTTGAGCAAGGCCTGGGGCCGGGCGAGCTTCAGGGTGATGAGCAGGTTGTCGAGTGCATTGTTGCGCAGATCGATCGCGCCGTCGGCGTCAAGATCGAAAGCGGCCGACCGGAGCGTCAGCTTCCCGTCGATCACCCGGTCGACCATCGTGCCGCTGGCGCGGACCGACAGGCGCGGATCGGCCATACGACGGAGCAGGCCATTGCCCGCGATCGCCGCCCCCTCCATCGTGCCGCGCGCCGAATAGGCGCCGCTGCGCGCGGCCAGCACCATGTCGGCGGTGGGCGCGCCGTCCAGCGTCGCGGACAGGCGACCGTCCCAACGGCTCCAGCTCCCCTTGCCGCCGATGCGGAGATTGGCGTCCTGCTTCAGGCCCGCCATCGCCGCCAGCACGCCATTTTTCGGCGCGTTGACGGTGACGTCGAGCTGGAAGCGATCATTGTCCGGACGGCTGTCGAGCGCGATGGTCAACGCATCGCTGCCGTCCAGCGTGCGCGCCGACAGGTCGATGATCGCCCGGCCACCGCGAATATCGGCGTCGCCGGTCATGGTGGCGGTCTGGGCGCGACCGGTGATGCCGGGCGCGATGGTCAGCCGCCCGACCGAAAACTGCATCAGGCGGATGTCGAAGCCGGGCAGGATCGGCCCCCGCCGCTGGGTCGGATTAAGCTGGGGCAGCTTGTGCAGTGTCGCCTGCGGTATAGCGAGCCGGTCGATGTCCAGCCGGTTGGACAGCCAGGCGAAAGGCCACCAGTCCAGCTCCACGCGCGGCGCGTCCAGGAAGCGCCCCTTGGGATCGGACAGGGTCAGGTCGCGCAGCACCGCCTTGCGATAAATGCTGCCTTCGATCCCGCCGACCTCGATCCGCAGGCCCGACGCGGATTTGATGGTCGCGATGCGGCTGGCGAGGAAACGATGGCCGCCCGACGTGTCGAGCCAGACCAACGCGCCGACGACGATCAGCAGCGCCGCCGCCAGCAGACCGGCGAGCCAGCGCTGCCAGCGCCCATCCCAGGCGCGCCGATGCCGCGTTGGCGGAGGCGGCGGCACGACAGCCGGTTGGGATGTCTCTTCGGCCATCAGAAAGCCTGCCCCAGCGAGACATAGACGGCGACTTTGGGATCGCCCGCCTGCGGATTGAGCGGCGTGCCGACATCGACGCGGATCGGCCCGAAGCTGCTATAATAACGCACGCCCATGCCCGCGCCGATGCGCAGGTCGCGGAAACGCGGCAGGAAGCTGGTGGAGATATTGCCGGCATCGACGAAGGGCACGACGCCGAAATTGCCGAACCGGATGCGGCTTTCCAGCGAAAATTCGGCCAGGCTCTTGCCGCCGACCGGATCGTCATCCGGGCCATAGCGCGGGCCGATCTTTTGATAACCATAGCCGCGCACCGATGCGCCACCGCCCGCATAGAAGCGGCGGGACGGCGCGATCTGATCCACCGTCGAACCCAGGATGGTGCCGAAGCGCGCACGGGCGGCGAGCACCACCCGGTCGCTCATCGGCTGGTAGACGCTGCCGTCCACCTGCACCTTGGCATAGCCGAACGTCTTGTCCTGGAAGGAGAGTTCCGGGCTGACGCGGCCGCCCAGGCGGAACCCCTTGGTCGGATTGAGCAGGTCGTCGCTGCCGTCATAAGTGAGGCTGAGCGGCACCGCCGCGATCAGGAAGGTGCGGCGCGCGCCGTTGCTGAACGCATCGGCTTCATCCGACGCGATCAATTCCCCGCCGACACGCCAGACCCAGTTCTTCTGGAACAGGATATTGGTCTGCCGCTCGATCGCCCCCGACAGGGTGATGGTGCGCGCGTCATAGGCGTCGCGCTTGATATTGCTGATCGACACCAGGCCGGTCAGCACATTGTCGCGCCGTTTGAAGTTGTTGCGGCGATAGGTGAAGGAGGCGGTCTGCTCCTGCGTGCCGACGACACCGCGCACCGTCACCGCCCCTTCGGGCGGGAAGAAGTTGCGGTGCTGCCAGCTCACTTCCGCGCGATAGCCTTCGCCCGTGCCATAGCCCAGTTCGCCCGCGACGGTGCGCAGCGGCGCGGCGCGCATATCGACGTCCAGGTCGACATGCGCGCCATCGCCCGCATCCTTGGGTGTCAGCGTGACGGAGGAAACAAGGCCGGTCGCGACGATGGCGCGGCGCAGATCCTCGACATCGGACGCCATATAGGTGTCGCCGGGCTTGAAGCGGGCGATTTCCTGCGCATGATGCGCGTTGAACAATTCTTCGTCATCCATGCGGATCGCCCCGAAGCGGCGGAAGCCGCCCGGCGTCACAATGATGTCGAGATCGCCCTTACGCTCCTCATGGTCGATCCGCACTTCGGGTTCGTCCACCTTGGCGAAGGGGAAGCCGTTTTCCAGCAGCGCGGTGGCCAGCCCCTCCTGCCCGGCGAGGATCGCGTCCGCATCGACCGGATCGTCGACCTTGGGCGGGAAGGCCGCGCGCAGCTTCGCTTCGCGATCGCCCGTCTCGGCCAGGCCAGTGACATCGACGGACGAAAGCAGGTAGCGCGGGCCGGGTGTGATGTCGAAACCGACCGACAGCCGGTCACTGCCGGCCGGCGGCGGCGCCACGCTCCCCCGGATGCGCGCGGCATAATAGCCCTTGGCGCGCAGCAGCCGGTCGATCAGGTCGCTGTCTTCCTTGATGCGCCGGTTGATCTGGGCAAGGTTGGCGGGCTTGTCCTGACCCAGGCGCAGTACGGACAGCTCATCGAAGCGCTGGGTGAACTGCGCGTTGGCGATCGCATCGATGCCATTCAATTGCACTGTGTAGCGACGTTCCTCCCCCGCATCGGTGAAGGTCGCGACATCCTCCACCGGTTCGGGCGCGACCGGTATGGCCCCGGCGGCCGGATCGGGTGCGGCCGCGGTGTCCTGTTCGGCGGGATCGGCGGGAAGCGGATCGATATTGTCGGGCTGCCCCATGTCCGGCCAATCCAGGCCGATGTCGGGCATGGCGTCGAGCGGCGCATTCACGTCAGGCGGGGCTTGCGGGGGCGTTGCTTGCGGAAGCGGGGCCTCAGGCGTTGACGCCTGCTGCGCCTGCACCGCACAGGGCGCAAGCAGCAGCAATGGCGCAATACAGAGCCGGGCAGAATGCGGGCAGCGGCCAGAAGCGCGGCGTCGGGTCCGCAAACCATGGGTCATGGCGGATTGTCTAGACCAACTTCGCCCGCAATGACCAGTGCAGAAGCGCCAAGACAGGCGATGCCGTCAAAAAGCCGTGTTGAGCCGATCGAGCAACGCGCGCGCCGGGCCGGGATCGGACAAGACCGAGTCCCGGTCCAGCCGGGCCTGCAAGCGGGCGACACGGTTGTAGAGATCCTGGCTCGCCTCGATCAGCGCGCGGGCGGGAAAGGGGAAATCCGCCACCTGGGCGACGTCTGTCAGGGTGGCCCTCCCCAGCCTGTATTTCTCGTCGGTCAGGTCGGCGTCGCCAATCTCGCCCCGCTGCCAGGCGCGCTGGCTCAGCAACCAGGCGATGATGTGCATCAACCGGGTCGTCACCTTGAGCGATTCGCAGGCGAAGGCGACGCGGCGCAACGGTTCCTGGATATCCTTGTCGCCCTGAGCGACGCCGTCGAAATAGGAACGCGCCTCATCCGCCATCATCATCGCCTCGCCATATAGGCCATCGACCAGGCGTCGATGAAGGCCGGGATTAAGAAAGGCTGCGTTCCTCATGGTCGATCACTGACATAAAAATGCCAATCTGTCAGGCGTGTTAACGACCATTTGCAGTTCCTGTCCCATTCGGGGCCGGTCGGCGATGGTCAGGGGAAAAAGCGCTGAATGGGACGGATCGTCAGGCGATGATGTCCGGAACCAGTTGGTCCTCCAGCAGCGCGATTTCGTCGCGCAGGCGCAGCTTGCGTTTCTTGAGTCGGGCGATCTGCATCTGGTCGCCGCCGCCCGTATCCACCAGCGCGGCAATGGCGCTGTCGAGATCGCGATGCTCGACCCGCAGCGATTCCAGGCGGCGCATGATATCTTCCCGGCTCACCGTCCCGCTCGCATCCTGCCCGTTCGCACCCTGATTGCTACCCGAACGATCATCAATAGCGCCGCGACGGCGGACGGGCCACCGCAAATTTACCCGCAGTCCATCGCAACGGCCGAATCTGCCCGCGACAGGCATTCCGAATCATGATCTACTTCGTCATCCATCGCCCTCGTAAGGAGAATGTCATGGAAAACACCCATATTTCAGCTCTTTCAGCCAAGCACGCCGGCCTTGAAGCCCGAATCAAGGCGGAATCGAGTCGGCCCATGCCCGACGCGATTCTGGTGGCCTCGCTCAAAAAGCAGAAATTGCGGTTGAAGGAAGAAATGGCGCAGCACTGACGGGCCGTCGTCAATCCGGGAGGAGGTCGGTATCCAGCGGCGCAGACCGCGGGTCCGGCCCGCCCGGCCCTAAAAAAGAAGAGCGGATCGACCGCAGAACAAAACCCGTAACCATCGGTTCGCGGTTTTTTTCAGGTCCTGATGACATCAGCCTGACCCCGCCATTGCGAGCAAGATCATCCCGCTCCAATCGGCTGAAAAAACGAATCAGCGGCGCCATGTCGGCGGTTGATGCAACCGCAGATAGTCCGACATCCGCTGCGATGCGTCGGACGCCACCGGCTTGCGCGCAAGCTGCGGATCGATCGCTTCGTCAAAAGCTACGCCGATCTTGTTTTCGCGCGACCAGACGACACGGCCGCTGACCCTGCCCACGCCGCGCAGGTCCAGCGCGATGCGCGCGCCCACCGCCACGGCGCCCTCGCAATCCGCCATCAGCCCGGTTGCCGACAGATTGCGAATGCGGGCCTTGCCCAACGGCGCGCCATCGGACGTACAGAGATTGGTCAACAGGAACAGGCTGTCGCGCGGCGCGGCCCGCGCCGGCCCTCGATCGGAAATGCCCTGTTCGTCGTCCATACCAAATCCGCAACTAGCTGCCATTATTCAATCGGCAGCCTATGCGTGGGGGATGGAAAAAAGGTTAATCAATCGTCGCGGGAGATCTTTTCCTGCCGCTCATGACGCTCCTGCGCCTCGACGGTCATGGTTGCGATCGGGCGGGCTTCCAGCCGGCCGAGCGAAATCGGTTCCCCCGTCACTTCGCAATAGCCATATTCGCCGTCGTCGATCCGGCGCAGCGCGGCGTCGATCTTGGAAATGAGCTTGCGCTGGCGGTCGCGGGTGCGCAGCTCGATCGACCAGTCGGTTTCGCTCGATGCGCGATCGTTGAGGTCTGGTTCGCGCAGCGGTTCATTCTGAAGCACGGCCAGCGTGCCCTCCGCTTCGGCCAGTATCTGTTTCTTCCAGTCCCAAAGACGCTGCCGGAAATATTCCAGTTGCACGGGATTCATGAACTCTTCGTCAGGCGAAGGGCGATAGTCAGGGGGAAGTGTTACCGTCGATTTGGGCGGCTTTTCGCCGTCTTTATCGGAATTCAGGACCGATGCCATCTGGCTCTCCGACTCATTGGCCCCGATGCTAGACACTCCGGGGCGCCCATGACTTTTCATTGAGCGCGCCTCATAGCCATGGGCGCGGGACGACACAAGCGGGCATTCAGCAACTTAGACCTTCATTTGGATGATTTTGCCGCAAGCTGGTGGACGGCGACCAGTTGCCGGAGTCCGGCACGGCAGTCCGCCCATGCGTTCCATAGTGGGACGTTAACCATATCCATTGAGGAGGAAGCCGGATTTGCCTCGACTTGCGGGATCGAATCAGGGTTAACAACATTGCGATTAACCCTTTCTTTTGCGTTCATGCGCATAGGGAGTTCCCTATATCCGCCATCCTCATCCATGGACGGCTGGATGAGGGGCAACAAGATAAGAGTGGATCCTATGTCGGTACGGATGGCGTTGGCCAAATTATGCGCCTGCACTTGCGGCGGAGCGATCATCGGCGGGGGCGCCGTGCATGTCGCCGAAAGTGCGCGTCCGGCCGTGGTCCACAGCTACAAGAGCGCCAAGGCCGCGCCCAGGATGCGCTACGCCGTGCGCACCGTGAAGCGGAAGGTGGTCAAGACCGTCACCGCCTGCGCGCCGCAGACCGTGACCGTGACCAGCCAGCCGGCCCCCATTCCCCTGCCCGCCCCCGTGGCCGAAATGCCGATGATGTCGGGCGGCGGCGGCGCGGTGCCGGTGGTGATGGGCGGAAGCGGCGGCTTCGGCGGCGGCGGGTTCATCGGCGGCTTCTTCGGTGGCGGCGGCGGCGGAAGCGGCGGCGGATCGGTGGTGATCTCCTCCACCAGCAGCTCGACCGGCGGCGTCAGCAGTTCGACCAGTTCGACGACGGGCGGTGTTTCCACGTCAACCGGTGGCGTCTCCACCTCAACGGGCGGCGTATCGACCTCGACCGGCGGCGTTTCCACGTCGAGCGGCAATGTCTCGACTTCGTCGGGCGTCAGCAGCAGCTCGTCTTCGTCCAGTTCAAGCTCGTCATCCTCCGCTTCATCGTCCAGTTCTTCATCGAGCAGTTCGGGCGGGGACAAGCCGGATCATCCCGGCTCAAGCGGCAGCAGCGGATCGTCTGGCAGTTCGTCCTCGTCAGGCGGATCGTCGAGCTTCGGCAGCACGGGCAGTTCCTCCTCCTCCACGTCGAGCAGCAGCGCCTCATCCAGCAGCAGCTCCAGCAGTTCGAGCGGCGGATCGACCAGCACGGGCGGCACCGACGTTCCGGCGCCGCCGATGGTCCTGCTCTTCGGCGCGGCCGCCGTCGCGCTGGTGGCGCGCCGCCGCTTTGCCGAACGCAAGGTGCAGGCCGCGGCGTAAATCCCCGCTTCCTGCGGGATAGTAGCAAGCTGCAAGCCTATATCTCGTCATCGCAATGAGCCATTGTTCCCCGGCGCAGGCCGGGGTCCAGTTCAGACCGTGGAACTGGACCCCGGCCTGCGCCGGGGAACAGGTTGGCTCCAATCAATGCGAGTTGGCATAAGAAGCGGCTATGAAGGACAGGCTATTCGCGTACGGGCGGCACGCAGGGTTGCGCGGCCGGTCACGCGGCGGCATAGGACTGGCCCATGCATGACATCCGCTTCATCCGCGAAAACCCCGCCGCTTTCGACGCCGCCCTCGCCCGGCGCGGCCTGTCGCCGCTCTCCGCCGACATATTGGCAATCGATGAGAAGAGCCGCGCGATCAAGACCGAATTGCAGCAGGGTCAGGCCCGTCGCAACGAGGCGAGCAAGGCGATCGGTCAGGCCATGGCCGCCAAGGACGCGGAGACGGCCGAGGCGCTGAAGGCGGAAGTCGCGGCGCTCAAGGAACGGATGCCCGCGCTGGAAGCGGAGGACCGCGACACCGGTGAGGCGCTGACCGCGATGCTCGCCGCTATCCCCAACCTGCCGGCCGACGACGTGCCGCAGGGCGCGGACGAGGCGGACAATGTGGAACTCAGCCGCTGGGGTACGCCGCGCGCGTTCGATTTCACCCCGCAGGACCATGCCGATTTCGGCCCGGCGCTGGGTCTGGATTTCGAGGGTGGCGCAGCCCTGTCCGGCGCGCGCTTCACCGCGCTACGCGGGGCGATGGCCCGGCTGCACCGCGCGCTGGCGCAATATATGCTCGACACCCAGACGACCGCCAACGGCTATGAGGAAACCAATCCGCCGCTGCTGGTCCGCGACGAAGCGCTGTTCGGCACCGGACAGCTACCGAAGTTCGCCGAGGATCTGTTCAGGACCACCGACGGCCGCTGGCTGATCCCGACCGCCGAAGTCAGCCTCACCAACTTGGTGCGGGAGCAGATCGTGCCGGTGGAAAGCCTGCCGATCCGCCTGACCGCGCTGACCCCCTGCTTCCGGTCCGAGGCGGGATCGGCGGGCCGCGACACGCGCGGCTTCATCCGCCAGCATCAGTTCGAGAAGGTCGAACTGGTCGCCATCTGCCAGCCCGACGAGTCCGAGGCCGAGCATGAACGCATGGTCGCGGCGGCCGAGGGCATATTGCAGGCACTGAACCTGCCCTATCGCAAGATGCTGCTCTGCACTGGCGACATGGGCTTTGGCGCGCGCAAGACGTACGATCTGGAAGTCTGGCTGCCCAGCCAGAACACCTATCGCGAGATCAGCTCCGTCTCCAACTGCGGCGATTTCCAGGCCCGGCGCATGAACGCCCGCACCAAGCCGGAGGGCGCCAAGCAGACCCTGTTCCTGCACACACTGAACGGGTCGGGCCTGGCGGTCGGCCGCACGCTGGTCGCGGTGCTGGAGAACTATCAGCAGGCCGACGGCAGCGTCATCGTGCCGAACGTGCTGGCCCCCTATATGGGCGGGATCACGAAGATCGCGCCGCGCTAGGGCCGGATGACGTTATATTGATCCCACTCGTCATTGCGAGCGCAGCGAGGCAATCCATGATCCGACGATGGATTGCTTCGCTGCGCTCGCAATGACGATTCAGACATATGTCATCCGACTCCAAGAGGGCTGGCAACGGCCGCGCGATGCGATACATCTAGGCGGATGCAGCGCCCGCCCCATGCCTTCGCCAGTCTGAACCGCGCGCCGGTGCCCCCTCTTATGCCGCTTGCCCCCGCATGAGGATCAACCGGCCGTCCCCTTCCTCTCCCACGGCCGGATTTCTGCGGCGGCGCTCTTCGCTGCCGATGTGGGCAGACCTGGCATGGCGCGTGGCGCTGGTGCTCGGCCTCATCGCCCTGGTGGTGGTGCTCCACTGGTTTGGGCGCACCGGGCTCAGAGATAATTACGACAACCAGATCAGCTTCGTCGACATCCTCTACTTCACGACGATGACCGTCACCACGGTCGGCTATGGCGACATCGTGCCGGTAACGCCGCAAGCGCGGCTGTTCGAATCCGTCTTCGTGACGCCGATCCGCCTGTTCGTCTGGCTGATCTTCCTTGGCACCGCCTATAATCTCTTTTTCCGCAACATCCTTTACAGGTGGCGTATGGCACGCATCCAGGCCGATCTGCACAACCACATCATCGTCACCGGCTTTGGCACCAGCGGGCAGGAGGCGGTGAACGAACTGCTCGCCCGCGGCATCGACCCGCGCGAAATCGTCGTCATCGACGGCAGCGAACGCGCGCTGGAACTGGCCGAAGCGCGGGGCTGCAACGTCCTGTGCGGCGATTCCACCCGCGACAGGACGCTGAAGGATGTCGCCATCCACCGCGCGCGCAGCATGATCGTGTCGGCGGGGCGCGACGACACGTCCATCCTCATCACCCTGACCGCCCGGCACCTCTCCCCGCGCCTGCCGATCAGCATCGTCGTGCGCAATGAGGATAATGAACTGCCCGCGCGGCAGGCGGGCGCGACCACGGTCATCAACCCGGTCAGCTTCGCCGGGCTGTTGCTGGCGGGCAGCACCGACGGCAGGCATATTGCCGACTATATGGCGGACCTGGCGGGATCGGGCGGGCGGGTGCACATCACCGAACGCTTCGTCCTGCCGGAGGAGATTGGCGGGCCGTTGTCGGCCATCCGGACGGGCCTGGGCGTGCGCATCTATCGCGACGACCGGCCGATCGGTTTCTGGGAGGACGCCGCGCGGCAGCTCCAGACCGGCGATCTCATCATCGAGATTGTAGAAGAAAAGACGCGACTCACCCCGCCGTCCGACGAATAGTTCCCGATCGAAGACGAACCGAATATTCTTGTTGCGGCCCGGCAACATGTTGAAAAATTCGCGCTACAGGACCGGCCGCCCTAATTGCTATGCTGTAGTAAAACGGAAACACTCCTTCGCAGGTTGAAAAAAGGGGTGTCATCATCATGCGCTTGAAGAGTGCCTTGCAATGCGGCGTCATGCTTTCCGTCGTCGCCTGGACCGTTCCCGCCTTTGCCCAGTCCACCGCGCCGCAGGCCGATGATGGCGACGCCATCATCGTCACCGGCTCCCGCATTCGCCAGAACCCGCTGGAACAGGATTCCCCGGTCATCACCGTCGATCAGACGGCGCTCGCCAGGACCGGCCTGTCGGCCGTGGCCGACGTGCTGCAACGCCTGCCAAGCGCGAGCGGCGGCCTCAACAGCAAGGTCAATAATAGCGGCAATATTGGCAATCCACCGGACGGCGGCGGCGTCGGCGCGGGTTCGGCGGAAATCGACCTGCGCTACCTCGGCGCCAAGCGCACGCTCGTCCTTGTCGACGGTATGCGCTACGTCAACGGCGCGTCGGCGAGTGGCATCCCGTCCACGGTCGACCTCAACACCATCCCGGCCAACATGATCGAACGGATCGAGGTGCTGCAATCGGGCCAGTCGCCTCTCTACGGTTCTGACGCGCTGGCGGGCGTGGTCAACATCATTACCAAGGCCACTCAGGAAGGATTGCAGGCCTCAGCCCAGTTCGGCACCTACCGCCAGGGGGACGGCCACACCCAGGATTATCAACTGAGCTACGGCGTCAAGGGACCGACCACCAACGTCGTGTTCGGCGTCAGCTATGTGAAGCAGGAAGCGGTCCTCACCCGCGACCGCAAGACGTCCCAATTCCCCAATCCGGGCCAGACCAGTTGTTCCGATCCGATCGGCGGATGCTCCAGTGCGCCGCTTAACGGCTTCATCGACCTTGGTAATGGCACGCCGGTGCTGACGCCCAAAAATCCGCCGCTTAACGGGCGCGGGCGCTATGATCCGCTGAACCCGACCGGCCCGAACAGCGACTTCCGCGCCTTTACGACCGCCGACCGGTTCAACTTCTCGCCCTATAATTATTTCCTGACGCCTTCGGAACGATATGGCGGCTTCCTCAGCGTGAAACAGGAATTGAGCGACAACATCAATTTCCGCGCGAAGCTGGTCTATAACCACCGCAAATCGCAGAACCAGGCGGCGTTCCTGCCCCTGTTCGTCGGCCCTGACGCGGGCAACGGCAATCTGCTCGACACCATATCGATCGACGCCACCAATCCGTACAACCCCTTCGGCTACACCCTGTCGGCCGGGACGAGCGGCGACACGCCCACCTATTCGACCGTGCGCCGTCGCCTGGTCGAGGCAGGCCAGCGCACCTACAGCCAGACGGTCGACACCATGACCATGTCCGGCGGCCTCGACGGGTCGTTCCATATCGGCGACCATAAATGGTATTGGGACGCGACCGCCTTCATCGGCTTCAACGACGCCAAGCAGCTCTTCACCGGCAACATCAACGCCGCCAAGTTGCAGCAGGCCCTTGGTCCCGTGGCCGACTGCGTGGCGCCCTGCGTGCCGTTCAACATCTTCGGCGGCGCAGGTTCGGTGACGCCGGAAATGCTGGCCTTCGTCGCGTTCGACGAAAAGGCCCGCTCCAGCCAGCAGATCCGGGATTATACCGCGAACCTGTCGGGCGACCTGTTCGACCTGCCCGCCGGTCCCGTGGGACTGGCGATCGGCTACGAACATCGTTTCCAGCAAGGCAGCTTCACGCCCGACCCCGTCATTACCGCCGGCCTGGGCGCGGACATCCCCGCACAGCCGGCCAAGGGCCATTATAATTCCGACGAAGTCTATGCCGAATTGCGCGTTCCCGTGTTGAGGAACACGCCTTTCTTCCATTCGCTCGACCTGGACGGCGCGGTGCGCCACGCCAATTATTCGACCAGCGGCAGCAGCACCACCCTCACCGGGTCGGTCCTGTGGAAACCGGTCGCCGACCTGCTGCTGCGCGGTTCCTATGCAGAAGGTTTCCGCGCACCCAGCATCGGCGAACTGTTCGGGGCCGAATCGCGTTCCGACGCACCGATCGACGATCCGTGCACCAGCGCAGCGGGTGGCTTGTTCAATTCCAACCCGACCGTCAGGGCGAACTGCATCGCCAATGGCGTACCAGCCAACGGCAGCTACGACGAACCCACCGGGGGCCAGTTGGGCGTCCTGACGGGCGGCAACGACCAGTTGAAGCCCGAAACGTCGAAGACCTGGCTGTTCGGCGGCGTCTACAGCCCATCCTGGGCGCGCAACAGCGGTTTCGCGAGCACATTGAGCCTGGAGGTCAATTATTACGACATCCAGGTGAACAACGCGATCGCCAACATCGCGCCCCAGACGACGTTGTCGCGCTGCGCCCTGCTGGGCGATCCGCTGAGCTGCGCATCGATCACCCGCACCAACAGCGGTCTTATTTCGCGGATCAACGGCCGGTTGCAGAATATCGGCGACATCAAGACGCGCGGCATCGACGTCACGTTCAACTATCGCTCGCCCGAAACCGGAGTCGGCAATATCGGCTTCGCCGTGAACGGCAATTTCCTGCTGAAATATGCCGAAACCTTCCCGTCCGCCGATGGCTTCACCACCACCAGCTATCGCGGCACGACGCGCGGCTTCCCGGACCAGTCCTATCCCAAGTTCAAGGGCAATGCGGTTCTCGACTGGAGCCTGGACAGTGTGTCGGCATCGTTCACCGGCCGCTATATCCGCAGCGTTACGGAAGCGGACGGCAGGCGCCTGGGTAACACCTTCTACGGCGACGTCCAGCTCAGCTTCACGCCCAATTTCCTCGACGGGCGCGCCAGCTTCACGATCGGCGTGAACAATGTCTTCAACCAGGACCCGCCAGCCTGCTTCAGCTGCACCGGCCCCAACTACGACCCCACAACCTATGATGTGCCGGGCCAGTTCGGTTACGCCCGTATCAGCTATAAAATGTAATAAAAACAAATACTTGACTTTTAAGAAGGGCGTGCCTGCATGGCGCGCCCTTCGTCATTTTCCCGGTCCCCTTCTACGGCCCCGTGACATTTGGCGCAAAAATCCCTATGTGCGCGCCGATCATGGCAACCAAAATCCCCGAACCGCCAAAAGTCGGCATGGTGTCGCTCGGCTGTCCCAAGGCTCTTGTGGACAGCGAACGCATCCTCACCAAGCTGCGCTCCGACGGCTATCAGATGTCCGCCGACTATGCCGGCGCCGACGTCGTGCTGGTCAACACCTGCGGCTTTCTCGATTCGGCGAAGGAAGAATCGCTCGAAGCCATTGGCGAAGCGATCGCGGAAAATGGCCGCGTCATCGTCACCGGCTGCATGGGCAATGAGGCGGAACTGATCCGCGCGAAATTCCCGCAGGTGCTGGCCGTAACCGGCGCGCATCAATATGAGGCGGTGGTGAATGCGGTGCATGAAGCGTCCCCGCCCGTGCCCAACGCCTTTGTCGACCTGGTGCCCGAAGGCGGGCTGAAGCTGACGCCGCGCCATTACAGCTATCTGAAGATCAGCGAAGGCTGCAACCATCGCTGTTCCTTCTGCATCATTCCGTCCATCCGTGGCGACCTGGCGTCGCGCCGGATCGACGCGGTGCTGCGCGAGGCGGAAAAGCTTGTTGCCGCCGGGACGAAGGAACTGCTGGTCATCAGCCAGGATACCTCGGCCTATGGCGTCGACACGCGCCACGAAACCCGCCAGTGGAAGGGCCGGGACGTGCGCGCGCACATGACCGACATGGCGCGCGAACTGGGGCAATTGCGCACGGCGGAGGGCATCGCCCCCTGGGTGCGGCTGCACTATGTCTATCCCTATCCCCATGTCGATCAGGTCATTCCGCTGATGGCCGACGGGCTGCTGACGCCCTATCTCGACATCCCGTTTCAGCACGCCGCGCCATCGGTGCTGAAAGCGATGAAGCGCCCGGCCAATGAAGCCAAGGTGCTGGACCGCATCCGCAAGTGGCGCGACATCTGCCCCGACATCGCGATCCGCTCCAGCTTCGTCGTCGGCTTCCCCGGCGAGAGCGAGGCGGATTTCCAATATCTGCTCGACTGGCTGGACGAAGCGCAGTTGGACCGCGTCGGCGCCTTCCGCTTCGAACCGGTCGAGGGGGCGGCCGCCAACGATCTGCCCGGCGCGGTGCCCGAAGAGGTCAAGGAAGAACGCTACCAGCGCATCATGGAAAAGACCGCTGCGATCAGCGCCGCGAAATTGCAGGCGAAGGTCGGTCGTATCCTGCCGGTCATCATCGATGAGGTGGGCGAACCGGGCGAGGATGGCAACATCGGCGCGACCGCCCGCAGCCAGGCCGACGCGCCGGAGATCGATGGCAATGTCTTCCTGCGTGACGTGGGCGAAGGGCGGAAGGCCGGGGACATTTTCGACGTCAGAATCGAGGATGCCGACGACCATGATCTCTATGGGGCGCCGGTTTAATCTTCTTCCGTCATTCCAGCGAAGGCTGGCATCTCTCTTTCTTGATCCAAGCGCTGAAGAAGAAGTGAGATCCCAGCCTTCGCTGGGATGACGGTGAGTAGAAGCGTTATCGCGCCACAAAACCGTCCTGATACTCCGTCTTGATCGCGTTGCGCATCGCCGTGTCGACGGGCAGCGCGACCTCATAACTGCCTTCCGCATAGGGACCGGCGCTATAGGGACCGATGACGAAGGTCATGCTGTCGATCAGCTTGCCGTCCTGTGACGTGGGGACAAGCACCTGCTCCATCGGGTCGATGCATTTGGTGAAATCATCGTCGCTGCGCACAACCGGTTCGCCGCGCTTTTCCGCGCGCTGCTTGTCCAGTTCGGCGCAGAAGCGGTCATGGATCGCGGCGGCGAAGGCGGCGGGCGTGGTCATCAGCGCCTTGACGCTCGTCTCCCGATTGCGCGCCTTGTCCCACAGCACAGCGTCATAGCCGGTCATGCCATGCGCGCCGCCGGTATAGACATAGGTCTGGGACTGGAGCGACAGGAAGCGTGGCGTGTCCGCCGCGACGCTCCATTGGGTTTCCAGGCTGTGCGGGCGGAAGGGATAGTCCGATCGCTTCGCCGATGCGCTGTCGTCCTTCGCCATCTTGAGCGCGTCGGCCTTGGACGATGTCCTTTCCTTGCCGAACTTCTCGACCAGGAAGGGAACTGCCGCCGCCTGCGCCGGATAGCTATAGGAAAATTCCAGGAAGTCGCTCTTGTCCTTCTCTTCGAAGGCATGGCCGGAAGGGGCGGGAGGCGCCGGTGGCGGCGTTCCCGCCATCCGGTCGACGAAGCGGGCCGCCGCCGCATTGGCGGCCGCGTTGCCCGCTGCCCCATCCTTGTCCTGCGACGGCGAACAGGCGACGAGCAGCGCCGCTGCCGCCGGAACCAGCCCCCTGACCTGTATGAATTTGGCCCGCATCAATGCGCCTGCGCCGCGCGGCAGCGTTCGCCGATCGCCTTGCGCGCATAGTCGCTGTCGAGCGCGCGGCCCGCATTGGACCAGCCTTCGGCGATCAGCGCCTGCTGCACGGCATTGCTGTTGCCAAACCGGCCCGTCTCGGCCAGCATATAAGCGCGCGCGCGCACCGCCTGCAGGCTGCGGTCGTCACCATGAATCATCATCCTTCTCCTTCTCTGTTCTGCGGAGGAAGCTAGGCCCCCGCCATTCATATCGCAAAGGAAGAATGGGCCGGTCGTGCGGTGCGGACGACGAAAATAATGGCTTTTCATGGCCGATCGCTTTCCCTTACATCCACGCAATGACCAATTTCTCCGATCTGCTCAAAGCAGACAAGCAACAACCCGCCCATTCGATCCATGTGATCGACACGAAGGGGTTTGAGGCATGGCTTTCGGCCCAGCCCGAACGGGTGCGCACGCTGGTCGCGGCGCAGCGGTTCAAGGGCAAGGCCGGCGACCAGGCGATCCTGCCCGGCAAGGGGGCCGACGACTGGTCGGTGGCGGTCGGTGTCGCCAGTAAGGAAACGCTAGGCCCCTGGTGCCTTGCGCGGCTGGCGGAAACCCTGCCCAAGGGAACATACAGGCTGGCGGAAGGCACGCCGGGCGACGCCGCGCTGGGCTGGCTGACGGCGCAATATCGCTTCGACCGCTATCGCAAGGATGACGCGCCCGCCGGGTCGCGTGTACTGCTGACCGGCAGCGTGGCGCAGATCGAACCGACGGTGCAACTGGCCAAGGCCGTGGCGCTGGTGCGTGACCTGGTCAATACGCCCGCCGCCGATATGGGACCGCCCGATCTGGAGGCGGCGGCGGAAAAGGTCGCCAAACCCTTTGGCGCGGTCGTCACGACGACCCGCGGCGACGCGCTGGAGCAGGGTTTCCCAATGATCCACGCCGTCGGCAAGGCGGCGGACAAGAGCTTCGCGCCGCGCCTGATCGAACTGACCTGGGGCGATCCATCCCATCCGCGCATCGCGCTGGTGGGCAAGGGCATCTGTTTCGACAGCGGCGGCCTCGACATCAAACCGTCGGCCGGTATGCGCCTGATGAAGAAGGATATGGGCGGCGCGGCCCATGCGCTGGGGCTTGCCCGGCTCGTCATGGCGGCGCATCTGCCGGTGCGGCTCCATCTGCTGATCGCGGCGGCCGAAAATGCGATTTCCGGAAAGGCCTTCCGCCCCGGCGACATATTGCGCACGCGCAAGGGGCTGACGGTGGAGATCGGCAACACCGACGCCGAAGGGCGGCTGGTGCTGGGCGACGCGCTGACCCGCGCGGGGGAGGAAAAGCCGGACCTCATCATCGATTTCGCCACCCTGACCGGAGCGGCGCGCGTCGCGGTCGGCCCCGACCTCCCCGCCCTGTTCGCCAATGACGACGGGCTGGCGGCGGACATGGCCGCGCTGGGCGCGGAAGTCGACGACCCGACATGGCGCCTGCCGCTGTGGGACGGCTATGCCGATATGCTGAAATCGGACATCGCCGACCTCAACAATGCGGGCGAAGGCGGCTTTGCCGGGGCGATCACCGCCGCCCTGTTCCTCAAGCGTTTCGTGCCCGACGATACGCCCTGGCTGCATCTCGATACGTTCGCCTGGCGTCCGGTGGCCAGGCCGGGACGCCCAAAAGGGGGCGAAGCGCTTGGAATGCGGGCAGCTTTCCGCCTGCTGCAACATCGTTACGGTAAAGACACCTAACGCTACAATAAAGCGCCGATCCGTTACGCAACCGGATTGGCCATCGCGCGTTGAAGCGGCATGAACGCGCCCGAATCGCCTGCCCAAACCGACCGCCCGGACATGCAGCCGCTGCGTCAGTGGATGCGCACGCTGGTCGATTATGTCCGGTCGGGGAAACCCGACCTTACCAACCGCCAGATGGCCCTGATGATGACGGTCTATATCAGCGACGGACCGCATACGGTGCGTGGCCTGGCGGAGACTCTGCACGTCTCGAAGCCGGTCATCACCCGTGCGCTCAACAAGCTTTCGGCCCTCGGTTATCTCCGACGAGAGCGCGATGTGGCCGATCGTCGGAATATTTTCATCACTCGGACCTCGAAAGGGGCGGAATTCCTTGACGCCTTTCACCATTTCATCGCAGGAACCGCGCGCGATGACAGGCCCCGACACCCCCCCGCGGAACACACCGCCTGAGAGAACCCGGTTCACACTAGACGGCCGTTCGGTCGCGCTCGATCGCCGCCTCCACGCGGCGCGCGGCGACCTGGCCGATCTGGCGCTCGCGGGCACGCTTTTTTCCGCCCATTATGCACGCGCTGTCCCGCTTACCTGCGTCGCCCCCGGCACGCCGATCCTGTCGGCCACCGCCGCTACATCCGAAGCGGTCAGCGAATTGCTGCGCGGCGAAATCTTCCATGCGCTCGACGTGACGACGGACTGGGCCTGGGGCTTTTGCGGCCATGACGGCTATGTCGGCTATGTCCGGCGTGATGCGCTGGACATAGAGGAGCAGCCGACCCACCGCGTCACCACGGCCACCGCCCCGCTGTTCAGCAGCCCCAACATCAAGTCGCCGATCGCCGACTATTGGCCGCGCGGCGCGCGCTTTTCGGGCGAAGTGCAGGGCGCCTTCATCGCCTGCGCCGAAGGCTTCATCCATAGCCGCCATGCCGCTCTGGCGGCGGACCGGGAACAGGATTGGGTCGCCGTCGCCGAACGCTATCTGGGTCAGCCCTATGTCTGGGGCGGACGCGGCCATCGCGGCGTCGATTGTTCGGGCCTGGTGCAGGTCGCGCTGGGCGCGGCCGGTATCGCCGTCCCGCGCGACACCGACCTGCAATGCGAAGGCATCGGCGCGCCGATCGACAGCGAAACGCGCCTGCAGCGCGGCGACATCATCTTCTTCCCCCGTCATGTCGGCATCATGACCGACGGCAAGACGCTGCTGCACGCCAATGCCCATTGGATGGCAGTGGTCGCAGAGCCGCTGGCGGACGTCGTCGCGCGGCTTGCCGACACACATGCCCAGCCGATCATCGCGCGGCGGAGGATCGGCGCATGAGCACGGCCATCTTCATCGACGGCGGCCACGGCACCACCGGCATCGAGATTGGCGACCGGCTGGCCGGCCGCCCCGAACTGTCGCTGATCGCGCTGGAGGAAAAGGACCGCAGGGACGCCGGCGCGCGCCGCGACGCGCTCAACGCCGCCGACATCGTCATTCTCTGCCTGCCCGACGACGCCGCCCGCGAAGCCGTGTCGCTGATCGACAACGACCATACGCGCGTCATCGACGCATCGACCGCGCATCGCGTCGCAGACGGCTGGACCTACGGCTTCCCCGAACTGGAACCGGGCCATCGCGAAAAGCTGGCGAACAGCCGCTTCGTCGCCAATCCGGGCTGCTGGCCGACCGGCTTTCTGGCACTGGTCCGGCCGCTGGTGCTGGCCGGGCTGTTGCCCGCCGACTGGCCGGTGACGGTGTCGGGCGCATCAGGCTATTCGGGCGGCGGCAAGGCAATGATCGCCGAATATGAGGGCGAAGCCGGCGTGCCGACCGCCTTCCGCCCCTATGGCCTCAGCCTTGCCCACAAGCATGTGCCGGAAATGACCCGCTATTCAGGCCTCACCCATCCGCCGCTGTTCGCGCCCGCCGTGGCGGACGCCTATCGCGGCATGATCGTCGAGGTGCCGTTGCAACTGCGCGCCATGCCGGGCGCGCCATCGGTCGCCGACATCCAGGCCGCACTGGCCGCCGCCTATGCCGGCTCCCCCCTCGTCGGCGTCGCCTCACTGGAAGAGAGCGCCTCCCTGACGCAAGTGGCGCTGGAGCATGTCGGCGCGACCGACCGGCTCGCCCTGTTCGTGTTCGGCAATGCGGACAGCGGCCAGGCCCGCCTGGTCGCCGCGCTCGACAATCTGGGCAAGGGCGCAGCGGGCGCCGCCGTCCAGAACCTCAACATCCTCGCCGGCCTGCCGGAAACTGCGGGCCTGCGCCTTTAGGGCGGATTTCAGAGCGGGATGTCACGTCCCCCGCCTTCGCGGAGGCAGGCTCCGAGTAGCCCCTTCGACCTCGGCAGGCATTGAGTGAAATCGAGGTGGCGTATCGAGGGACTAGGACCGATCGACATTCAGGTTAAAGCAGAAGCCTCAGCCTGATTTTCAACGTCATGCCGGATCGGGTCCGGCATGACGGCTTGGGAAGCGCATAAAACTGTGAATGTCGATCCGCCCTAGGCACAGCATCTGATACTTCGACACGGACCTTCGGCAAAACTCATACCAAGTTGCAGTCGGCAGGTTGTTCCCCGGCGTAGGCCGGGGAACAGGTCTGCATGAGTTCCCATCGATGCATCCTGACGTCAGTCCCCACTCAGCGTTAAGGCCCGATCCTCTAATGGATCGTCCCCAGCGGCTGGTCGTGGGCGAGGAACAGGATCAGCCGCTCGATCTGTCGCCAATGGCAGAAATGGAGATGGTTGCCCTGATTCAGGCTGCGGTCGGCCCGCGCCGCCGCTTCATGGCCCGCATGGTCGCCGAACAGGCTGATGAGTTCGGCGGCATCCTCATAGCTCTTGCGGTTCGCAAGATATGGCATCTGCACGATATTCCCCGACTTTATTGGCGACATCTTCTTGTTGGGGACAGCCATTCAATCGGCGTGCCAGTTTCAGCCTTTGGCTGCTCCGGCGGGGGAGCAGGGTGAACAGCCGGTTAGGCAAGTCCCGTCATGGGACAAACGCATCATTTCAGGACAATATGTCTACAAACGAGGCAATCGCCAAAACCGCCAGTGACCCGAATCTGAAGTTCGTCACCCTATTTGGCTGGCGTTGAACGAACTTCAGATTCATAAGGGTCACTAGGGCGGATCGACATTCACAGTTTTGGCGCTTCCCAAGCCGTCATGCCGGATCAGGTCCGGCATCCAGGGCCAAAAAAGGCGTCGCCTGCGACTCTGGATGCCGGATCAGGCCTGTCCTGAGCCGGTCGAAGGGTCCGGCATGACGTTGAAAATGAGGCCAAGGCTTCCGCTTTAACCTGAATGTCGATCCGTCCTAGCAAATATATGATTCCAGTGTGGTTTATGGATTTGACATACGCTCCCTACCAAGCCGCCATAATGTGGCGTATTTCAAATCCATCACACTGGCCTTGCCGCCCAAGGCATGGCAAGGGATGTCGATGAGCAAAGGCAGGCATAACCCCACCGGCGCGGGCGCGATCATCGCGCTGCTGATCCTGGCCGGCGCGATCGGCGGCGGCATGTTGGGGCAGCCCAGCATCGGCCTGCTCGCGGGCGGCGGGCTGGGCATCCTGATCGCCCTCCTCCTCTACCTGCGCGAGCGTGGGAAATAAGCGCCATCCACCTTGCCCAGCGTGGCGCACCCGCATAGATGTGGGCGCATGAACAAGCATGTCATCGTCCTGCCGCTCGTCGCCCTGGCCCTGGCCGGGGGCGCCTTCCTCTATCTGGCGCAGGGCGATACCGCGCGCCTGCCGGTGGGCGCCGACACGGGCCGCGAACCGGTCTTCACCAGCCCGCGCAACGAAACGCTGCCGACGATCAACATCGCTGAGGTGAAGCCGTGGCAGGGCAACGCCAAACCGGTGGCGGCCAAGGGGCTGGCGGTGGCGCGCTTCGCCGATGGCCTCGCCCATCCCCGATCGCTGCTGCGCCTGCCCAATGGCGACATATTGGTCGCCGAAACCAACAGCCCGCCGCGGCCCAAGGACGGCATCGTCCAGCGGGTGATGAACTATCTGATGAACAAGGCGGGCGCGGGCGTGCCGTCGGCCAATCGCATCACCCTGTTGCGCGACGCCGATGGCGACGGCCGCGCCGAAACCAAGACGGCGTTCCTGACCGGCCTCAACTCGCCCTATGGCATGGCGCTGATCGGCGACACGCTGTATGTCGCCAACACCGACGCGCTGCTGGCCTTCCCCTATAAGGAGGGAGAGACGCAGATCACGGCCAAGGGCCGCAAGATCATCGACCTCCCCGCCCAGGCGCCCAACCAGCATTGGACCAAGAGCCTGGTCGCAGCGCCCAACGGCCTGCTCTATGTCGGTGTCGGCTCCAACAGCAATATCGGCGACAATGGCCTGGAACTGGAAGCCAATCGCGCCGTCGTGCTCGAAGTGAATCCCAGGACTGGCTACAAGCGCATTTTCGCATCAGGCCTGCGCAATCCGGTTGGCCTGGCGTTCGAGCCGAAGAGCGGCGCGCTCTGGGGCGTGGTCAACGAACGCGACATGCTGGGCGGCGATCTGGTCCCCGACTATCTGACCCGCGTCGAATTTGGCGCTTTCTATGGCTGGCCGTGGAACTACTGGGGTGGCTATGAGGATCGCCGCGTCCAGCCGCAGCGGCCGGAAATCCGCGAATATACCAAGCGCCCTGATTATGCGCTGGGCAACCATGTCGCGCCGCTGGGCCTGACCTTCGCCGACAAGGTGCAACTGGGCGCGCCCTATACCGACGGCGCCTTCGTCGGCCTGCACGGCAGCTGGAACCGCAAGCCTGCCGCCGGCTACAAGGTCGTCTATGTCGGCTTCGATGATGGCGAGGCGGGCAAGGCCAAGCCGGTGGACGTGCTGACCGGCTTCCTCGACAAGGACGGCAACGCCCAGGGCCGCCCGGTCGACGTGACCGCCGACGCCAAGGGCGCGCTGCTGGTCAGCGACGATGTCGGCGGCGTGGTGTGGCGGGTGACGAAGGTGCAATAACATCGTCCTTGCGGGCGGATCGCTGCCTTCTACTCGCTGCGTCCGCCAGGACGAGTCAGACTGTCAGCCCATTCCGCCCGGCCAGTTCGACCACATATTGCCAGGCGACGCGGCCTGACCGGCTGCCGCGCTGGGTTGCCCACTGGATCGCTTCCAGGGGATCGAAACTGAGCCCCAGCTTGCCCGCATAACCACCGACGATCGCGACATAGGCGTCCTGGTCGATCGCATGGAAGCCCAGGCTCAGCCCGAACCGGTCGGACAGCGCCATCTTGTCGTCCACCACGTCGCGCGGATTGACGGGATCATCCTGCTCCGACAGGTGGCGCGGCACGATATGGCGGCGGTTCGACGTCACATAGAGGCGGACATTGGCCGGCCGCGCCGCCGTCCCGCCCTGCAACAGCGAACGCAGCGACCGCGCATCGCCCACTCCTTGCTCGTCAAAGCCCAGATCGTCGAGGAACAGCACAAAGGGCCGCGTCGTGCCGCGCAGCAGCGAAAACAGCGCAGGCAGGCTCGCCAGTTCATCGATCGCGCATTGCAGCAGGGCGACGTCCTGCCCCTCCGCCTGCAACTGGCCGACGACCGCCGCGACCACGGCCGACTTGCCGGTGCCGCGCGCGCCCCACAGCAGCACGTCATGCGCGGCGTGACCGGCGGCGTGACGGCGGGTATTCTCCAGCAGCGATCCCTTCTGTGCGTCGATGCCGGTCAGCAAATCGTACGCCACCGGCGCGAAAGCCTCCACCCCATGGATCGCATGGCCGTCCCATATATAAGCGGGCGCGGCGGCCAGATTGGCGGAAACGGGCGGCGGCGGCGCAAGCCGTTCCAGCGCTTCGGCAATGCGGGTGAGAAGGTCATCGGTCATGGCGCGGGCTTAATGATCGATCCTGCCCGCCGCAAGTTGTTGCGGCAATGTCCCCCGCCGCGAATTGCGGCAATGTCATTGTCCTGTCGCAATGGCCTTTTACTCGCCGCAACCGGGGACTATATCGCGGGGACCGTGACTATCGCCAATCCAGCCTATTCCACCAGATCCTGCCGCTACAGCGCCGAGGCGTTGCGTGAGGCGGCCTTGCTCATCCGTGCCGGCGAACCCGTCGCCGTCCCGACCGAAACGGTCTACGGCCTTGCCGCCGACGCGACCGACAGCCATGCGGTGGCGGCGATCTACAGCGCCAAGGGCCGCCCCAGTTTCAATCCGCTGATCGTCCATGTCGCCGATCGGGAGATGGCGCGTGGGCTGGCGGATTTCTCGCCCGTCGCGGAACGGCTCGCCGACCGTTTCTGGCCCGGTCCGCTGACACTGGTGCTGCCCGTGCGCGCCGACAGCGGCCTGTCGCCGCTCGTCACCGCCGGCCTGCCCACGGTCGCGCTGCGCCTGCCCGCCCATCCGGCGATGCGCGCGCTGATCCGGGAAAGCAGCCGCCCTCTGGCGGCCCCTTCCGCCAATCGCAGCGGGTCGATCAGCCCGACGCGCGCGGAGCATGTGCTCGACAGCCTGGGCGGCAAGGTGCGGATGATCCTGGACGAAGGGCCGACCAGCGAGGGCCTGGAATCCACCATCGCCGCGCCGGAAGCGGGCCGCATCCGCCTGCTGCGCCCCGGCCCCGTCACCGCCGCCATGCTGGAGGAAGCGACTGGCCTGCCGGTCGTCACCGGCAATAACGATGGGGACGACGGGAAGGTCGAGGCGCCCGGCCAGCTCGCAAGCCATTATGCGCCGTCCAAGCCGGTGCGGCTGGACGCGCTGCGGGCCGAGGCCGACGAATATCTGATCGGCTTCGGCCTGATGCCCTGCCACATCAACCTCAGCGCGGAAGCAGACCTGCGGGAAGCGGGCACGAACCTGTTCGCCGCCCTGCACATCGCCGACGCCAGCGCAGCGGCCCGGATCGCGATCGCCCCCATCCCGACCGAGGGCATCGGCGCGGCCATCAACGACCGGCTCAGGCGCGCGGCGGCGTAAGCCCGGAATGGCAGGAGCGTTTCCCGGCTTTAGACAAGCTCAGTCCGAACGGGAATTGAAGAATATGAGGCAATCCCCTCACCCGCAATTGTCGTTGCCCGCCTCGCGGCACTGTTTGCGGCGTTCCTTCTCCGCCTTCTTGGCGGCCTTGCCGTCCCGCGCTTCCTGCTCGCGCATCTTGCGGCCGTAATTGCGATCCGCCTCTTCCTGGCTGGTGGTGGACCAGTCCACGACCTGCGCCCCGGCGCGAACCGGCGCGGTCACGACGCTGGCGACGGTCCGAACGCATCCCGGCAATGCCAACAGCATCAGCGGCGCGGCCAGCAACATCATCTTCTTCATCATTCCTCCCCCGGCATGGTGGTCGATGCAGCCATAGCATGGTTCCCATGAACCACCGACTAAAGACGACAACAAAGACAAGCGCCCGTTCAGGGAAGCGGTCAGGTCTGGCTTGGGGTGGCTTTCCCTCCATCGTCATCCCCGCGAAGGCGCGGAGCCATCTCCGGCGCAGCCGAAGTGAGACGTCGGGAGATGGATTCCCGCCTTCGCGGGAATGACGGATTGGGGTGGAGCCAAGACATTCCCCTCCCTTTCAAGGGAGGGGTTAGGGGTGGGTGGCGAGCGGAGCGAGCGTCTGCCTTATCGTAAGAAGAGCGCCGCTAACGCGGCGTACCCACCCCCTGCCCCTCCCTTGCAGGGAGGGGAGAAAGAAGGGGCGCTTCTGGTCGTTTGCGGATATCACACCCACCCCGCTGCGACTAGCCACGCCTGCGGCGCGGTAAGTCTCGCTCCCCTCCCGCTTGCGGGAGGGGTTGGGGGTGGGCCTGCGCAACGTTCGCGTATGGCCGCTTCCGCCCCGCCCCCTCAGGCCTCGATCCGCGCGGCGAAGCCTTTGCGTAGTTTGGCGAGCTTGGGCGGGATTACGGCCATGCAGTAGGGATTCTGGTCGCCGACCCGGTCCCAATATTTCTGGTGATAATCCTCCGCCGGATACCAGGGCGCGTCCAGTTCGATCGCGGTGACGATCGGGTCGGCCTGGTCCGCCTGCGCCCGCTCGATGCCTGCGCGTGCCTCTTCCTCCTGGGCGGCCGAATGGGGGAAGATCGCGGACCGATATTGGGTGCCGATGTCGTTACCCTGGCGGTTCAGCGTCGTCGGATTATGCGTCGCGAAGAAGATGTCGAGCAGGTCGGCATAGGAAATCACCGCCGGGTCATAGGCGATGCGGATCGCTTCGGCATGGCCGGTCGCGCCGGAGCAGACCTGTTCATAGGTCGGATTGGGCAGCGTGCCGCCGATATAGCCGCTCGTCACCGCCTTCACGCCCTTGAGGTTCTGATACACCGCCTCGGTGCACCAGAAGCATCCCCCGGCAAGCGTCGCGATTTCGTCGGCCATATGTCCAGTTCCTTGTATTTTGCAGCGGAGTAGTTCGGCGCCAAACGCGCATTTCCAAACACCCCACAGATAGGAAGGATCAGGCCGCTGTTCCAGCCTCCTTCGCCGCCGCTTCCGCCTTGGCGCGTTCTTCGGCCACCAGTTCCTTGCGCGACAGCTTGCCGACCAGAGTCTTGGGGAGGTTCAGGCGCACCTCCACCTCGCACACTCGCTCATGCTTACCGAGTTGCGGATTGAGCCAATCCTTGAGGCCCGGCCCGTCAATCTCCGCCCCTTCGTTGAGCGTCACGAACGCCTTGGGCTGCTCGCCGCGGTAACGGTCGGGCACGCCGATCACCAGCGCCTCCTTGACCGCGGGATGATGGTAGAGGATCGATTCCACCTGGCTGGGGAAGACCTTGAAGCCGCCGACCGCGATCATGTCCTTCAACCGGTCGACAATCTTCACATAGCCGTCCTCGTCGATGATGCCGACGTCGCCAGTGCGGATAAATTCGCCGATGAACACCTCCGCATCCGCGTCGGGCCGGTTCCAATAGCCCTTCATGATCTGCGGCCCGGCAAAGAGCAGTTCGCCGGGCTCCCCTTCGGGCGGCGGGCGGGTCGGGTCTTCGCGATCGACCAGCTTCACCCGCGTTCCGGGCACCGGCTGTCCGACGGTGCCGCTCTTGTTCAATCCCTCATAGGGATTGGTGCAGACGATCGGGCTGGTTTCCGTCAGGCCATAACCCTCGATCAGCCGGGCGCCGGTCGCCGCCTCGAACCGCTGTTTCAGTTCGAGCGGCAACGGCGCGCCGCCCGAAATACAGGCACGCAGCGAGGAGAAATCGACATTGCGGATCGACGGATGATCGAGCAGCGCCTGATACATGGTAGGCACGCCGGGCAGCGACGTCGCCCTGGTCCGCTGGACCGCCGACAGCACCTGCGCCGCGTCGAAGCGCGGCAGCATCACCATTTCCCCGCCCTTCACCACCGTCCGGTTGAGCGTGCAGGTATTGGCGAAGACGTGGAAGAAGGGCAGCACCGCGATGATGCGGTCCTCCTCATCGCCGCGCGGATCGATCACCTGCGCCTGCCGCGCGTTGGCGGTCAGATTCTGGTGCGTCAGCATCGCCCCCTTGGGCGTGCCGGTGGTGCCGCCGGTATATTGCAGCAGCGCGATGTCGTTGACCGGATCGATCTCCGCCACCACGCAGTCGCCCTTGTTCGCCATGAACCGGTCATAGCGGATCACGCGCGGATCGTTGGGCAGCGCCACGCTCTCGCTCGCCTTGAACAGGCGGAACAACAGCGACTTGACCGGCGACAGCACCTCCGCGACCGACCCGACGATCAGCGTTTCGAGCGTGCTGTGCTCCAGCACCTCCAGCGCGGTCGGCAGCAGCGCCTTGGCCGACAGGGTGAACAATATCCTGGTGCCGCTATCCTCGACCTGATGCTCCAGTTCGGCGGCGGTGTAGAGGGGGGAGAAGTTGACGACGATCGCGCCGGCCATCAGCGCGCCATAATAGGCCGCGACATAATGGGGGGTGTTGGGCAGATAGAGGCCGACCCGATCGCCCTTCTTCACGCCCATCGCCTGCAACCCGCAGGCGATGCGCCTGATCTGGCCGAACATCTCGCCATAGCTGAACTTGCGGCCCATGAAGTCGATCATATGGGCCTGCGGATGCGCGGTGGCGCTGTTCGTCACCATCTGTCCCATCGACAGCGGCGGGAAGGTCTGATCCCACGCGGTGGGATGACGATATCTATCCTTCAGGATATTTTCTATGCTCTCCATGGCCCGAAGTGTATGGCCATCACCTACTTTACGCAAGCGTCAACCAACGGAAAAAGGGCCGCGCCGAAAGCCGGCACGGCCCCTAATATCGTTGCTGCCATTCCAGCGCCGCAGCGGCCTGGCATGGCCGCCGCTGACGCTACGGCATTACGCTTCGCTCTTGCTCCCGCCAAAGGGATCGAGGATCGCGGCGTCGCTGGAAATCAGTTCGGACTCGCTCTTCAGCGCCTCTTCGGCGCGGCGCACGGCGTCCTGGCGCTCGCGGCGCAGCTCCTCGATCAGCGCCTCGCGGTCGCCGTCCAGGCGCGAATCGGTCGGCGCCTCGATGCCCGCCTTCTTCGCCGCCTTCGCGACCAGCGAATCCAGCTCGCGCTGCGAGCAGAGGCCCAGCGTCACCGGGTCCTTGGGCGTGATGTTGGAGATGTTCCAGTGGCTGCGGTCGCGGATCGCGGCGATGGTGGTGCGGGTGGTGCCGATCAGCTTGCCGATCGCGCCGTCCGAAATCTCCGGATGATTGCGCAGGATCCAGGCGATGCCGTCCGGCTTGTCCTGGCGCTTGCTGACCGGGGTGTAGCGCGGCCCCTTGGTCCGGCGAACCGGCTCCGGCCCCTTCAGCATCTTGAGCTTGTAGTCGGGATTGCTCTCACCCTTGTGGATTTCGTCCATGGTGATTTCATGGGCGCGCACCGGATCGCGGCCGGTATATTTGATGCTGGCGGTATCGTCGGCGATCGCCTGCACTTCGAGGATATGAAGCCCACAGAATTCCGCGATCTGGTCGAAGCTCAGAGCGCTGTTGTCGACCAGCCAACTGGCGGTCGCGTGGGGCATGAGAGGCTGGGACACGGGGTCTTCTCCGGCACGTAAAAACGATAAGGGCCGCCCAATCAGGGCGGCCGCGACGGGTCGGGAATAGTGCATCCCGGCCCTGGCGGCAAGGAAAAGCGTCAGGCGGCGCTGTCGATCACATCCGGGTCGATTTCATGCAGGCCCGACAGGAACTCCCGCGCGCTCCGTTCCCAACTGAAGCTGCGGCCGTAAATGGCGCAGGCCTGCCGATCCCGCACCAGCGCCCCGGTGATGGCCCGCCCCAGATCCTCCGACAGCGCGCCGGTTTCCGGCGTCACGATATCGACCGGCCCCGTCACCGGATAGGCCGCGACCGGCGTGCCGCAGGCCAGCGCCTCGATCATTACCAGCCCGAACGTGTCGGTGCGGCTGGGGAAGACGAAGACGTCGGCGCCCGCATAGACGCCCGCCAGCTCCGCCCCGAACAGCGCGCCCAGGAAGCGCGCCTGCGGATAGGCCCGCTCCAGCGTCACGCGCGCCGGCCCGTCGCCCACCACCACCTTGGTCCCGTCATGGTCGGTGGCCAGAAACGCCTCCAGATTCTTCTCGACCGCGACCCGCCCGACATAGAGCATGATCGGGCGCGGCAGATCGGCGAACAGGGCGGGCGGCCGGGCATCGGGCGTGAAGGCGGTCAGGTCCACCCCCCTGCCCCAGGGCCGCACATTGGCGACGCCATGGGCGCGCAACTGCTCGCGCACCGACCGGGTCGACACCAGCACCGCCTGCGCCGGGCCATGGAACCAGCGGATATAGCGCCAGAACCAGGCTGCGGGCAGGCCGGTGCGCTGCGCCACATAATCGGGGAAATGGGTGTGATAGGCGGTGGTGAAGGGCACGCCGCTGCGCAGGCACCAGCGCCGCGCCGCGATGCACAGCGGCCCTTCGGTCGCCAGATGCACGGCATCGGGGCGGAAGGCGGCGATCGCCTGCCCCACCACGCTCGACCGCACCAGCGCCAGCCTTATTTCGGGATAGGTGGGGCAGGGAATGGAACCGTAGAGATCGGGCGAGATCACCTTCACCTCATGCCCCATCCGCTCCAGTTCCCCCTGGATCGTCTGGAGCGTGCGCACGACGCCATTCACCTGCGGCGTCCAGGCGTCGGTAACGATGGCTATACGCATGGCCTTATGCTCCGTCATCGCCGGGGGGAGCCACACCCACCCCGCTGCCGCCTCAAGTGCATCACCAAAAATTCAAGCCGCTATCCGCGCCTGCTCATTGCCCGCGCCCTGTTGCCGCGCGGCGATCTCGTCGGCCCAGTGCAGCACTTCCATCCGCCCGTCGGAATGCTCGACCAGCGCGGTGCAACCTTCCACCCAGTCGCCATCATTATAATATTGCACGCCCTCGATCTCGCGCATTTCGGCATTGTGGATATGGCCGCACACCACGCCGTCCACCCCGCGCGCGCCGGCCTCATGCGCCACCACTTCCTCGAAGCGGGAGATGAAGGACACGGCGTTCTTGACCTTGTGCTTGGCCATCTTGCTGAGCGACCAATAGGGCAGGCCCATGCGCTGCCGCACCGCGTTCACCACTATGTTCAGGCGCATCAGCGTCGTGTAGGCGGCGTCGCCGACGAAGGCGAGCCAGCGATGCGCCAGCATGATCGTGTCGAACTCGTCGCCATGCAGCACCAGCAGCTTGCGCCCGTCGGCAGTCTGGTGGATCGCCTTGCGCCGGATTTCCACGCCGCCAAAGCTCATGCCGGTGAACTGGCGGAACATCTCGTCATGATTGCCGGGGATATAGACGACCCGCGTGCCGCGCTTGGCGCGCTTCATCAGGCGCCAGACCACGTCATTATGCGTCTGCGGCCAGTAGAAGCGCTTCTTGAGCCGCCAGCCATCGATGATGTCGCCGACCAGATAGATGGTGTCGCTGTCCACGCTGTCGAGGAAATCGATCAGCATCGTCGCGTTGCAACCGCGCGTGCCAAGATGGATGTCGGAGATCCAGATGGTGCGATAGCGACGACGCTCCCCCTCCCGCTCAGGGATATGAAGCTGGTCGTCGGCGCCCTCTTCCATGTCGCCCGGAAAGGGCAGGCGCGTGATGGCGTTCATGATACGATCCCCAAAGACGATGTCCTTGGGAGCGAATCCCTAGCGCCCCAATGTTACAACTTTGCAGAGAATATGACGGAAATGCTACGATTTGCAGGGGTTTGCAGTTGATCCTCTCCACCTGTCATGCCGACAAAAGCCGGCATCCCGCTTTTTTCTCGACGAAACGGGGCAGTGATATCTAGCGTTCGCTGGGATGACGAAGTTGTGATGGAGAAGAGCCTTTCGTTTTCCCATCGTCATCCCCGCGCAAGCGGGGATCCATCTCTATGCGGGGCATCTAGACGAGAGACTGGGAGATGGATTCCCGCCTACGCGGGAATGACAAAGAGGGTTAAGGGAGGATCGACCAAACCCTATTAATGAGCCAGCGCGATCCCAGTCCAACAGCGGCAATGGTCGGTATTATCAACCAGAAAAACGGGTTTTCGCCTACAACACCGATAAAAAACATAAGGATTAGCGGGGCCGCCAGGGCAGCCAACCCACACCCCCATCTTCCACCCAATGTGCTTCCACCTTGGTATTTGCTGTCGCTCATTAGTAAGTATTTGCACGAATGACTTAAGGTCTGAAAGAGGCCAAAAGCGAAAATCTCACCCGACCATCCCCCCTCAAACCACCAGCACGATCTTCCCGAAATGCGCGCCTGCGTCCATCCGCGCGTGCGCCTTGGCCGCGTCCGCCAGCGCGAACCGCTGGTCCATCGCCGGGCGCAGCTTGCCTTCGTTCACGAACGACCAGACCGTGCGCATCAGTTCATCCGCGACCAGGCTCTTGAACCCCGTCGACCGCGCGCGCAGCGTCGATCCGGTGATCGTCAACCGCCGCTGCATGATGGCCGGAATGAATATCTCCGCCTTCGCCCCGCCCAGAACCGCGATCGACACATGCCGGCCGTCCTCCGCCAGGCATTCCAGGTTGCGCGGCAGATAGTCGCCGCCGACCATGTCGAGCACCGCCTGCACCCCCTGCCCGCCGGTGATCCGCTTCACCTCCGCGACATAGTCCAGGTCACGATAGTTGATCGCATGATCCGCGCCCCACGCCTTGGCCTGCGCGCACTTCTCGTCACTGCCGCAGGTGACGATGATCGTCACGCCGAACAGCCTGCACAGCGTGATCGCCATGGTGCCAATGCCGCTGGTGCCGCCATGGACCAGCACCGTGTCGCCATCCACCGCATAGGCACGCTCGAACAGGTTGGTCCATACGGTAAAGAGCGTCTCGGGCAGCGCCGCCGCCTCGACCAGGTCATAGCTGTCCGGGACCGGCAGGCACTGGCCGGCGGGCGCGACCGCATATTCGGCATAGCCCCCGCCCGCCAGCAGCGCGCAGACCTTCTGCCCCACCAGCATGTCCGCGCCGTCCCCGGCCGCGACGATGGTGCCCGCCACCTCCAGCCCCGGAATGTCGGAAGCGCCCGGCGGGGGCGGATATTTCCCCTGCCGTTGCAGCACGTCGGGCCGGTTCACGCCCGCGGCGGCGACCCGGATCAGCACCTCGCCCTTGCCCGGCACCGGCACCGGCCGCCGTTCGGGCACCAGCGCCTCCGGCCCGCCCGGCACGGCGATGCCGATCGCCATCATGTCCCTTGGCATGTCCGTTGGCGCCTCCCCCGGCGTCGTCAATCCATTCGCCATCCCCGCCGTCCCCGAAAAACTGGCCCGAAAGCTGTCGTTATATTGCGCCGCATCAAAATCATGCGGTGAAGCGCGCGCCCTTATTGACAGAGTGGCCCATAGGGTCAACATTGGCCTTCATGGACTTGGATGACGATCTGCCACGCAAGGGAGATGATCCGCTGGCCCGCCTGCTGAAACAGGATCTGGGGCCATTGTCCGTTGCCGAACTGGAAACCCGCATCGCCGCACTGGAGGCGGAAATCGGGCGAACCAGGGCAAAGATTGAAAGCGCCGCCGATCACAAGGCCAATGCCGAGGCGCTATTCAAACGATGAACCGGCGCCCCGCCCCCAGCACCCTTCAGGGTTTCTTCGGGCATGAGCAGTGTGGCAATTCCGCTGATCGGGCGACACGCCTTGATCGAGCGTCGAGTAATGCCGACATAGGGTTCAAGGTCGCTCCCATGGGGAGCTTGGAGTAGAATATATGCCTTCTTTCGCACCCGCCCTTGAAACCACCCTGCACAACGCGCTGACCCATGCGTCGGAGCGCAAGCATGAATATGCCACGCTGGAGCATCTGCTGCTCGCGCTGATCGACGACGAACATGCGTCGAAGGTGATGCAGGCGTGCGGCGTGGAGCTGGGCGAGCTGGGTGACGCCGTGACCCATTATCTCGACACCGAACTGGACAGTTTGAAGGTCGAGGGAACGAGCGACCCGTCCCCCACCAGCGGTTTCCAGCGCGTCGTCCAGCGCGCCATCCTGCACGTCCAGTCGTCCGGCAAGGATGAGGTGACGGGCGCCAACGTCCTGGTCGCGCTCTTTTCCGAACGCGAAAGCTATGCCGTCTACTTCCTGCAACAGCAGGATATGAGCCGTCTGGATGCCGTCAGCTATATCAGCCACGGCGTCGGCAAGGGCACGCCCACGCCCGAGCGTCAGGAGACCAAGGGCGCCGCCGAGGAGGAAAAGAAGGTGCAGGACGGTAAGGCCAAGAAGGACAGCGCCCTCGACCAGTTCACCGTCAACCTCAATGAAAAGGCGGAGCGCGGCAAGGTCGATCCCCTGATCGGCCGTTCGGCCGAGGTGGATCGCACCATCCAGATCCTCTGCCGCCGCTCGAAAAACAACCCGCTCTATGTCGGTGATCCCGGCGTCGGCAAGACCGCGATCGCGGAAGGACTGGCGCGCAAGATCATCGAGGGTGATGTGCCCGACGTCCTCAAGGACGCGGTGATCTACTCGCTCGACATGGGCGCGTTGCTGGCCGGCACCCGCTATCGCGGCGATTTCGAGGAGCGGCTGAAAGCGGTCGTCACCGAACTGGAAAAGATGCCCGATGCGGTCCTCTTCATCGATGAAATCCACACCGTCATCGGCGCGGGCGCGACCAGCGGCGGCGCGATGGATGCGTCCAACCTGCTGAAACCGGCCCTGTCGGGCGGCACGATCCGCTGCATCGGTTCGACCACCTACAAGGAATTCCGCAATCATTTCGAAAAGGATCGCGCGCTGCTGCGCCGGTTCCAGAAGATCGACGTCAACGAACCGTCGATCGACGACACGATCAAGATCCTGGCCGGTCTGCGCACCGCGTTCGAGGATCATCATCACGTCAAATATACGCCCGACGCGATCAAGGCGGCGGTGGAACTGTCAGCGCGCTACATCAACGACCGCAAGCTGCCCGACAAGGCGATCGACGTGATCGATGAAGTCGGCGCGATGCAGATGCTGGTGGTCCCATCGAAACGCAAGAAGACGATCACCCCCAAGGAGATCGAACAGGTCATCGCGACCATGGCTCGCATCCCCCCCAAGACGGTGTCGTCCGACGACAAGAGCGTGCTGGAATCGCTGACCACGGACCTGAAAAGGGTCGTCTTCGGCCAGGACAAGGCGATCGAAACCCTGTCCTCCGCGATCAAGCTGTCGCGCGCGGGCCTGCGCGATCCCGACAAGCCGATCGGCAACTATCTCTTCTCCGGCCCCACCGGCGTCGGCAAGACGGAGGTGGCGCGCCAGCTCGCCACGCTGCTCGGCATCCCGCTCCAGCGGTTCGACATGTCGGAATATATGGAACGCCATTCGGTCAGCCGCCTGATCGGCGCCCCTCCGGGCTATGTCGGCTATGACCAGGGCGGCCTGCTGACCGATGCCGTCGACCAGCAGCCGCACAGCGTGCTGCTGCTCGACGAGATCGAGAAGGCGCATCCCGACCTGTTCAACATCCTGTTGCAGGTGATGGACAATGGCCGCCTGACCGACCACCACGGCAAGACCGTCGATTTCCGCAACACCATCCTCATCATGACCACCAATGCCGGTGCGTCGGACATGGCGAAGGAAAGCATCGGTTTCGGCGAACTGACGCGCGAGGATGTGCAGGAGGATGCGGTGAAGAAGCTCTTCACCCCCGAATTCCGCAACCGTCTCGATGCGGTGGTGCCCTTCGGCTATCTGCCGCCGGAAATCGTCGCCCGCGTCATCGACAAGTTCGTGCTGCAACTGGAACTGCAACTGGCCGACCGCGACGTCCACATCACCCTGGACGAGGATGCCAAGGCCTGGCTCACCAAGAAGGGCTATGACAAGCTCTACGGCGCCCGCCCGATGGGTCGCCTGATGCAGGAGAAGATCAAGCAGCCGCTGGCCGAGGAACTGCTGTTCGGCAAGCTGGTCCATGGCGGCGAAGTCCATGTCCGCATGAAGGATGAGGCCCTCTCCTTCGAAATCACCCCCGCCGCCCCCAAAAAGGGCAAGAAAGGCGGCAAGGCGAAGACAGCCGAAGGCACTAAATAAGCGCCTTCAGGACATAAACGGAAAGGGCGGCCCGTAATGGCCGCCCTTTTTCATGCCCAGCCCCACGGCACTGTCACAGTTCCGCTCAACCCATTGCAAACTCAGGCAGGGCGAACGGAGGCACGGGTCTGGTAGCGACCATTTCTCGCCTTTCATTGGCAATTTTTCGAGCTACGAAACCTGCCGCCCGTTCACGTTCCGCAGCGAGGTGTTGCTTCACGGATTTTCGCCATACTTCTCGTTTCCGATAAAGCCGAAGGGGTATCCAGATGCCGCTGCCCCATTTACGAGGCACCAAAATGTTTCGTCGTCCAGCTTACCAGACGAAATGGCAGTGCCTTCGAAGGTGCCCATTCCGTGCATGACTTTAACTGTGCCAATTGCTTTGGGGCCGCACATAGCTTCGAGTTCCCGAACGAAAGCTGCCTCATCTAAATGCTGGGGGTCATAAACTGGCAGACGGGAGAGCAGGCCTCTCTTTTCCAACCAAGCCTTTGCGACAGTCCTGTCCTGTTCATTTGACAGACGCCGATACAACGCCTGATAGGCCCGCTCTATCGACGATGGGAACACCACATAATAATGTGAAGCCAGCGAAGCATGGGCTACGCACCTTAGCTGCTCTTCCGAAGCGGAGGTCATATATTCCACTTCGATCACGTCTTCTTGAAGAGTGTCATCAAACTTTAGCCGGACGCTCTTGACGCCACACGCGGCGACCTGTGCAACTGCGACTTCTGGTTTGACCAACTCGACAGGAATATCGAGCGGATTGGCTGGGCTGGCTCCAGCTAAAATAGCAGCCATAAGTTTGATTAAAGTGCCAAGCATAGGAGTAGGATGTTGCATTCTCCGGGAATGGCCGCAAGCTGTCAGATACTCTCCGAAACCCGACCGTCCGCTTCCCACCCCCATTCCCGACATGCCGGCCGATTGATTGCTGGCATCCCTGCGCATGTTGCGGCACCCTCCGCATCGTAATTCAGGAGAGCGTGCCATGCCCCATAACCTCACCCTCTATACCAACCCCATGTCGCGCGGGCAGATTGCCCGCTGGATGCTGGAGGAGGTTGGCGAAGCCTATGAAATGGTGATCCTCGATTTTGACAGCGGCATGAAATCTGCCGATTATCTGGCGATCAACCCGATGGGCAAGGTGCCTGCCATCGTCCATGCGGGCAGGATAGTGACCGAATGCGCCGCCATCTGCGCCTATCTCGCCGATGCCTTCCCCGCCGCCAACCTGGCCCCGCCGGTCGATCAACGGGCGGATTATTATCGCTGGCTCTTCTTTGCCGCTGGTCCGGTGGAAGCGGCGATCACCAACAAGGCGTTCGGCTTCGTCGTTCCCGAAGGGCGGGAACGCAGCGCCGGATATGGTTGCTTCGACGACATGATCGACGCGCTGGAAAGCGCGGTGTCGGACGATGGCTGGATCTGCGGCGCGCAATTCACCGCCACCGACGTCTATGTGGGGTCGCAGATCGACTGGGGTCTGTCCTTTGGCACCCTGCCCAGCCGCCCCGCCTTCGAAACCTATGCCGCCCGCCTGCGCAAACGCCCGGCCTATCAGCGGCAGAAGGCGCTGGACGGCGCGCTTATCGCGCAGATGCAGAAGAAGGGCTGAAACTCAGCCCTCCCCCTTTTTTACGCCCCGATGCGATCGAGCGCCGCGATCGCCTCATCGGGCAATGCCAGCTCCGCCGCCGCCAAATTCTCGCGCAGGTGCGCCACGGACGTTGTGCCGGGGATCAGCAGGATGTTGGGCGATCGGCGCAACAGCCAGGCCAGCGCCACCTGCATCGGTGTCGCCCCCAAATCCTCCGCAACGTCCGACAGCGCCGAAGACTGCAAAGACGAAAAACCGCCCAATGGGAAGAAGGGCACATAGGCGATGCCCTGCCCCGCCAATATATCGATCAGGGCGTCATCCTGCCGGTTCGCAATATTGTACATATTCTGCACGCATATAATCTCCGCAATCGCCCGCCCTTCCTCGACCTGCGCGGCCGTGACGTTGCTCAAGCCGATATGTCGCACCAGCCCCTGCCGTTGCAGGTCCGCCAGCACGTCCAACGGCTCCGCGATTGAACCCTCGGCCGGCCCATGGGCGTCGAACATGACACGCAGGTTGACCACGTCCAGCACCTCGCGCCCCAGGTTGCGCAGATTGTCATGCACCGCCTGCGTCAGTTCTTCCGGCGAGAACGCCGGCAGCCAGGACGCATCCTCACCGCGCCGCGCGCCAATCTTGGTCACGATAGTCAGGTCCTCGGGATAGGGGTGCAGCGCCTCGCGGATGATCCGGTTGGTGACATGCGGTCCATAGAAATCACTGGTGTCGATATGGTTCACGCCCAGCGTAACCGCTTCCCGCAGTACGGCCAGCGCCGCCTCATGGTCCCTGGGCGGTCCAAACACGCCCGGCCCGGCAAGCTGCATCGCGCCATAGCCGATCCGGTTCACCGTCCGCCCACCCAGAGTAAAACTGCCGCTCTTCTCGATCATGCGCATGGCGATCCTTTCTTGCCTTTGCTGTCCGGCACAAGATATGAAGGATGCCTCACATTTTTAATTCGCATTTCATGGCCGATACCGAAACGCCCCTAAAGCCCCGCAAATCACCGGTTCAGGCGCGATCGCAGGTCAGCATCGCGGCATTGCACGTCGCCACCATTCAGATATTGACGCGCGACGGCCTTGCCCGCTGCACCACGACCCGCATCGCCGCGCGCGCGGGCCTGTCGGTGGGCAGCCTTTACCAATATTATCCCAATCGCGACGCCCTGCTCATGGCGGTGCTGGGGCGCCATCTGGCCGATATGGCCGATACCGTTGAGCAGGCGTGCCGGGCGCACCATGGCCGTCCGGTCGCCGACATGGCGGCCGCGCTGGCAACCAGCTTCCTCGCCGTCAAGCTGCGCGATCCGGAGAAATCAAAGGCGCTCTACGCCGTCGCCGGGGAGCGTGGCGGCCCGGAACTGGTCGCCGCGGCGCTGGCCCGCATCTCGACCGCCATCACGTCCATGCTGGCCAGCGCGCCGGACGCCCGTTTCGACGATCCCGCCATGACCGGCGCCATCGCCTTTGGCGCCATGGTCGGCCCCGTCCGCGCCTTGCTTGAGGGCCATGTTCCACCCGATTATGAAGCCCGGCTGGAGGGGGAGCTGATCCGCCTGCTGACGGCCTACCTCACGGCATGAAAAAAGGCCCGGCGGACATCTCCGCCGGGCCTTTCGCATTTCCACCTGTCAGCGCGATCAGCGGCGATCGCCCATGAAGCGCAGCAGGAACAGGAACATGTTGATGAAGTCGAGATAGAGGTTCAACGCCCCCATCACCACCGACTTGCCCATCATGTCAGTGCCCGCAACATGCGCATAGATGTTCTTGATCTTCTGCGTGTCATAGGCGGTCAGGCCCGCGAACAGCAGCACGCCAAGGCAACTGATGACCAGGTCCATCGCGCTCGATTTCAGGAACAGGTTGATGAGCATCGCGACGAACAGGCCGACGACGCCCATGATGAGGAAAGTGCCGAAGCCCGACAGATCCTTCTTGGTGGTGTAGCCCCACAGGCTCAGGCCCGCGAAAGCCGCCGCCGTCGCGAAGAAGGTCTGCGCGATCGACGTGCCGGTATAGACCAGGAAGATCGACGACAGCGACAGGCCCATCACTGCCGCATAGACCCAGAACAGCCCCTGCGCCGCCGGGGTCGACAGCCGGTTGATGCCAAAGCTCAACACCATCACGAACACCAGAGGCGCGAACATGATGATATATTTGAGAATGCCGGGACCGGCGAGAATCTGCAGCGCCAGACCGCTCGACGCAAACAGCATCGCGACGAGACCGGTCAGCAGCACGCCGCTCGCCATATAATTGTAAACCGACAGCATGTAGCGGCGCAGCCCGGCGTCGAACGCCTCGCCGCGCGCGGCGGTGGCACCGCCAAAGCCCGCTATGTCGGAACGGGGGTCGGACCAGTTGGCCATGAAAATCATCTCCTTCACCAGCATTCCTCGCTGGTGCTGCTATTATCGGCTGATCGCCGTTCGACTTCAAGTCAAACCGGAAAGACCGTGGCAGATCATCCAGACGGGCCTTATATGAAGGCCATGCATCGCCTGTTCGTGGCCGCCCGCCCGCCCGCTCCCATCCGTTCGCAGCTCATGGCGTTGATGACCGGCGTCCCCGGCGCGCGCTGGCAGGATGACGCGCAATTGCACCTGACCCTGCGCTTCATCGGCGAGGTCGACCGGCATCAGGCCAACGACATCGCCGATGCGCTGGCCGCGATCCGCTTCGCCCCCTTCGCCATCAGCCTGTCGGGCGTGGGCAGCTTCGATCGCAAGGGGGCGGTGGACACGCTCTGGGCCGGGGTCCAGCCGCGCGATTCCCTCGCGCTGCTGCACAGGAAGATCGATCGCGCCTGCGTCTCGGCCGGCCTGCCGCCGGAGGGGCGCGCCTATCTGCCGCACATCACGATGGCGCGCTTTGGCCGGTCGGGCGGCATGGTGGACGGCTTCCTCGCCACCCATGCCGGCCTTGCCAGCCCCCCCTTCCCGGTCGAGGGTTTCAGCCTGTTCGAAAGCCGGATGGGGCATGACGGCGCCCGCTACGAAGCGGTCGCCGACTATGGCGGGGCGGGCGCCACCCCTTAGGGCGGATCGACGTTCACGGTTTAGGCACTTCCCAAGCCGTCATGCCGGACTTGATCCGGCATCCAGGGCATAAAGGGCGGCACCTGCGACTCTGGATGCCGGGGCAAGCCCGGCATGACGTTGAAAATGAAGCTGAGCCTTCTGCTTAAACCTGAATGTCGATCCACCTTAAGCCCCCACCCGGTTCCAGGCGCAGCGATCAGCCCGCCTTCAGCACGCCACAGGCGACGCGGCCGCCGGCATTGCCCGTCGGGTCGGTCTTATTGTCATCGGCCTGGGCATGGATCACCACCGCCGCGCCGTCGGCGTCGAGCAGCGGGGTCGCGCCGTCCTTGATGCTGCCATGCGGGACGACATATTCCAGATCGCCCGCGCCGTCCGGCCCGGCGAGCATGTTCGGCATGTCGCCCATATGCATACCGGCGGGATTGTCCTTGCCATGCTGGCGCCCGGTCGGGTTCCAATGGCCGCCCGCGCTGGTGAAGTCGGGACCGGTGCAGGTGCCGGTCGTATGGAGATGCACCGCATGGATGCCCGGCGTCAGTCCCTGCGCCTTGACCAGGACATGCAGCCCGTCGGGCGCTTCGGTCACGGTCGCCTGCCCGCGCGAACTGCCGTCACCGGCGACCAGCTTGGCATGGGCCGTGGGCGCGGCCTTGTCCGAAGCGGCGGTGGCGCAGGATGATGCAAGAAAGCCAAGCGGCAGGACGAGCAGAATGGGCGTGATCTTCATGAATGCTCTCCGGAAAGGGCGCGAAAACATCTGCGCGCCAAGAACTTCTGCGCGAACGCGGCAGACGGGCTTTTGTTGCCGATCCGAATCCATTTGTCACGTCACGGCTGACGGTTCTTCGGTCCTGTGGCAGACCGCCTCGATATTCAACCCGTCGGGATCGAGGATGAAGGCGGCATAATAGGTCGGTCCATAATGGGGCCGCAGGCCCGGCGCGCCCTGATCCGTGCCGCCCGCCGCCAGACCGGCTGCGTGGAAGGCCTGGACCATGGCCCGGTTCTCGACGCGAAAGGCGATATGTGTCCCCTGGCCCACCTGTTCCTTGTCGCCGATCCAGAAACAGGCGTCGCCGTCCCGGCCATAGCCATGCGCCGTCCCGCCGCTGCCATTTTCCGCCGCCGGGATAGTGGCCAATCGCGAGAAGCCGATCGCGCCCAGCAACAAGTCGTAAAACTCACCCGATCGTTCCGCATCGCTGACGGCGAAACCGACATGATCGATCATGACATTTTCTCCTGATCCAGGCCGTCTCAACCATCGACCGGGGCAAGCGTTCCCGCTTGCGCGACTCAGTATGTTCCGTTATTTCTGTTTTTACAGAAAGGAACGTCATGTCACTTCTCGACCATCCCGATGCCAAGGCGTTCCTGCTCCACTGGGGTGAAATGGGTACGCAATGGGGCGTCAACCGGTCGGTCAGCCAGGTTCATGCCCTGCTCTACCTGTCCGACCGGCCCCTGCCCGCCGATGAGATTGTCGACCAGCTTGGCCTTGCCCGTTCCAACGTCTCGACCGCGCTCAAGGAATTGCAGGGCTATGCCATTGTCCGCCGCGTCCATGTCGATGGCGACCGGCGCGACCATTTCGTGGCCGAACTGGACCTGTGGGAAATGCTCACCCGCATCGCGGCCGAGCGCAAGCGGCGGGAGATCGACCCGACCATCGCCCTGCTGGGCGAGCTTGCCCAACGACTGGCGCAGGACAAGAGCGCGCCCGCCCATGTCCGCGACCGGATCGTGCGGATGCATGAATTCATGTCGACGCTGGGCACCTGGTACGAACAGGTGCGCGTCCTGCCCAAGCCCACGCTTGTCACGCTGATGAAGCTGGGCGGCAAGATCGCCCGCTTCCTGCCCGGCGCGAAGGACAAGACCCCGCCCCTGGACTGAAAGGATCAATCCGCCCTATTTTTTTGTGATCTTGAATTTCTGTTTTTACCGAAATTATCGAAACGAAAGGAAATGCACCATGGTCGAATCCGCCTATGCCCTCTATCTGGTCATTACCCTCGCCATCACCATCTGGGTCGCGCGCACCCTGTCCAGAAATGGCGAAGTCTTTCTCATCCAATGTTTCGGCCACAATGCCGAACTGGCGCGCTCGACCAACCATTTGCTGGTCGTCGGCTTCTACCTCGTGAATATCGGCTTCATCACGCTGACGCTCAGCCTGGGCAAGGAACCGGTGACGGTCGCCGACACGATCCGCTTCCTCAGCAGCAAGGTCGGCCTGGCCGTCATCGTGCTGGGCGGGATGCACTTCTTCAACATGGGCGCCATTGCGCATTTCGGGCGCAAGGTGAACGGCTGGCTGACCGATGGTCATGCGCGAGCCGCGTGACCTTTCCTACCATGAGGGTGGTAGCCCCACCCTCCCCCTTTTTCGGGAGGACAGCATGTATTCGTCCCGCTCGACATCCTTCCGTGGCGCAAGCCGGGCAATCCTCTCCGCTGGCCCGGTCTTCGTCGCCGCCACCATGGCCGCATGGCTCTATTTGCAACTGCCCGCTCCTGTCCCGGTCGAAGCCGGAATGCTGATCGCCGTGCCGTTGATTATGTTGTTCGCCCTGATCTTCGGCCCGTTCGTGGCGTGTGTCCCCATCCTGCTCGGAACGGTCATGATGGATTGGCTGTCCTCCCGGTGCTGGCCCTGCGCACCCAGAATAACCTGGCTTGCCGTAGGCGTCGCGATCGGCACTGGCCTCGCCATCCTATTGGGCGCAACAAAGGACTCGCCCGAAATCGCCTTCGCCCTCACGGTCACCTGCGGCCTCAGCGCATGGCTGAGTCATAGCCGCAGCGCAGGCTAATCACCCTGTCCTGCCCGCCCCCTTGGCTATACTCCTTGCTACGAACGACGATATATCCCACTGGCGACCGGAAATCCCCGATCCTCACGGGACAATGCGAAGTTAAGGCGAAGACCATGTCCGATCATCAGGTTCATATCATCGGCGGCGGCCTGGCCGGCACCGAAGCGGCGTGGCAGTTGGCGCAGGCGGGCATCCGCGTCCGCCTGTCCGAAATGCGGGGAACGGGCGACATGACCCCCGCGCACCAGACCGACGGCCTGGCCGAACTGGTCTGTTCCAACAGCTTCCGTTCCGACGATGCCGACAAGAATGCCGTCGGCCTGCTGCATCAGGAAATGCGGCGGCTGGACTCGCTCATCATGGCGCAGGCTGAACCGGCCAAGGTGCCCGCCGGGTCCGCGCTGGCGGTCGACCGCCATGTCTTTTCGGGCGGCGTCACCCGCGCGCTGGCAGACCATCCCAATGTCGAGATCGTGCGTGAGCGGATCGACACGCTGCCGGGCGCGGGCATGACCATCGTCGCCACCGGCCCGCTGACCGCGCCTGCCCTCGCCACCAGCATCGGCGAAGCGGCGGGCATGGAGCATCTCGCCTTCTTCGACGCGATCGCGCCGGTCATCCATTTCGACAGCATCGACATGGACAAATGCTGGATGGCCAATCGCTGGGACAAGATCGGTCCCGCCGGCGGCGAGGGCAAGGATTATATCAACTGCCCGATGAACCGGGAGCAATATGAGGCCTTCGTCCAGGGGCTGCTCGACGGCGAAAAAACCGAATATAAGGAATGGGAGGCGAACACCCCCTATTTCGAGGGCTGTATGCCGATCGAGGTCATGGCGTCACGCGGGCCGGAAACCCTGCGCCACGGGCCGATGAAGCCGATGGGCCTCGACGATCCGCGCACCGGCCGCTGGCCCTATGCGGTCGTGCAGTTGCGGCAGGACAATGCCAGCGGCACGCTCTGGAACATGGTCGGCTTCCAGACCAAGCTGAAACATGGCGCGCAGGTCGAATTGTTCCGCACCATAGCGGGACTGGAAAAGGCCGAGTTCGCGCGGCTGGGCGGCCTGCACCGCAACACCTTCATCCAGTCGCCCAAGCTGCTCGATCCCACGCTGCGCCTGAAAAGCGCGCCGCATATCCGCTTCGCCGGGCAGATGACGGGGTGCGAGGGGTATGTGGAGAGCGCCGCCATCGGCCTGCTCGCCGGGCGCTTCGCGGCGGCCGAACTGCTGGGACATGTCCTGACGCCCCCGCCCGCCGACACCGCGCTCGGTGCGCTGCTGGGGCATGTGACCGGCAATGTCGAGACGGCGGACTATCAGCCGATGAACGTCAATTTCGGCCTGTTCCCGACGCTGGACGATGTGAAGAAGAAACAGCGCAAGGAAGCCTATACCTCCCGCGCGCGCGCATCGCTGGGCGCATGGATGGGGGAAATGGAGATCGCCTGAAATCCGTGCGCCGTGCTCCTGCGAAAGCAGGAGCCCAGAGCGGCAAGGTCATCCGTTCGACCCTGGGTTCCTGCTTTTGCAGGAACACATGACCATTCTAGCATTTGCACTTCGGCTTCACCGTCCGCTTGGGCGCGGTGGTGGCGAATTCCGCCGGGGTCAGCTTGCCGTCCTTGTCGGCGTCCGCCGCGCTGAAACGGTCCGACGTCGCCGCCGCCCATTCCTCGAAAGACAGAAGATTATCGCCATTCTTGTCCAGCGCCTTGAAGGCCTTGGTGCGGCTGCCCATCATCTCGACGCGGGTGATGACCCCATCCCGGTTCCGGTCGTAGCGGGCGAAGCGCTTCTCCTCACGGCTCTGCGGACTGGCCTCGCCGGGCATGGGCGGCGCTTCCCCTACCGCATCAGGATCGCCCTCCGGCAGGCTCTCCACTTCGGGCGGAGGCGGCGGCGCGACGGCCAGTTGCGGCACCGGCGCGGTGTCCGCCCGCCCCTGCCACCAGAACAGGCCGCCCGCAACCAGCAGCAGCGCCGCCATGCCCCCCGCCAGCATTCGCCCCATGATCGCCCCCCTCAGCTTCGGAACGCCAAACCTATCCCGACACGCTAGCGCCCGACAAGCGCGATCCGCAGCAGCCGCAGCGCCAGCCCGCGCGGCATCCCCGCAGGCGCGCCCCGCCCCGCCAGCACATCCGCCCGCGCCAGCGTGAAGGCGATCCGCAGCGGCTTCCATGCCCTCGGCCAGCGCGCGCCCTCGACCTGCGGCAACAGCTCGCGCGCCTGCCCCAGCGCGGCCTGCGCCAGCGCCACATCATCGACATGCCCCGCCAGATCCCACAGCGCCCAGACCTGCCCCGCCGCCGTCAGCCATGCGGGCGCATCCTCCGCATCGGCGAGCGCCCGGAACAGCCCGCCTCCACGCCCCACGGCATAATCGCGCAGGCCCTGCGCATCAATGTCCGGTTCGACCACCAGCACTTCCCAGCCGTCGATGATCGCGACCAGCCCCGGCGCGGCCATCGCCCCGGTCGCGCGCATCGCGTCGACCACCGGCTCGCCGCGTCCCTTGCGGTTGTCCGCGTCGTCGATCACATCATTCCACCAGGCCAGCCGCATCTGGCCGATCGTCCGATCGCTGGTGGTGCGGGCGACCTTCGCAAGCCGCCCGTCAAAGCCCCAGATCGCCCGATGCCGCTCCGCCTGCGCACCGGCATGGGCCGCCAGCAGGATCGCGAGCGGCGGCAAGCCATCCTCCGCCCCACTCATCGCACACCATGGGATATGCCAGGGGCTACGCGGATTATCGGTCCTTTAACCATCTTCCTCATACACATTCTAACCGGTCCGCACGCATAGGGCATGATTGCAACCGGCCCTGTCGAAAGGGCGTCGCGGGGATCGATGGGATAGCTATGGGTTGGGCATCTGACAATCATAAGGGTCTTCTGGCACGGCTGCTGCGAAATGAGGCCGGCAATACCATCGCCATCATCGCAGCGGCCCTGATCCCGCTCGCTGGCATGGTCGGCGGCGCCGTGGACATCAGCCGCGGCTACCTCGCCCAGACGCGCCTGCAACAGGCCTGCGACGCCGGCGTCCTCGCGGGCCGCAAGGCGATGGGGTCGAGCGGCGTGCTGAGCGATTCGGTGACGGGCGAGGTGACAAAATTTGTACGGTTCAACTTCCCCAGCACCTATCTGGGCACGCCGCCCAACATCACCGTCGCGCCCACGCTCGGCGCCAACGACACAATCCAGTTGACGCTGGCCTCCAGCGTGCCGACCGCAGTGATGGGGTTGTTCGGCAAGGCCAATATGGCAATCACCGCAAGCTGCACCGCGCGCAACGACTATAGCAATATCGACATCGTGCTGGTGTTGGACGTGACCGGATCGATGGGCTGCAAGCCGGAGTGGTCCGAACAAACATGCCAAAATAACGCAAAATACGTCACCACAAATATTCCAGGCATGGGCAAGTCCATGCGTTATGTCGAAGAGGTGGTAGAGAACTCCATCAACGTCTCGCGCATACAGGCGTTGCGCACGGCGCTCGCCAGCCTGCAAACGCAGATGGCCACGATCGAAACCCAGTTCAACATGACTGAAGAGGGCAAACGCAAGCGTGTCCGCTGGGCAATCGTACCTTTCGCGCAGATGGTCAATGCCGGCTTCAGCACCGGCAGCGCCGGCACAACGCTCTGGTCACGCCAGCCGAGTTGGTTCAATACCACGGGTACTTACTATAACGACCGCACGCCTGGCACCAGCGTTGGCCATAGCAATACGTGGATGACCAGCACATGGGACGGTTGCGTCGAAGAACGCCGGACGAGCAACACCATCACAAAGACATCGGGGCATTCCATTCCCGACAATCTTCCGAGCACGGCCGACGACCTGAAATTTGATACCAGCCCGACGTCAACCCAAACGCGATGGACGGTGGCTGATCCTGCCAGTTCAGGCAGTGCAGGCAGTACAGGTTATGCCTGCCCCAAGCCGATGCGTGAGTTGGCGCCGATGACAGCGACAGATTTCAACAATTATTTTGCGTTCGACAACGGTTTCATCGCCAATGGCGGCACCTATCTGGACACCGGCCTTCTTTGGGCTGCCCGCCTTCTGTCTAGGACTGGTCTGTGGCGAGACGATAATCCGACCCTTTATCATACCTTCCCCATCTCGCGTTACGTCATCTTCATGACGGACGGCCAAATGCAGACCGGCACCAGCACATATTCCACCAGCTACTCGTCCCATGGGCCGGAACGCTATGCCCTGCGTGTCACCACGAACGGCACGACCAGTCAGAATAACAGCAATCGCACGGCGCGGATGCTGATGACCTGCACGGCGATCAAGAATATGGACGTGAAGATCTATTCCATATCCTTTAGTTCCGGATCTACGCTCAGTTCTGACCTCATAAACTGTTCCTCCTCGACCAATACGATCAATCCGGAATTTGCATACAAGGCAGACAATAGCGCGCAATTAAACAAGGTCTTCCGCGACATCGGGGAGAATATCGGGTCGTTGAGGCTGTCGCAGTGACGATCCTCCCCTCCCGCCTCCGGCTGTTGCTTGGGGATCGGCGCGGCGCATCCGTTCCGGAATTCGCGCTGATCCTCCTGCCGCTCTGCTTCATCCTCTTCGGCGGGCTGGAAATGGGCTATCAGATCTATGTCCGTTCGGTCATGCTGGGCGCGCTGGAGCGCGCTTCCCGCCTTACCACCGTCCAGACCGTCGATAGCACAACGATCGAAAGCGACATCGAAACCACCATCAAGCGCGTCGTGCCCAGCGCTTCGGTCGAAACGACCAAGAGCAGTTTCTACCAGTACAGCAATATCAACGCGATGGAGCGGCTGACCAAGGACGCGAATGGCAATGGCGTGCTCGACAGCGGCGATTGCTGGGAGGATGTCAACAATAACGGGATACGGGACGTGGCGACGACCGGCCTCAACGGCATAGGCGGCGCCGACGACATCGTGCGTTACAATACGGTCGTCACCTATAACCGCATCCTGCCGCTCTTTCGCTTCATCGGCATCGGCAACATAGCGACGCTGACCGCTTCAACGATGATGCGGCGCCAGCCCTACGAAGTGCAGACCATCCCCACACCAAAGTGCAAGGCATGAACAGGATATATAAGAGGCTGCGGCGCAATGCCGATGGCGTGGCCGCGGTCGAATTCGCCCTGGCCCTCCCCGTGCTTGTAGGGCTGACCATGTATGGCATGGAAGCCGCCAACATGGCCTTCACCTCGCAGAAGCTGGGCGACATCGCCACGCTGACGGCGGACAGCGTCTCGCGCATCCGCCTGTCGATCAACAATGGCGACGTGACGGACGCGCTGGGCGGCATCAAGATATTGGGCGACACTATCGACCTGCGCAATCGGGGACGGATAATCGTATCCAGCGTCCAGCCGGTGCTCGACAATTCCGGCAATTTGACGAACCAGAAAGTGCGATGGCAGCGATGTGCCGGCGCGCTGGTCAAGGATTCGCCCTATGCGGTGAACACCAACCTGGGGGCGGAGGGCATCGGCGCCACCAATCGCAAGATTGCCGTGTCCAAGGACAGCGAGATGATCTTCGTCGAGGTTTATTATACCTACAGGCCGCTCGTTTCCTCGGCCTTTTTCGGCACGCCGCAAATGTCCGCGGTCGCCGCGATGAGCGTGCGCGAACGATCCAGCAACGATATCAACACGACCGGCACCAATTCGCCCTGCGGAACGGGAAGCTACGCCGCCTGACGGGCAGGAAGAGGGCGAGCATGGCGTTTGCAAACTCAGGCCCATGAAGCATTCGAGAAGGATCAAGGACGACCCTGAAAATCCTCCCCTGTAAGGGGAGGGGGACCACGAAGTGGTGGAGGGGTGTCACCCTATCGAGAGCGGGACACCCCTCCGTCAGGCGCTTCGCGCCTGCCACCTCCCCTGCCAGGGGAGGATTTTCTTATGGCTCGCCCCCCTATCCATATTTGGGGTGTATGTTTGCAAACGCCATAATCACCAAAAAAAAGGGGCGGTTCCATCGCATGGAACCGCCCTTTTTTCCTGTCGCCAATGAAGCGCCATGTTCGGCGCGTCACGCATCCGCCTTACTTGTAGCAGACCTTCTTCGCCGCCTCGACCACGCGGGCCGCGTCGATCAGCGCCGCCTTTTCAAGGTTGGCGGCATAGGGCAGCGGCACGTCCTCGTTGGTGACGCGCAGCACTGGGGCGTCAAGATCGTCGAAGCCCTTTTCCATGACCACGGCGGCGATTTCGGACGCGATCGAGCAGGTCGGCCAGCCTTCTTCCACCACGACCAGGCGGTTGGTCTTCTTCAGGCTCTCCAGCACCGTCGCCGTGTCGAGCGGGCGCAGCGTGCGCAGGTCGATCACCTCGGCATCGATGCCCTCGCCCGCCAGCCTCTCGGCGGCTTCGAGCGCCAGACCGACGCCGATCGAATAGCTGACCAGGGTCACGTCCTTGCCCGAACGCACGATCCGCGCCTTGCCGATCGGCAGGACATAATCGTCCACCTTGGGCACGTCGAAGCTGCGGCCATAGACCAGCTCGTTCTCAAGGAAGACGACCGGATCGTTGGAGCGGATCGCGGCCTTGAGCAGGCCCTTGGCGTCGGCTGCGTCATAGGGCGCGATGACGATCAGGCCGGGGACGGCCGCATACCAGGGACCATAATTCTGGCTGTGCTGCGCGCCGACGCGGCTGGCCGCGCCGTTGGGGCCACGGAACACGATCGGGCAGCGCATCTGGCCGCCGGACATATAGTTGGTCTTGGCCGCCGAGTTGATGATGTGGTCGATCGCCTGCATGGCGAAGTTGAACGTCATGAACTCGACGATCGGGCGCAGGCCGCCCATGGCCGCGCCCGCACCGATGCCGGCAAAGCCATATTCGGTGATCGGCGTGTCGATGACACGCTTGTCGCCAAACTCGTCGAGCAGGCCCTGAGTCACCTTATAGGCGCCCTGATATTCGGCCACTTCCTCGCCCATGACGAAGACGCGCTCATCCTTGCGCATTTCTTCGGCCATCGCGTCGCGCAGCGCTTCGCGGACGGTCGTCTTCACATATTCGGTGCCTGCCGGAATGGCGGGGTCCTGGACCGACGCCTTCACTTCGGACACCGGCTTAGCCGCGACAGGCGCAGGAGCCGCTTCCACCTTGGGCGCTGCAACTGCTGGCGCGTGAGCAGCTTCGCCGCCCTCGCCCGCCATCTCGGCGATGACGGTGCCGACCTTCACGCCCTCGGTGCCTTCGGCGATGACGATCTTGCCGATCTTGCCTTCATCGACGGCTTCGAATTCCATCGTCGCCTTGTCGGTCTCGATCTCGGCAAGAATGTCGCCGGACTTCACTTCGTCACCTTCCTTCACCAGCCACTTGGCCAGCGTGCCCTCTTCCATCGTCGGCGAGAGCGCCGGCATCTTGATTGCGATACCCATTAATATTGCTCCACCAGCACGTCGGTATAGAGTTCAGCCATCTCAGGTTCGGGCGAGGTTTCGGCGAAATCGGCCGCTTCGGCGACGATCTTGCGGATATCCTGGTCGATCACCTTGATGTCTTCCTCGCTGACGCCGGCCTCGATCAGATATTTCTTCACGCCTTCGATCGGGTCGCTATTGTCGCGCATCGCCTGCACTTCCTCACGCGACCGGTACTTGGCCGGATCGGACATGGAGTGACCGCGATAGCGATAGGTCTTCATTTCCAGCAGGATCGGGCCGTTGCCGTCCTGCACCCATTTCAGCGCCTCTTCGGTCGCGCCGCGTACGGCCAGCACATCCATGCCGTCGACCTGGATGCCGGGGATGCGGAAGCTTTCGCCACGGCGATAGAGCTGGTCTTCCGCCGACGAGCGGTTGACGCTGGTGCCCATGGCATACTGGTTGTTCTCGATCACGAAGATGATCGGAAGCTTCCAAAGCTCGGCCATGTTGAACGATTCGTAGACCTGGCCCTGGTTGGCCGCGCCGTCACCGAAATAGGCGACGCAGACGCCGCCATCATTGTTATACTTGTGCGCGAAGCCCAGGCCTGCGCCCAGCGACACCTGCGCACCGACGATGCCATGGCCGCCGAAGAATTTATGCTCGACGCTGAACATGTGCATCGAACCGCCCTTGCCGCGCGAAATGCCGGCTTCACGGCCGGTCAGTTCGGCCATGATGACCTTGGGATCGATGCCATAGGCAAGCATGTGACCATGATCGCGATAGCCGGTGATAACGCTGTCCTTGCCGGGCTGCAGCGCGGACTGGATGCCGACGGCAACCGCTTCCTGGCCGATATAGAGGTGACAGAAACCACCGATCAGGCCCAGGCCGTACAATTGGCCGGCTTTTTCCTCGAAACGGCGGATGAGGACCATCTGCCGATAAAATTCCAGCAATTCTTCCTTGCTGGCCTTATAGTCGGTGGGCGTTTCGGGGCGAGGCCGATTATGGTCCGCTCCGGCGGGCGCGTCGGCCTTTGCCTTTGCGCGCGAAGGACGCGGCGTCGTTGGTTTCGCCAAGGCTCTTATCCTTTTGCGTGGGTAGGATGGAAGGAAGGCCGATATAGCGGCAGAGTTGCATATATTGCAACTGCGCACGCCGCGGAATCCGGGCAGAAACGATAGATATAGCGCAAATTTAATGGGGCGCGACATGCCGTGCGGAGCGCGCGGCGAACCGGATGTTTCCAAGTTTTTGCCGGAACGCGATTTTTTGCGATCAAACGGATTCGCTCAGTTGAGCGGAACGATCACTTCATCATGGTGGATCACGCCCAGTTGGCGGCGGATCAATTCGTCCGACAGGTCGGGATCGACGCGGCGCGGGTCCAGCAAATCGACCCTGTTGCGCAGTTCCGCGCGGGCTTCCTGAGTCTTCTTGAGTTCGACCTGCGCCTGACGCAATTGGCGGGTATAATCCCCCCAGGCAAGGACGCCGTTCGACCCCAGCACGACATAGCCCGCGAAGAACAGCAGCAGCAAAAGCGCGATCGCCGGACCGAAGGCCGATGCCAATAGCAGTCGAAGTTTCGCGATATGCGCCATAGATCGATGGAATCACAGCAAAAGGCCGGCCGCAAGTGAAAAATCATCAACTTGCGACCGGCTGATCATATTGGCCATCAAGGACCGGGGATTAACGAAAGATCGAGCGCCCCGCATAGACGGCGATATCGCCCAGTTCTTCCTCGATGCGGATGAGCTGGTTATACTTGGCGAGCCGGTCAGAACGGGCCAGCGAACCGGTCTTGATCTGGCCGCAATTGGTGGCGACGGCGAGGTCGGCGATGGTCGCGTCCTCGGTCTCGCCCGAACGGTGCGACATGACGGCGGTGTAGCGCGACCGGTGCGCCAGATCGACGGCGGCGAGCGTCTCGGTCAGCGTGCCGATCTGGTTGACCTTGACCAGCAGTGAGTTGGCCAGCCCCTTCTCGATCCCCATCGCCAGACGCTTGGGATTGGTGACGAACAGGTCGTCGCCGACCAACTGGACCTTGCCGCCGATCTTGTCGGTCAGCGCCTTCCAGCCTTCGAAATCATCCTCGCCCATGCCGTCCTCGATCGACTTGATCGGATAGTCGGCACACAGCGCGGCCAGATAATCGGCCATCTCGACCGGCGAAAGCGACAGGCCCTCGCCCGAAATCTCGTACTTGCCGTTCTTGAAGAATTCGGTCGCAGCGCAATCCAGCGCCAGCACCACGTCGTCACCCGGCGTGTAACCGGCCTTCTCGACCGACTGCATGATGAAATCGAGCGCGTCGCGGGTAGAGGCGAGATTGGGCGCAAAACCGCCTTCGTCGCCGACGGCGGTGGCCAGACCCTTGTCGTGCAGGCCCTTCTTGAGCGTATGGAAGATTTCCGAACCGATGCGCACCGCGTCGGCCAGGCTTTCCGCGCCGACCGGCATGACCATGAATTCCTGGAAATCGATCGGGTTGTCGGCATGTTCGCCGCCGTTGATGATGTTCATCATCGGCACCGGCAGGACATGCGCCGACACGCCGCCGACATAGCGATAGAGCGGCAGGCCGCGCGCATCGGCGGCAGCCTTTGCGGTGGCCAGGCTGACGCCCAGGATCGCGTTGGCACCCAGGCGCGACTTGTTTTCCGTGCCGTCGAGCGCGATCATCGCGGCGTCGACTTCGGCCTGATCCTCGGCGTCGATGCCGATGATCTGCTCGGCAATTTCGGTGTTCACGGCATCGATCGCCGCCAGCACGCCCTTGCCCAGATATTTGCTCTTGTCGCCGTCGCGCTTCTCCACCGCCTCATAGGCGCCGGTCGATGCGCCCGACGGCACGGCGGCGCGCCCGAAGCTGCCATCTTCCAGCATGACATCGACTTCGACGGTGGGGTTGCCACGGCTGTCGAGTATCTGGCGGGCGTGGATATCGAGAATAGCGGTCATGATCGCTCCTGCTATGCGGCCTCACGGTGGCCGGACGCCTGTTTCGCGCCCCGCTTAGCCAGCACCTCCCGCCTTGGCAATGCGGGGGGTTGCCACGACGCAAAAAATGCCGATGCTCAAAATGTAACGGCAACGGAACTGTAGGCCGCCGCGAAGCATTAGGAGCATGACCCCGCCGCGTCCCGCGCGGCCGCCATGCTGGACATGAAAGGGAGATTGAGGACGATGGCCGACACACCGGAAACCCCGCCCGTCAAGCGCGTGAAGAAGACCCCTGCGGCCAAGCCCGCCGCCAAATCCGTAGCCAAATCCGTCGGGGCCAAGCCGGCCAAGGCCAGCGCCGCCGCCGTGAAGGCCGCGCCAGTCAAGAAGGCCGCGACCCGCAAGGCGCCCGCGCCCAAAAAGTCGAGCAATGGCACCGCCGCCGCCCAGGGCTGGACCGCGCAGATCGCCCCGATCAAGGAACAGGCCGAAAAGGCCGCGAAAGCCGCAGCCGACAAGATCCATTCGGTCGACTGGAAGGCGCATATCGACCCGATCAAGGAGCAGGCGGGCAAGACCGCCAAGTCCGCCGCCGGCGTCGCCAAGGACAAGACCGGCACCGCCATGCAAAGCCTGGCAAAGCTGATTTCCGACACCGCCGGCACGGTCGACGCCAAGCTGGGACCGCAATATGGCGACTATGCGCGCCAGGCCGCCGAGCAGGTCGCGGGCGCCGCGAACAAGCTGGAAAGCAAGGATGTCGACCAGTTGATGGGCGAAGCGCGCGATTTCGTGCGCAAAAGCCCCGCCGTCGCCATCGGCGCCGCCGCCGTGGTCGGCTATGTCCTGATGCGCCTTGCCAAGGGGTCCGACGACAAGGCATGAGAGCGGGCTTGAAATCAGGCCCGATTCATCGGACCTGATCGTCGGACACCTGTCCGGTCCCATCCCCACGCACAGGCCCGCTAGGCGGGGCGGAGGGTCGTTTGATTGAGCAGCCAGCGGAAACGGCGGTGACGCCGCACGCCGACGGGCAGGAAGAGGCCGCGCACGACGAATCGGTGCGCGACGCCTTCACGCGTCTTTATGAGGATGCGCGCGCCTATGCGGCCGCCGAAGCGGACAGGCAAAAGCTGCGCGCCGGCATCGTCGCGACGGCGGTGCGCAACGCTGCGATCTTCGGCCTGGTCGCGCTGATCCTGGTGTTCGCCAGCCTGCTCGCCTTACTGGTCGGCCTCATCCTGGCGCTGCAACCCAGCCTCGGCACGCTCGGCGCAACGCTGGCGGTGGTGGGCGGCGGGCTGCTGATCGCCGTCCTGCTGCTGCTGCTGGCCAGAGGTTGCATCGCCCGCATGAAGAAGACGATACTGCCATGAACCAAGAAACGGCCTATCGCGAAGCCTGCGCGCGCGCCGAGGAGCAGCGCGCCCGGCTGATCGACAGCACGCAGGCGGCGGTGGCAAGGGTCGCACCCGACCGGCTGAAGCAGGACGCAATCGGCAAGGCGAAGGCCAGCGCGCTCCAAGGCGTCGCTTTTGTCACCGCCAAGATGCAGAAGCGTCCCGTCGCAATCGGCGCAGCGGCCACCGCCTTCGGCCTCTTCCTCATGCGTCGGCCGCTGGCGGCACTTTTCAGTCGGCTGTACGTTCGCTTCAGGAACAGACAAACCGACCTTACGGAGATTGATTGATGGCTGATATTCGCGCTCAAATCACCCGCGTCCGTGATGCGGCGAACGATGTCGCCGTCACCGCGGCCGACCGGATCAAGGATGGCACCGAAAAAGCGCGCGAAGGCGCGGGTGAACTCATCCAGACGGGTAAGGACAAGGCGACCGACGCCTATGCCGACGCCCGCGACAAGACGCAGCGCGCCGCCGCCCGCGCCAACCAGATCGTGCAGGAGCATCCCGTGATCGCGGTGGCGGGCGCGGTCGCCGCCGGCGCGCTGATCGCCTGGATGTTCCCCAAGAGCCGCCGCGCGATGAAGGCGCTGCCCGGCCTTGCCGCCACGGCGGGCGCCAAAGTGGTGGAGGCCGCCGTCGCCGCGCGCAGCGTCGCAGCCGATGCCGCCAGCACCGCGCGCAATGCCGCGACCGAAGGCGCCGAAACGGTGAAGCAGGGCGCCAGCGACGCGCTTCAAGCTGCCGGCGATGCCGCATCGAACGCCAGGGACAGCGTCGCCTCGTCGGAACTGCCGGCCAAGGCGTCGAAGTTCGCCGATGACCTCGCCACGCTCGTCGCCGGCAGGGTCGATGCGATCGGCAGGGCGATCAAGGCGCGATTGCCGAAAAGCTAATCGCGATTGCGGCATACGCAATCGACGCCTGCCCCTCCTCTCCTTGGCTGATCGTGGACGCGATGCTAAGGCTCCGCGATCAGCCAAGGGAGAAGCATAAGACCATGAGCAAGTTGCATCTGGTGATGGGTGGTCGCGTCACCAACCCGCAAACGCTGGAATTTCAGGACCTGAGCCAGGTCGATCTGGTCGGCGTGTTCCCCGACTATGCCTCAGCCGAAAAAGCCTGGCGCGGCGCGGCGCAGCGCACCGTCGACGACGCCGAAATGCGCTATGTGATCGTCCACCTGCACCGCCTGCTGGAGCCGGAACTGCCGGGCGCCTGAGCAAGCAAACCTTCTGCCCGTTCGGGCTGAGCCTGTCGAAGCCCTGCTCTTCTCTTAAGAAAGAAAGGCCCTTCGACAAGCTCAGGGCGAACGGGAGTTGTGGTCAGTTCACCGCCCGCGGCTTCTTCCGGAACCGCCAGCGCAGCAGTGGGCGCGTCAGTATCAGCCCCGCCAGGAAACCGCCGATATGCGCGGCGATCGCGATCTGGCCCAGGTCGCCAAAGCCACCCGACGTCGCCACCCCGATCATAAGCTGGATCGCGATCCAGCCCGCCGCCAGCCACAACACGCGCACCATATTGGCCGACAGCGGCCCGACCTTGCGCACCTGCTGCTGGCTGTAGAGCAGCGCATAGGTGGCGATGATCGCGGAGATCGCCCCGCTCGCCCCCACCATCGGATTGGTTGACGCGGGGTCGATCGCCCATTGCGCCAGACAGGCCGCATAGGCGCCGACGCCATAGAGCAGCAACGTCCCGCCCCAGCCCAGCACATGTTCCACCTGCCGCCCGCAAAAGAGCAGCATCAGCATGTTGAAAGCGATATGCAGCCAGCCGGCATGGATCAGCGTGCAACTGAGTGGCGTCAGCCAATCGGGCACCGCCGCCATGCCCTGTAGCAGCGCCGGGTCGCCCAGGCGCGCGGGAATGAAGCCGCCGATGATGGCGGCGTCATCGACCCGCCCGGTCAGAGTGAGGATCAGGAAGGCGGCGATACTGATCGCCGCTATCCCGTTGGTGGCGCGACCGGCGGGCAGTCTCACGGCGTCAGATGAACTGGATCTTGTCGACCAGGTAGAATTTGTCGCCCGACGGGACCGACACTTCAACCTCGTCGCCGACTTCACGGCCGATCAGCGCCCGGCCCAGCGGGCTGTTATAGGAGATCATGCCAAGCTTGGCGTCCGCTTCGGCCTGACCGACAATCTGATATTTGATCGGCTTGTCTTCCTCATCCAGCAGCGTGACGGTCGCGCCGAACACGATCTTGTCGCCCGACAGGGTCTTGGGGTCGATCACCTGGGCGCGGGACAATTTGTCCTCCAGGTCGTTGATCGTCGCCTCTACCTGGCCCTGCCGTTCCTTGGCCGCGTGATATTCGGCATTTTCGGACAAGTCGCCATGCGCGCGAGCTTCCTCGATGGCGTCCACGATCAAAGGGCGTTCGGCCTTCAATTCGCGGAGCTGCGCATTGAGCTTGTCATAGCCCATCTGCAGCATCGGCATCTTCTCGACGGTCGCCATTAATGCAAATCCTTCGTCAAAACTTCCCTTTGGCGGCCCCGACCATGGGGCCACCCGCAGCGTGCTTCCTTATGCAGGGGATCAGGCTTGCGACAGAGGATAATAGGACTGGAGCGCGCGCACTTCAAGGGCATGGCCCCGAAGCGCCTCGATCGCGTCCGCCGCGGCCAGGCTCGCGGCCGCCGTGGTGAAGCTGGCGATCTTCGCGCGCAGCGCCGATGTGCGGATCGCCTTGCTGTCCTTCAAGGACTGCCAGCCTTCCGTGGTGTTGAAGATCAACTGCACGTCGCCGTCGGTGATGCGATCGACGATGTGCGGGCGCCCTTCGGCCACCTTGTTCACCGTTTCGACGGCGATGCCCTGTGCTTCCAGATAGGTTGCGGTGCCGCCGGTCGCGATGATAGTGAAGCCCATCCCGGCCAGTTTCTGCACCGCCGGCAGGATCACCGGCTTGTCGCTGTCCTTGACCGACACGAAGACGGTGCCCTGCGTCGGCAGAACCGTGCCCGCTCCAAGCTGCGCCTTGGCAAAGGCGGTCGCGAAATCGCTATCGATTCCCATGACTTCGCCCGTGCTCTTCATTTCCGGCGACAGGACTGGGTCGACGCCGGGGAAGCGCGCGAAGGGGAAGACCGCTTCCTTGACCGCGATGTGCGAAATCGCATGACGGTCGATCTTCGGCAGGTCTTTCAGCTTCTCGCCCGCCATGACGCGGCTGGCGATCTTGGCTATGGGCGTGCCGATCGCCTTGGCGACGAAGGGCACGGTGCGGCTGGCGCGCGGATTGACCTCGATCAGATAGACCGTGCCGTCCTTGACCGCGAACTGGATGTTCATCAGGCCGCGCACCGACAGCGCACGGGCCAGAACTTCGGTCTGCCGTTCGATTTCCGCGATGATATCGTCCGACAGGCTGTAGGGCGGCAGCGAACAGGCGCTGTCGCCCGAATGGACGCCCGCCTCCTCGATATGCTGGAGCACGCCGGCCACGACCACATCGTCGCCGTCGCACAGCGCATCCACGTCCACCTCGATCGCGTCGCGCAGATATTGGTCGATCAGCACCGGCGAGTCGCCCGACACCTGAACGGCGGTGGCGATATATTCCTCCAACTGCGCCTGCCCGTCGACAATCTCCATCGCACGGCCGCCAAGGACATAGGACGGACGCATCAGCACCGGGTAGCCGATGCGGTTGGCGACCGCGATCGCTTCCTCCCGGCTGCGGGCGATGCCATTGTCGGGCTGCTTCAATTTCAGCTTGTCGATCAGCGCGGCGAAGCGTTCGCGATCCTCGGCCAGGTCGATCGCGTCGGGACTGGTCCCCAGGATCGGGATGCCCGCATCCTCCAGCGCCTGCGCCAGCTTGAGCGGCGTCTGGCCACCGAACTGGACGATGACGCCGGCCAGCGTACCGTTCGACATCTCGACGCTCAGGATTTCCAGCACATCCTCGGCCGTCAGCGGCTCGAAATAGAGGCGGTCGGACGTGTCATAATCGGTCGACACCGTTTCCGGGTTGCAGTTGATCATGATCGTCTCATAGCCCACCTCGGCCAGCGCGAAGCAGGCATGGACGCAGCAATAGTCGAACTCGATCCCCTGCCCGATGCGGTTCGGCCCGCCGCCCAGGATGACGACCTTCTTCCGGTCGCTCGGCTGCGCCTCATTCTCCGCCTCGCCGAAGATCGGCGCTTCGTAGGTCGAATACATGTACGGCGTCTTTGCCTCGAACTCGGCGGCGCAGGTGTCGATGCGCTTGAACACCGGACGCACGCCCAGTCTGTGGCGCAGGCTGCGCACCTCATCCTCGGTCACGCCGCCGGTCATCGCCTTCACCGCATCATGGATCAGGCCGCTGCTGCGCGCGATGCCCCGCTCCATGCCGCGCAGATTGGCGGACTTGAGCGCCAGCCAGGCAAGACGCTTGTCGGAAAAGCCCATGGATTTGAGGCGGCGCATCCCGTCCGCGTCCTGCGGCAGGCCATGGGCCAGCACTTCGGCTTCGGCGTCGATGATTTCCTTGATCCGTTCCAGGAACCAGGGGTCGAACTTCGCGATGGCGTGGATTTCCGCGACGGTCAGCCCTTCGCGCAGAGCCTGCGCGGCGACCAGCAGGCGATCGGGGGTCGGCTGGGCCAGGGCGGCGACGATGTCGTCCTTGGGCGCGCCTTCCAGATGATCGACATTGTTGAAGCCGGACAGGCCGGTTTCCAGGCCTCGCAGCGCCTTCTGCATCGATTCATGGATGTTGCGGCCGATCGCCATGACTTCGCCGACGGACTTCATCGCGGTGCCCAGCAGCGGCTCGGAACCCTTGAACTTTTCAAAGGCGAAGCGCGGAATTTTCGTCACGACATAGTCGATGGTCGGTTCGAACGAGGCCGGCGTCGCGCCGGTAATGTCATTCTCGATCTCGTCCAGCGTGTAGCCGACCGCCAGCTTCGCCGCGACCTTGGCGATCGGGAAGCCGGTCGCCTTCGACGCCAGCGCCGAGGAGCGCGACACGCGCGGGTTCATCTCGATCACGATCAGGCGGCCATCCTTCGGATTGACCGAGAATTGCACGTTGGAACCGCCTGTTTCCACGCCGATTTCACGCAGCACCGCGATGCTCGCGTTGCGCATGATCTGATATTCCTTGTCGGTCAGCGTCAGCGCCGGCGCGACAGTGATGCTGTCCCCGGTATGAACGCCCATCGGGTCGACATTCTCGATCGAGCAGATGATGATGGCATTGTCGTTCCGGTCCCGGACGACCTCCATCTCATATTCCTTCCAGCCGAGCAGCGATTCCTCGATCAGCACTTCGGTGGTCGGCGAGGCGTCCAGCCCTTCGCCGACGATCCGCTTGAACTCTTCCCGGTTATAGGCGACGCCACCGCCGGTCCCGCCCAGCGTGAAGCTGGGGCGGATGATCGAGGGCAGGCCGGTGAACTCCAGCGCGTCGAGCGCCTCCTCCATCGTATGGGCAATGCGCGATCGGGCGGATTCCAGCCCGATCTTGTCCATCGCGTCGCGGAATTTCAGCCGGTCCTCCGCCTTGTCGATCGCCTCGGCGTCCGCGCCGATCATCTTGACGCCATATTTCTCCAGCGTGCCGTCATTGAACAGGGCCAGCACCGTGTTCAGCGCCGTCTGCCCGCCCATGGTCGGCAGCACCGCGTCCGGCCGCTCCTTCTCGATGATCTTCGCCACGATTTCGGGCGTGATCGGCTCGACATAGGTCGCGTCGGCAAATTCCGGGTCGGTCATGATGGTGGCCGGGTTGGAGTTCACCAGGATGATGCGATAGCCCTCTTCCTTGAGCGCCTTCACCGCCTGCGTGCCCGAATAATCGAACTCGCACGCCTGGCCGATGATGATCGGACCAGCGCCGATGATGAGGATAGAGGAGATGTCGGTGCGTTTGGGCATTATTTGGACTCTTCTCGATAAAGCTCGTTGCCAACAAAACCCATTTTCATGGGGAGCTTAATGGCTTTAAGTTCGGTAAGCGTGCATTCAACCGCTTGATATTTGGCATCCTGCGGCGGCTGGAATTGCAGTTCATCCTTGCCGTGCAATTTCAGCGCTGATCGCGGGAGACCGCATTTGTCAGCAATCGCATCGAACTGGGATTGGGTCAGTTCAGCCTTGGCAGCACAGCCGGCAAAGAGGATCAGCGAGCAGATCAGTGGCGTGTATTTCAATGCACGCCCCCCGCCTGCGCCTCGCAGCCCCAGCCGTCATATTCGACGCCGCAGAGGATTTCGATCTGGAGGCACTTCCGGGTCAGCGCGCGGATCGAGGCTTCGTCTACCGGCTGCACACATTCCAGGAACAGGAACAGGTCGCCATCCTCATCCTCCTCGCGGTCCAGTTCGACGAAGCCGAACTGGCTGGCGATGGTCAGGACGCGCTCGAAATCCTTCTCGCTGCCCCGGAAGCTCACGTCCACGGGCCGCGCGATGCGCGCCACGTCGCCATTCTCCGCCAGATTGGCGAGGACGGCCTTGTCCGCCTCCCACTCGGCGGCAAGGCGCGCTTCATCGACGGGGGGCAGGTTCTGGCTCATGCCGCGACCGGCTTTTTAATGCCGTCCACGAACCGCTTGAATAGATAGAAACTGTCCTGCGGGCCGGGCGAGGCTTCGGGGTGGTACTGCACCGAAAAGGCGTTCTTATCCATCAGTTCGATGCCGCAATTGCTGCCGTCGAACAGCGACACATGGGTCGAACGCGCATTGGCGGGCAGCGTGTCGACATCCACGGCAAAACCATGGTTCATCGACGTGATCTCGACCAGACCGTCCGACAGGCGCTTGACCGGATGGTTCGCGCCGCGATGGCCCTGATGCATCTTGATCGTCTTCGCGCCCACCGCCAGGCCCAGCAACTGATGCCCCAGGCAGATGCCGAAGATCGGCACGTCCCGCTCCAGCAGCGCGGCGATCACCGGCACGGCATATTCGCCGGTCGCGGCCGGATCGCCTGGACCGTTGGAGAGGAACACGCCGTCCGGCTTCTGCGCCATCACCTGCTCATAGCTGGCGGTGGCGGGCAGCACGGTGACGCGCGCGCCGGCCTGCACCAGATTGCGGAAGATATTATTCTTCGCGCCATAATCGATCGCGACGACATGGGGGCGTGAGGAACCTCCGTTCGTGTCGAGCGAAGTCGAGACACGGCTGGCACCGTCATCCGAAACAGGCTTCTCGATTTCGCTCGAAGCGAACGGTGTGTCTGTTTCGTTCAGGCCATAGCCATGGCCCAGCGTCCACACGCCGTCCTTCCACAGGCGGCTTTCCTTGCCCGTGACTTCGATGGCGAGGTCCATGCCCTCCAGCCCCGGCCAGCCCGCCGCCTTGGCGGCCAGCGCCGCGATGTCGAACTGGCCCTCGGGATCATGGGCGATCACGACATTGGGCGCGCCCTTGATGCGGATCAGGCGGGTCAGCGCGCGGGTGTCGACCCCGGCCAGGCCGATGCGCCCCTTCGCCGACATCCACTGGTCGAACGGTTGAACATTGCGGAAATTGCTGGGCGCGGTGACGTCTTCCCGCACGATGCAGCCCAGCGCGTGCGGCGCGTCGGCCTCCACATCGTCCGGGTTGGTGCCGACATTGCCGATATGGGGGAAGGTGAAGTTGATGATCTGCCCGGCATAGCTGGGATCGGTCATGATCTCCTGATAGCCGGTGATGGACGTGTTGAAGCAAAGCTCGCCCACCGCATCGCCGACAGCGCCGAAGCCCCGGCCGAACACCGCGCTGCCATCGGCGAAAACCACGGCCCCTGTCGCTCCTTTGGGCACGGTAAGGGTCTTGGCGTCTGCCATGGTCGCGGTCCTTTATGCTTTTGCGGGAACCCGTCTCAAGCGGGTTAAACGGCCGGTCAGGTAGGCGCGCATCCTCTCAAGGTCAACGTCTGTTAAAAATCTCTTTTCGCACTATATCTGTCTCTTTCCGCAAGAGACAGGATTCATTCGCCCATGATTCGCGACACGATACAGAGCGCCCAGGTCGTAGCCATGAAGGCCGGCGACAAGGAACGGCTGGCCGCCGTGCGCCTGATCCTGGCGAAGCTGAAGGACCGCGACATCGAACTGCGCACCGCCGCCAACGTGCCGGACGACGACACCGTGGTAGTGGAAGTGCTCCAGAAGATGGTCAAGCAGCGCCGCGAATCGATCGACATGTTCAGGAATGGCGGTCGCGACGAACTGGCCGCCAAGGAACAGGCCGAAGTCGACGTGATCGAAAGCTTCCTCCCCGCGCAGATGAGCGAGGAAGAGACGAAAACCGCGATCGAAGGCATCAAGGCCGAAGTCGGGGCGGCCAGCGTCAAGGACATGGGCAAGGTCATGGCCGTGCTCAAGGACCGCCACGGCAGCGTGATCGACATGAGCAAGGCCAGCGGCCTGGTGAAGGCGGCGTTGGGGTGACATGTCGCCTATAGTCCCCCTCCCGCTTGCGGGAGGGGTCAGGGGAGGGCATGTTGAACCCCGATGGACAAAGGCTACGCCCGCCCCACCGCAAAAGCGCGTGGTCTGCGCAACAATGCGACGGAAGCCGAACGCATCCTGTGGCGCGCCATCAGCGCCCGAAAAGTCTCCGGCATACGTTTCAACCGGCAAGTGCCGATCGGCCCCTTTATCTGCGATTTCGTGGCTAGATCGATCGGCCTGGTGATCGAGGTTGATGGCGGACAGCATAATGAGGAAGCCGATGCCGAACGGACCCGCTATATCGAAGCACAGAAGTTTCGGGTGATCCGCTTTTGGAACAATGATGTTCTTGGCAACATCGAAGGCGTAATTGAGGAAATCGAACGGGTGATTGCAAACATGCCCTCCCCCGACCCCTCCCGCAGGCGGGAGGGGAGCTATTGACCCTCACCCCCCAATGGCTGGACGAACTGCGCGCGCGCACGTCGCTGTCCACCCTCATCGGCAAGACGGTGAAGGTCACGAAGGCGGGCCGCGAATATAAGGCCTGCTGCCCCTTCCATAACGAAAAGACGCCCAGCTTCACGATCAACGACGAGAAGGGCTTCTACCACTGCCTGGCTGGTGAAACGCTGGTCCAGACGCCACAAGGCCGTCTACCTATCGCGGAACTGGCTGGCCGGACCATCGAAATTCTGACGAGCGGCGGCCTTTGGCGTCCCGCCTATTTCGATTCCTACGGCACCCAGCAGCTCTGGCGAATCACCTTGTCGCGCAATGGCGTACGCAAGGAGATTTTCGCCACCAGCGGCCATCGCTGGTTTGTGCGTGGACGCAAATCCGCGCTCGTGACCACCGAATTAAAGGCGGGGCACAGGCTCGCCACCGTCTTGCCGCCCCAAAGGCGCGACTGGACGCTCGATCCTGCCGGTGTGCGGCACGGCATCATGTTCGGTGACGGCACGCTCTATGGAGCGCGCTACGGCACGGTCAATTTCCATGGCGAAAAGGACGCGGCGCTCGCCCAATGGTTTCCCGACCAGAAGCCCGCCTTACGCACGCGCGATAATGGCCAAAGCTATCTGAAAATCTATGGCGGCAAGGCTTTTGCCCACATGAAGGCCCTGCCGCCGATCGACAGCCCGGACGCCTATCTTCTGGGCTTCCTTGCCGGCTATCTGGCGGCCGACGGCCATGTCGCCAAGGATGGCACTGTCATGCTCAACAGCGCAGACGCCCAAACTCTGGAATCGGTGCGCGATATTGCAACCCGCGTGGGGATCGGCACCTATTCGCGCACGTCGGTCAGCCGAAAGGGATATGGCGCCGCAGCCAGCTTGCTGCATCGCATTCATTTTGTGCCCTCCACCCTGTCCAGCGAGATGTTCCTGCTCCGCGAAGCAATGGAACGATTTTCTCAGCATAAGAAGAAGTTCGACCGGTTGCGTTGGACTGTCCTGTCCGTGGAAGCGACGGATCGGCACGAAACCGTCTATTGCGCGGACGTTCCCGAATTTCATGCCTTCGCCATCGACGACAATATCCTGACCGGCAATTGCTTCGGCTGCGGGGCGCATGGCGATGCGATCCGGTGGATGACCGATCAGCGCGGCCTGCCCTTCATGGAGGCGGTGAAGGAACTGGCCGCCACCGCCGGCATGGACGTCCCCGCCCCCGACCCGCGCGCCGCCAAGCGCGCCGAACAGGCAAAGGGGCTGCATGAGGCGATGGCGGCGGCGCAGGGCTTTTTCGAGGAGCAACTGGGCGGCATCGACGGTGGTGAGGCGCGCGCCTATCTGCAAAAGCGTGGCATCAGCGACGCCACCCGCCGTACCTTCGGTTTCGGCTACTCGCCCGACGGACGCGGCCGGCTGAAAACCGCGCTCAACGAATTTGGCGAACCGATGCTGGTCGAGGCCGGCCTGCTGATCGATCCGGACGCGATCGAGCCGGATGGCGGTAAAGCCAAGAAACGCGACAGCTATGACCGCTTCCGCGGCCGCCTGATGCTCCCGATCCGCGACATTCGCGGCCGGGTGATCGCGTTTGGCGGCCGCATCCTGGGGTCCGGCGAGCCCAAATATCTGAACTCCCCCGACACGCCGCTCTTCGACAAGGGCCGCACCCTCTACAATATCGACCGCGCCTCCCCCGCCAGCCGCCAGTCGGGCCGGGTGATCGTGGTCGAAGGCTATATGGACGTGATCGCGCTCGCCCAGGCCGGGTTCGGCGAAGCGGTCGCCCCGCTCGGCACGGCGCTCACCGAGCATCAGATCGAGCGGCTGTGGAAGATGGTCGAGGTGCCCCTGCTCTGCTTCGACGGCGACTCGGCGGGGCAGAAGGCGGCGATCCGCGCCGCCAACCGCGCCCTGCCCCTGCTCCGCCCCGGCCACAGCCTTGCCTTCGCGACGCTTCCGCCTGGCCAGGACCCGGACGACCTGATCCGCGCCAGCGGTCCCCAGGCGATGGAAGCGGTGCTGAACAAGGCCGAACCGCTGATCGAACGGCTCTGGAGCCATGAGATCGCCGCCGCCCCGCTCGACACGCCCGAACAGAAGGCCGCGCTCAAGCAGCGGCTTCGCGCCATTTCGGATGCGATTGCCCATCCCGACGTGCGTGCCCATTACGCCCATGCGTTCCGCGAGCGCTACGACTCGCTCTTCTTTGCCCGGCGCGATTCCGCGCCCAGCCAGTCCCGCCCGCGCGGAAACGACTCGGCGCGCTGGCAACGCGACAAGCGCGGCAACTGGAAAGCACCGATTCCGCCCGCCGGCATCGAAGTACGGGCAATCGGCGCCAGCGGCATGGAGCAGCGCCTGCTCCGCGCGATTCTGGCCGCTTTGCTGCGCCATCCCGAACAAATCGCCCCGCATCGGGAGATGCTGTCGGCCCTGCAAATCGGCGATCCGCTGCTCGCCCGGCTGCTCGCCGCGATGATTGGCGCGTCCTTTCGCAAAGAAACAGTTGAAACGCAGGCCCTCCTTACCATATTGGGGCAAGGTGAAGTGTATAATATGGCTAAGGGGATGCTCCGGGCCGACACGTTCACACTCACCCCCAACAGGATGACCACCGACCCTGATCGCCTTGCTCGCGATCTGGAGGAGGCCGTTCGGGTGATGGCGCAGGGACCGGAGTTGGAAACGGCGCTGGTGGAGGCCACGAGACGGTTCGAGAACGACTTCAGCGAGGAGAATTTCGCTGAGCAGCAGCGCATTCGCGCGCTGAAAGCCGATCATGATCGTCGCCTGGCGGAACTTGCGCAGTCCGAAGATAGTATTTGATCCAGGTCAACCCTTTTAAAAGGGTGACGAAGTAAGGCGAATAAATGGCGACCAAGGCGAACAGCAAAAATGGCAGCGTGGGTGATGGAGAGGATGGCGGCGATGCTCCCCTGCTCGATCTCAACGAAGCCTCGGTCAAGAAGCTTATCGCCCGCGCGAAGAAGCGCGGCTACATCACCTATGACGAGCTGAACGACGCCCTGCCGCAGGACCAGATGTCCTCCGAGCAGATCGAGGACATCATGTCCGCCCTCAACGAGATGGGCGTCAACATCGTCGAGAATGAGGAAGCCAGCGAGGACGGCGACGAGCAGCGCGAGCGTGAGGATGCCGAGGACGCCGAAGATGATTCGGGCGAGGACGATGGCGGCCCCAAGCTCGTCACCGAAAAGAAGAAGGAAACGGTCGATCGCACCGACGATCCCGTTCGCATGTATCTGCGCGAAATGGGCGCCGTCGAACTGCTCAGCCGCGAGGGCGAAATCGCCATCGCCAAGCGGATCGAGGCCGGTCGCGACACGATGATCCTGGGTCTGTGCGAAAGCCCGACCACCTTCAACGCGATCATCGAATGGTCGACCGCGCTCAACAATGGCGAGATGCAGCTGCGCGAGATCCTCGATCTCGACGCCATGCTCTCCAAGGACCCCGCTCCGGAAAACCTGGAAGAGGGCGCCGAAGAGGATGATGGCGAGATCAGCGAGAAGACCGCCGGCCCCAGCTTCAAGGAAGAGGAAGAGCCGGAGGAGGAATCCGCCGACGCCGACGAGGATGAGGACGGCACCCCCCGCCCCCGTCGCAATGAGGAAGAAGAGGAAGAGGACAACACCCTCTCCCTCGCCCAGATGGAAGAGACGCTCAAGCCGATGGCGCTTGAGAAGTTCGCGACCATCACCGAAATCTTCCGCGCCTTTTCCAAGGCGCAGGAATCGCGCATGGTCGCCATGGCCAATGGCGAGACGCTGAGCCAGAAGGCCGAGGACGACTATCAGGCACTGCGCGAAAGCCTGACCGCCGAAGTCGAGAGCGTCCAGTTCCACCAGCAGAAGATCGAATATCTGGTCGATCAGCTTTATGCCTATAACCGGCGCCTGACCGCGCTGGGCGGGCAGATGCTGCGCCTGGCGGAACGGCATAAGGTCAGCCGCAAGGATTTCCTCGACCGCTATGTCGGCAACGAGCTGGACGACGTCTGGCTGGAGAAGGTCCAGGGACTCGACAAGAAATGGGCCGCCTTCGTCGCCGCCGAAGCGCGCGCGGTCGACCGCATCCGCAACGAGGTGAATGAAATCGCGCAAGCGACCGGCATGTCCTTGAGCGAATTCCGCCGCATCGTGAACATGGTGCAGAAGGGCGAGCGAGAAGCGCGCATCGCGAAGAAGGAAATGGTGGAGGCCAACCTGCGCCTCGTCATCTCCATCGCGAAGAAATACACGAACCGCGGTCTGCAATTCCTGGATCTCATCCAGGAAGGCAATATCGGCCTGATGAAGGCGGTCGATAAGTTCGAATATCGTCGCGGCTACAAGTTCAGCACCTATGCGACCTGGTGGATCAGGCAGGCGATCACCCGCTCGATCGCGGATCAGGCGCGGACCATCCGCATCCCGGTCCACATGATCGAGACGATCAATAAGCTGGTCCGCACCAGCCGCCAGTTCCTGCATGAGCAGGGCCGCGAGCCGACCCCGGAGGAAATGGCCGAGCGCCTGTCCATGCCGCTGGAGAAGGTGCGCAAGGTGATGAAGATCGCCAAGGAGCCGATCAGCCTCGAAACGCCGATCGGCGACGAGGAGGACAGCCATCTGGGCGACTTCATCGAGGACAAGAATGCGATCATCCCGGTGGACGCCGCGATCCAGGCGAACCTCAAGGAAACCGTCACCCGCGTCCTCGCCAGCCTCACCCCGCGCGAGGAGCGCGTGCTGCGAATGCGCTTCGGCATCGGCATGAACACTGACCATACGCTGGAGGAAGTGGGCCAGCAGTTCAGCGTGACCCGCGAACGCATCCGCCAGATCGAGGCGAAGGCGCTGCGCAAGCTCAAGCACCCGTCGCGCTCACGCAAGATGCGGTCTTTCCTCGATCAGTAAAATGCAGGTGATTGCAGCCTTTGCAAACCTGCTTCCTGAATGTCCGTGACCGGGTAAAAAAATCCTCCCCTGCAAGGGGAGGGGGACCACGAAGTGGTGGAGGGGTGTCCCGTCATCGATGGAGCGACACCCCTCCGTCAGGCGCTACGCGCCTGCCACCTCCCCTACCAGGGGAGGATGGAGATCCACCTCTGATCCTTCTCGAATGTGCGCGGCCTTGGATTTGCGAACGCCGTGTTCGCCAAAATTAAAGTGGATCGGTAAATATAAATTAACCATCCCTGACGGAAAAGGGCGGCTTTCACGGCCGCCCTTTCTGATTCCGTAAACCGGACGTTTACCCGATTTCCCTATTCTTGGCGTTCTCCCTGCGTGGGCGGGGCATCACAGGGATCTGGAGCATGAGCGAAGCGGCCCCCCGCTATCAATTTGGCGACGTATCGCGCGTTCTTGAAGCGCTGATCGCCGCCGACGGCACGGTCGCCCATGCCTATGCCAATCGCGCCAGCATGGGCATCGCGCGCGAAGGACTGCTCTCGCTTCCCGATCTGGCTGACGCCAGCTTCTATATTTCCCTGCTCCATGGCCGTCATCCCGGCGTCATCGATTATGCCGCGACCCGCTCGGCCGACAATGGCGCGCGCCTCTGGCTGATCGCGGCGGGCGACGCCTTTGCGGCCGAACGCGCCTATATGACTCAAGTGACCGTGGCCGCCGGCGCAGCGCCCAGCACGGCGGGCCAGGCCGATTGCGAAACCGCCGTCAGCCAGCAGCGTCACGCCCTCGACACGCTCGCCCAGTCCGACCGGCGCGGCTGCGCCATGGGCGCGGCGATGGCCTTGATCCTCGACTGGGGCGCCGTGCGCCATGTGCTGGACATGACGGCGATCCGCGCCGGGCTGGAACCGCAACCCTGCGCCTTGCCCGATCGCGCCACCACGCTGGAGGTCGCCCGCGCGATCGGCGGGGACGACATTATCGATCGGGCGATCCAGTTCGGCGCGCGCCAGTTGCTCGCCCAGCATCGCGGCCTGTGGGATTTGCTCAGCGCCCGCGCCGCCGTCCGCGCCAGGACCGCCTGATCCAGCGCATCACCGATCCTTCCCTATTGCATCGCACAAACGCATTGCGCGCGGCCATCGCTATGCCTTAATCCGAAATGAGGCGGGATAGCGGAAGGACCATGATGCGCTTTGAAGGCACGCAGGATTATGTCGCCACCGACGATCTGAAGGTCGCGGTCAACGCCGCCGTGCTGCTGCGCCGCCCGCTGCTGGTGAAGGGCGAGCCAGGCACCGGCAAGACCGTGCTGGCGCAGGAAATCGCCACGGCGCTGGACGCCCCGCTCATCGAATGGAACGTCAAGTCGACGACCAAGGCGCATCAGGGCCTCTATGAATATGACGCCGTCGCCCGCCTGCGCGATGGGCAGCTCGGCGACCCGCGCGTCCACGACATTTCCAACTATATCCGCAAGGGCAAGCTGTGGGAGGCCTTCACCTCACCCCGCCTGCCCGTGCTGCTGATCGACGAGATCGATAAGGCCGACATCGAATTTCCCAACGACCTGTTGCAGGAACTCGATCGCATGGCCTTCCACGTCTATGAAACGGGGGAGACGATCGCGGCGGCCGAACGCCCGGTGGTGGTCATCACCTCCAACAATGAAAAGGAACTGCCCGACGCTTTCCTGCGCCGCTGTTTCTTCCACTATATCAAATTCCCCGACCGCGAGACGATGGAGCAGATCGTCGAGGTGCATTTCCCCGGCATCCAGAAAATCCTGGTCAGCCGGGCGATGGAGATTTTCTACGAGATCCGCGACGTGCCGGGCCTCAAGAAAAAGCCCAGCACCAGCGAACTGCTCGACTGGCTGAAACTGCTGCTGAACGAGGACATGCCCCTCGACGTCCTCCAGAACAACGACCCGACCAAGGCCATTCCCCCGCTCCACGGCGCATTGCTCAAGAATGAGCAGGACGTCATGATGTTCGAACGACTGGCGTTCATGGCGAGAAGGCAAGGGCGTTGAGATAGTCTCCCCTCCCGCTTGCGGGAGGGGCCGGGGGAGGGCATGTTCGATCCATGCCGGACGCCTGGCACCCCTCCCCTAACCCCTCCCTGAAGGGAGGGAAATGTGAAGCAGAAACACCACCCATGCCCCACTCCGCCGGATGCCTCTGCGGCCAGGTCCGCATCACGATCGAAGCCGAACCCATCGCCGCCCGCATGTGCTGGTGCCGTCTCTGCCAATATCTGGGCGGCGGATCGGCCACGGTGAATGTCTGCTTCCCCAGCGAGCATGTGACCACCACGGGCGAGGTGCGCTGGCATGACAGCGTCGCCGACAGCGGCAACGCGATGAAGCGCGGCTTCTGCCCCGAATGCGGCACGCCCCTCTTCAGCATGGCCGAATCGCGTCCGCACCTGACCTTCATCCGCGCCGGCGCGCTTGACGATCCCTCGCTGATCGCCCCGCAGGCGGTGATCTGGACCGACGCCGCGCCCGATTGGGCGCATCATGATCCCGCATTGCCCCATTATCCGGCGCAAATCCCGCCGGTAAGCTGAAAAGGCGCTTGCGCCCGCCCGCCCAGCCTGTAGCTTCCCTGTCATAGTTCAAGGCCGCGCCAAGACGGTCTGGATCTGGAGAGGGATGCTGATGCCCAAATGCGCGTTGTTCCTGTTGTCGGCGGCCCTGTGCCTGGCCGTGCCTTCGCTCGCGCAGGCAACGGAAGATGCGGAGGCATGGACGCCGACGGGCAGCGCCATCCGCGCCAATGCCGCAGGGATCGACCTGCCACAGACCGTGGCCGGCCTCTCGCTCAGCAAGAGCGGCGAAGCCTCCAATGGCGGCCGCGCAGTCGATAACTACGCCCAATATCTGTCCGAGGACGGCGCCGTCCAGGCAACCCTCTATGTCTATATGCCGACCTATGCCGACGCCTCGCTCGCCGCCTATATGACCGACAAGGCGATCATGGAGCGGTTCGGCGCCCGGACCCGCCGCACCGCCTATGCCAGCGCCCCTGCCGCCGGTCAGGCGGGTCGCGCGATCCGCGCCGTCTATGACGATGCCGCCGACGGCGCGCTGACGACGGCGGCGGGCTTCGTCCATGCCGGGCGCTGGATCGTCAAGATTCGCGTGACCGGTCCCACCGAACGCCGCGCAGACGTGCTGGCCGGGCTGGACGGCATGTTGTCGGGCCTGGCCTTCGACGATGCCTCCTTGCTCCTCGCCACCGCCCCCGCCAGTTTCAGCGCCTGTCCGGCCGCCGAGACCGGCGACGCGCGGCTTGCCAAAGCGGACCCGGCCGAACAGGCCGTGCCGCAGGATGTCCGTATCCCGCGCGACGGCAAGGATGCGCTGTGCGTGCGCGGCACCGTGACCACGGCGGATGGCCGCTACGACATGCTCCAGCAGGCCGGGCGCAGCGACGGCCCGATCATCGTGCCGGTGGACGACAGCGGCACCCTGCTCGCCTTCGACCCGGAGGCTGATGCGCAGGGCTATAAGCTGTCCATCCACATGGTCGGCCAGACCGACCTTTACGGCGTCTATGACAAGGTGCCCAGCCCGCGCCAGGTCGCCGCGATCCTGGACGGCAAGGACCCGCAGACCGCCCAGGCCGAAATGACCGCCGCCTACGCCGCCAATGGCGACGTGACGATGCAGTCCGCGCGGGGCCGCTGACAGGACTTCCTTTCCCGCAGAGGCGGCTTTAAGCCGTTGCCATGATCCATAGTCTGGGCGCGACCCGCTTCGCCCGTATCCGCGCGCGGCTGGAGGCGATCCGCATCGCGCCCGGCCCGCAGGCGTGGGCCTTCGAATTTCTCCTCTTCGGCTTCAAGCAGGGCTGGGCCTGCCTGTTCGGCGGATTGATGCTCGCGCTACTGCTGGCGACGCATCTCTTCTATCCTGCCGGCGCGCCGCTCCATCGCTATGATTTCCTGACGCTCGCGGCGCTCGTCATCCAGGCCGGGATGCTCGCCTTCCGCCTCGAAAGTTGGGAGGAGGCAAAGGTCATCTTCGCCTTCCACCTGATCGGCACGGTCATGGAATTGTTCAAGACCCATGCCGGTTCGTGGCTCTATCCCGAAGCCAGCCTGCTCCATGTCGGGCCGGTCCCGCTCTTCTCCGGCTTCATGTATGCGGCGGTGGGCAGCTATATCGCCCGCATCTGGCGCATCTTCGGCTTCCGCTTCACCCGCTACCCGCCGGTCTGGAGCACAGTGCTGCTGGCCTGCGCCATCTACGTCAATTTCTTCGCCCACCACTGGTTGCCCGACATCCGCCTCGCCTTGTTCGCCGCGGCGATCGCGCTGTTCGGGCGAAGCTGGATCGTCTTCACCCCATGGCGCGAACCGCGCCGGATGCCGCTGCTCGTCGGCTTCTTCCTCGTCGCTCTGTTCATCTGGTTCGCAGAGAATATCGGCACCTTCGCCAATGCCTGGACCTATCCCGACCAGCGTCATGGCTGGCAGATGGTCAGCGTCGCCAAGCTCGGTAGCTGGTATCTGCTGATGATCATCTCCTTCGTGCTCGTGTCGCTGATCCACGGCATCCGCGCGAAGGACGGCGATCAGATCAGATAGCCGACCTCATACAGTCCCCAGCGGCGCCCGGCGAACACCAAAGGCACGAACACGCTGCGCAGCGCTCTATAACGACCTTCGCCCAGATCCTGCCGATAGGTGAAGAGGAAAAAGTCCCCCGCCCCGTCCAGCGCTCGGCGGGTCTGGCTGTCCATGAATATCTGCCGGTTGCGGGCATGTTCCATATTCCATGCCCGCGCGTCCGGCCGCTGAGGCTGGCTACGCGCGCTGATATGGGTGGGCAGATAGCCGTTCATGTCGATCAGACAGCAGCCGATGACCGCACTGTCCTCGCCCGTATGCCGGTCCAGCACCGGTCGCAGCACTGTGTCGGCGAACGGCGTGAAGCCGTTCATATATTGCGCCGGGTCCGACCGGTCGATCCGGCGATAGTCCGTGTCGAACAGCGCCTCGACGCTCAACCGCCCTTCGTCCAACGCCCCTTCGATCAGCGCGCGGACCTCCTCCGCCCCTTCCTCGGCCAGCGCGATATAGCGGCTGTTGCGCGTCTTCTGCGGTCCATGCGCCGTGGTGTTGAGCATGGCGTTGGCCATCCCCTCCAGTCCTTCGAGCTGTCCGCGCGCCGCATCGACCCGCGCCGCGCTCTCGTTCGAGGAACGGCTGAAATCGGCCAGCCCATGGCGCAGCGCCGCGACATCGCCGTCGGCCGCATCGGTGCAGGTGACGATCACCTCGGACCGCTCGCCGAACTGCGTCACCAGCGAGGCGATCTCCGCCATGCCGAGCCGTAGCCGGTCGATATGGGTGCCGGCTTCGCGCCCGCGCACGATATTGGCCTCCACCCCGCCGATCAGCCGCCGCGCATCGCGATCCAGTTGGCCCAGCTTGTCGCCCACCGACGCGGCGGACTCTCCCGCCTGCCCGGCCAGCCTCCGGATTTCTTCCGCCACGACGGCGAAGCCCAGCGTCGCCTCGCCGCCGCGCGCCGCCTCGATCGCGGCATTGATGCCCAGCAGGCGCGTCTGCCGCGCGATCGCGCCCAGATCCTCGGAAATGGAACCCACCGCCTCGATCACGGTCAGGAACTGGCGCAGATGCCCTTCCAGCCCGGTCACATGCTCGACCAACCCCGCCACTTCGCCCAGCGACAGGCCGATCACTTCATGCCCATCGGCGATGATCCGTCCGGCGCGGCGGCTGGTCAGGCTCAATTCCTGCGCCGCCGCCACGCTTTCGGCCTGGCTCGCGGCCAGCATGTCCATATTGCGCTCCAGGTCCGTCAGGCGCGCGGCGTCACCCTGGATGCGACGGTTCAACTCGCCCAGAAACCCAGCCGTCTCGCTGCACTGCAATGCTATGTCGCCCGACCGTTCCCCCAGGTCGGCCAACAAGTCCCTGTTTTCCAAGCTCGCCCCACTTGCTGCGCTCATCGATGGATTGTGACGGATTAACCATGCGCCGCAACACTTAAGATTCGGACAATCACCGATCGCCGCCGCGACTTGCATCAGCGCGCGCGCTGCCCGACAAGCATCAGCCATGCTGCTCAACTTTCTCGACGCGCTCCGCGCCGCCGGCATCCCCGCCAGCATCAAGGAGCATCTGCTGCTGCTGGAAGCGCTCGACCGCGACGTCATCGCCCGCCGACCGGAGGATTTCTATTATCTCGCCCGCGCCACCTATGTGAAGGATGAGGGGCTGCTCGACCGCTTCGACCAGGTTTTCGGGCAAGTCTTCAAGGGCGTGCTAGGCCAGGACGGGGTTGAGGCGGACATTCCCGAAGATTGGCTGCGCCTCGTCGCCGAGAAATTTCTCACGCCCGAAGAGATGGAGAAGATCGAGGCGCTGGGCGATTGGGACGAGATCATGGATACGCTCCGCAAAAGGCTGGAGGAGCAGGAGGGCCGGCACCAGGGCGGCAATAAATGGATCGGCACCGGCGGCACTTCCCCCTTCGGCCATGGCGGCTATAATCCGGAGGGGGTGCGGATCGGCGGCGAAAGCCGTCACAAGCGCGCGATCAAGGTCTGGGAAAAGCGCGACTTCGCCAATCTCGACAGCACGAAGCAACTGGGTACCCGCAACATCAAGGTCGCATTGCGTCGCCTGCGCCGCTTCGCACGCGAAGGCGCGGCCGAGGAACTGGACCTGGACGAAACCATCCGGGGGACGGCGCGGCAGGGCTGGCTGGACATAAGGATGCGGCCGGAACGGCATAATGCGGTCAAGCTGCTACTGTTCCTCGACGTGGGCGGATCGATGGACCCGTTCGTCACGCTGTGCGAGGAACTGTTCTCCGCCGCGACCAGCGAATTCAAGAATATGGAATTTTTCTACTTCCATAACTGCCTCTACGAAGGCGTGTGGAAGGATAATCGCCGCCGCTTTTCGGAACGGACCCCGACCTGGGACATCCTCCACAAATATGGCCATGACTATAAGGTGATCTTCGTCGGCGACGCGGCGATGAGCCCCTATGAGATCAGCCATCCCGGCGGTTCGGTCGAACATATGAACGAGGAAGCGGGCGCCGTCTGGCTCCAGCGCATCGCCCACACCTATCCCGCCACCATCTGGCTCAATCCCTCGCCCGAAGCGCATTGGGGCTACAGCCAGTCCACCCGCCTCATCCGCGACCTGATGAACGACCGCATGTACCCGCTGACGATCGAAGGCATTGATGCGGCGATGCGGGAATTGACGCGGAAGCGGTGATCCGTTCCGTCAACGCTGTCCGTCCCCGCTCACCCCAGGATAAACTCCACCCCGGCATTGGCGTGAATGCCGGTGCAGTCGTAGATGGGCAGGACATTGGCCTTCACATCGACAATCAGTTCCAGTTCGGTGCAGGCCAGCACAACCGCCTGCACGTCCTGCTTGGCGATGTCGGTCAGTTCCGACTTCATGTAGCGCTCGGAATCGCGGCTCACCTTGCCCACGGTCAATTCGTCATAGACGATGCGGTCGATCCGTTCGGCCAGTTCCATGTCGGCGGGCAGCAGCGACACGCCATGCGCCACCAGCCGCTGGCGGTAGAATTTCTCGGTCATCACGTTGCGCGTGCCGATCAGCGCCGCTTTCTCGACGCCCTCGGCCTGCATCTTCCTGCCGACCACCTCGGCGATATGGAGGATCGGGATATCGACCGCGCCCTGCACCCGGTCATAGACGCGATACATGGAGTTGGCGCAGATCAGCAGCGCTTCCGCGCCCGCCCCCTCCAGCCGCCGGGCCGCGTCGATCAACTGGACCGCCGCTATATCCCAGTCTTCCTCGGTCGCACAGCCCGCGACGGTGGCGAAGTCCAGGCTCTCGATCAGCAACGGCGCGCTGTGCTGGCCGCCCTTGGCGCGATGCACGGCCTTGTTGATGATCTCATAATAGCGGGCGGTGGACGTCCAGCTTAGACCACCAATCAGGCCGAGTTTGTGCATATCGCTCCGTTACTGGGACGATTTATGAATATACCCAACCCCGTTCGGGCTGAGCCTGTCGAAGCCCCGTCCTTCCCCTATTAAGGAAGAACAGCCCTTCGACAAGCCTGTCCTGCGCTTGTCGAAGGACTCAGGGCGAACGGAAGCTGGATCAATCCGTCGTTTAGTGCGCCAGACCCTTCACGATTTCCTCGACCATCTTCTTGGCGTCGGCCAGCAGCATCATGGTGTTGTCCATGTAGAAGACCTCATTATCGACGCCGGCATAGCCCGCGCCGCCCATGGAGCGCTTCACGAACAGCACCGACTTGGCGTTGGCGACGTCCAGGATCGGCATCCCGTAGATGGGCGACGTCTTGTCGGTCTTGGCCGCCGGGTTGGTCACGTCATTGGCGCCGATGACGAAGGCGACATCGGCCTGGCCGAACTCGCTGTTGATGTCCTCCAGCTCGAACACCTCGTCATAGGGGACGTTCGCTTCGGCCAGCAACACGTTCATATGGCCGGGCATACGCCCCGCGACCGGATGGATCGCATATTTGACGCTGACGCCTTCCTTCTTGAGCAGGTCGGCCATCTCGCGCAGCGCGTGCTGCGCCTGGCTGACCGCCATGCCGTAACCCGGCACGATGATGACGCTGTCCGCCTGTTTCATCAGGAAGGCCGCGTCCTCCGCGCTGCCACGCTTGTAGGGGCGGTCGATCGCCGCCGCGCCGCCGCCGGACGGTCCGGCCTCCGCACCGAAGCCGCCCGCGATCACGCTGATGAAGCTGCGGTTCATCGCCTTGCACATGATGTAGCTCAGGATCGCACCCGAAGACCCTACCAACGCGCCAGTGATAATCATCGCCGTATTGCCCAGGGTGAAGCCCATCGCTGCGGCAGCCCAGCCGGAATAGCTATTCAGCATCGACACGACGACCGGCATGTCCGCGCCGCCGATCGGGATGATGAGCAGGAAACCGATGATGAAGCTCAATGCCGTCACGGTCCAGAATATCCAGGGCGACTGATCCGTCACGAAATAGGCGATCAGCCCCAGGATCGCGGCCAGCATCCCCAGGTTGATGACATGGCGGCCGGGCAGCATGATCGGCTTGCCCGACATATTGCCGTTCAGTTTGAGGAAGGCGATGACCGATCCGGAGAAGGTGATCGCGCCGATCGCGACGCCCAGCCCCATTTCGATCCGGCTGGCATTGTGGATCTCGTCCGTCAGCGGATCGAGAATGCCAAAGGCGCCGGGGTTCAGATAAGCGGCCGCGCCCACCAGCACGGCGGCCATGCCGACCAGGCTGTGGAAGGCCGCGACGAGCTGCGGCATCGCCGTCATCGCGATCCGCCGGGCGATGAGGAAGCCGATGCCGCCGCCCACGATGATGGCGCCGATAATCTCGGGCAGGCTCACTACGTCATGGGTATAGAGCGTCGTGGCGACGGCGATCGCCATGCCCGCCATGCCCATGCGGTTGCCGCGACGGCTGGTGGCGGGACTGGACAGCCCGCGCAACGCCAGGATGAAGAGGATGCCGGCGATCAGATAGGCCAGCGCCACGAAGGGAGAGACAGGAGCAAGCTCGTGCATCACTTGCGCTCCTTCTTCTTGTACATGGCCAACATGCGTTCCGTCACGGCAAAGCCGCCGAAGATGTTGACCGATGCAAAGACCACCGCGACCAGCCCCAGCACCTTGGCCTCGATGCTGCCCGCCTCCGCCGACGCGACCAGCGCGCCGACGATGATGACGGATGAAATGGCGTTGGTGACAGCCATCAACGGCGTATGGAGCGCCGGCGTCACCGACCAGACCACATAATAGCCGACGAAACACGCCAGCACGAAAATCGACAGGATGGCGATGAAGTCCATTCTAGTCCTCCCCCAAAGATTGTTCCGCATCGCGCAGCGCATTGCGATAGCGCAGCACATGCCGTTCATAATGGTCGGCCTCGGCACAAGAACCGGGGCCATCGAGTCGGATGAAGCCGGCTTGTTCCCCGCTCCGCCGCACCAAGGCACGTTCAAGATCCTGATAGCGACGATCCAGCGCCGCCAGTTCAGCTTCTCGACTTGCCTCTCCACAGATGCCGCTTCGCGCGCGCCAGCCTGCTTCATCGGCACGATCGAGCATCAATTTCGCCGGGGACGCACTCGCCGCTAGAGCAAGAGCGATACCCAGCGCGATCATCCCAGCAACCGCTCGTTCACGACCTTCCCGCCCTGCGTCAGGCGGATGGCGTTGCCGATTTCCTCGTCCAGCACGGGCGCATTCTTATCCTTGTCCCAGAAGGCGGACAGGAAATTATACAGGTTGCGCGAGAAGAGCGCCGATGTGTCCGCCGCCAGCCGCGAAGGCACGTTGCGATGGCCGACGATCCTGACGCCGTGGCGCTCGACCACCTCGCCCGCGACCGCGCCCTCGACATTGCCGCCCTGCTCGACCGCCAGGTCGACGATCACGCTGCCCGGCTTCATCGTCGCGACCTGCGCGTCGGTGATGAGGCGCGGCGCGGGACGGCCGGGGATCAAGGCGGTGGTGATGACGATGTCCTGCTTGGCGATATGGCCCGACACCAGTTCCGCCTGCGCGGCCTTATACTCGTCCGACATCTCGGTGGCATAGCCGCCGCTGCCCTCACCCTCGATCCCCGCGACCTTCTCCACGAAGATCGCCTTGGCGCCGAGCGATTCGATCTGCTCCTTCGTCGCGGCCCGCACGTCGGTCGCGCTGACCTGCGCGCCCAGACGGCGCGCGGTGGCGATCGCCTGGAGGCCCGCGACGCCCACGCCCATGACGAAGACCTTGGCCGCCGACACCGTGCCGGCCGCCGTCATCATCATCGGGAAAGCCCTGCCATATTCGGAAGCCGCGTCGAGCACCGCCTTGTAACCGGAGAGGTTCGATTGCGAGGACAGGATATCCATCGACTGGGCGCGGGTGATGCGCGGCATGAACTCCATCGATAGCGCCTCAAACCCGGCAGCAGCATAAGCGTCGATGCGGGCACGATCACCAAATGGGTTAAGTCCTGCCGCGATCCATGCCCCCGACTTCGCTCCAGCCAGGCTTTCCGGGGCAGGCCCCTGCACGCCCAGGATGATGTCCGCGCCCGCCACCGTCGCGCCGCGATCGGCCACCGTCGCGCCGGCCGCCGCATAATCGGCATCGGCAATCGACGCCGTCAGCCCGGCCCCGGCCTCCACCGCCACATCGGCGCCCAATGCCTTGTACTTCTTCACGGTTTCAGGCGTTGCGGCGACCCGTCGTTCGCCTGCCGCCTGTTCCTTCACTATCGCTATTTTCATTCTTGTCGCACCCCCTCCTGATCCTGACTCTCAGCTTTAGCTGGAAATCAGCAGTACGACGATGGCCGCGACGACCACGCTGGCGATGGTGCCCCATTTCATCACGCCGACAAAAGCATGATAGGTTTCGTTCGCGCTTTTTATCTGTCCTTCAGACGACATATTCGCTCCTCTTCCTCTGGTTCTCCGCGGGCCATCTCTTATCCTGTCGCCGCCGCCCCCTCAACCCGCCGGACCACAAGAAAATCTTTCGGAGTTAAGTCCACCTTTACCGCTGCCCATTACCATTGACCGCCGATTGCAATCGAGGGGTAGAAATGGCGCGCGACGGCGTACCGATGCTGATGCTGATCGACGACGAACCGGCGCAACGGCGGCTGGTTTCGGCTCTCGCCGCGCGTGCCGGCTGGCGCACCATCTTCGCGCAGGATGGCGAAACCGCCATAGCGATGCTGGGTACGCAGGACGGAATGCGGCTCGATTCCATCCTGCTCGACCAGTGGAGTCCCGATTATGAGCCGGCTGGCCTGATCCGCGAGATTCGCGCGCGACGCCCGGCGCTCCCCATCCTGATCCTGACTGCCCATAATCATGTGGCGGGCGCGGTCGATGCGATGCGCGCGGGCGCGACGGATTATCTTGCCAAGCCGATCGCCCCGGAACGCCTGCTCGCCGCGCTCAACGCGACGCTGGCGGAAGGCGGTGCGGCAGGCGAACTGCGCCCGCTGACCGAAAAGATCACCGCCCCCCTCTCCTTCGAGGATGTGGTCGGTTCCGCCCCCCGGTTCCGCGCCGCGCTTGCGATCGCGGCCAAGGCGGCCCGCGCCCGCGCGCCCGTCCTGATCGAAGGCGAAAGCGGCGTCGGCAAGGATGTGATCGCCCGCGCCATCCATGCCGCCTCGCCGCGCCACAAGCAGGCGATGGTCACGGTCAATTGCGGCGCCATGCCCGCCAACCTCGTCGAATCGGAACTGTTCGGCCATGAACGGGGCGCCTTCACCGGCGCCTTCGAACGCCATGTCGGCAAATTCGCCAGCGCCGACATGGGCACGATCTTCCTCGACGAGGTCAGCGAAATGCCGCTCGATGCGCAGGTCAAACTGTTGCGCGTCCTGCAGGATGGCGAGGTGCAGCCAATCGGCGCACGCCAACCCGTACATGTCGACGTGCGCGTGATCGCCGCCACCAACAAGCGGCTGATCGACCAGATCGAGGCGGGCCGCTTCCGTGAGGATCTCTATTACCGGCTCAACGTCGTCCAACTGACCATCCCGCCGCTGCGTGAGCGTATGGGCGACATTCCAGCGCTCTGCCGCCATCTGCTCGCCCGCATCGCGACCCAGCCGGGCCTGCGCGGCCTGGGCCTGACCGACGATGCGCTTTCGCTGCTGATGCAGCATCCCTGGCCGGGCAATGTCCGCCAGTTGCAGAACGCCCTGTTCCGCGCCGCCATACTGTGCGAGGGCGACGCGCTGACGCCACAGGATTTCCCGCAGATCGCCGCGCAGATCCGGATCGGGGAAGCCGCCGATCGCATCGCCGCCCGCCCGCGTGTCGTAGGCCAGCCCCATCGCGACGGCGCCGGCATCACCCTGTTCGAAAGCGACGGCCATGTCCGCCAGCTTGCCGAGATCGAGGCCGATGTCATCCGCCTCGCCATCGGCCATTATCGCGGCCGGATGACCGAAGTCGCCCGGCGCCTGGGCATCGGGCGTTCCACCCTCTACCGCAAGCTCGCCGAACTGGGCATCGACAGCGCCGCTTGAACCGGCTGTCGTGCAACCTTGGGCAACAGCGTTGAAATCTGTCCGCGCCTATGCTTTGGACGGATCATGAAACATGCTCCTCTCGCCGTCTGCCTGCCCGTCCTGCTGCTTGCCGCCTGTGGCCGCACCGAACCGGTGGCCGACATGCCAAGCCAGGAGGAACTGGCCGCGGCCGCCAATGCCGCAGCCGCCAACGCAATCGCGAACCAGCAGGCCGACGAAACCCCCGACAGCCGCAACTATGTCAATCTGGCGCACGGCTTTTCAGTCACGCTGCCCGAAGGGTGGGAGAGGGACAAGGCCGCGAGCAATGCCGACGGCGTCGTCTACCAGGACCCCGGCGCCGGTGCCGATGTCCGCATCTTCTGGCAGAAGAATGACCAGAACCAGACGCTCCAGCAGATCGTCAACACGGTCAGCAACGGCGCGGAAGGCGTGGACGGCGATTTCGTCGGCGACAATGAATATCGCGGTACCGCCAATGACGGCGAAGGCAATAATGTCGCCATCCGCCTGCTCCGGCAGCCCGATGGATCGATCGTCACCGCAACCTTCGTCTATCCCGAAATGCTGAGCGAGCAATATCAGGGCATTGCCGAGAAATTGCTGACCAGCCTGCGCGCCTTTGCGCCCCAGGGTCAGGCCGAAAAGGCAGCGGCGGGACCCGCCGAAGCCGCCAACGCTACCGTCCGTCCCTGACCCGCGTCAGCGGACGGCGGCGTCGGTTTCGCGCAATGCGCGCGTTTCGGTAAGGGTTCCGCCGCCCAGCGTTAGGTCGCGGGTCTGATCCTCAACCATGCCGGTCTGCGTGGACAGGCCGTAGCGCACCCGCACCTGCACGCCGTCTCCTGCCAGATTTTCCTCCAGCCGGAACCGTCCACCCTCACGGGCTTCCAGTCGCAGCACGCCTTCGACCTTCACCGGCCGGCCCAGCGGCGATCCGGCCACGGTGCGCACGCCGCGCCCGGCCGCCTCATCCTCCACCTCGCCGCCCGCGAACAGGAACAGCGGCTGATATTCTCCGGCCAGCAGCGCCAACCGTCCCTCCGGGGACAGGCCGGCAAAGAGTGCCTGCACCGCGCTTGCCGCGCGATATTGCGAAGAGCCGGGCGCGAAGCCCTTCATCATCCGCGCCAGCCCTTGGTCGACCGACGCCCAGACCCTGTCCATATCGTCCAGCCCGACGATCTTGCCTGTCGCATCGACACGAAAGCCCATCTCCACGCCGATCAGCGGCGTCAGCGCCGCGCGATAGGATTCGGTCGCGGCCGAAGGCGCGTCGCTGTCGATCGTACGCAGGGCGGCGTGCAGCACATAGCCCCCGCCCGTCCCCTCCGCCCGCTCGAAGCGCAGGCTGCGCGTGGCGCTGAACCGGCTCTGTTGCCCGTCCACGGTGCGATGCTGGTCGATGCGATAGGCGAGGTCGCGGCCGACCGGCGGCGCGAAGGCAATGGGAACAAGTTCGGCGGCGGCGGGCTGCGCCGCCATGGCGAGCAGCATGAGCGGCAGGCTCCACGCCTTCATGACAGGCAATCCCCCTGCGCGAACGGATGGCTCATGCGCGGCGCCGCCCGATGGCGTGGGCGCCCCATGCGGCCGACGCAACCACCAGCGCACCCACCGCCTGGTGCAGCACCGCCAGTGGCAGCGCGATCCCGCTGATGACGGTGGCGATGCCGAGTAGTATCTGCATCCCGACCGTGGCGTTGATCGCGATCGACGGCCCGCGCTGCCTCGCCCGCTTCGCCCGCCGCGCCAGCATCAGCAGCAGCCCGGCCGTCACCCAGGCCCACCAGCGATGGATGAAATGGACCAGATAGGGATCGGAGGAGATGGTCGCCCAGAGCGATCCCGCCCAGCTTATCCCTTCCGGCACCAGATGGTCGTTCATCAACGGCCAGGTGTTGGAGACATAGCCCGCGTCCAGTCCGGCGGTAAATGCGCCGAACAGCAATTGCACGAACAGGACCAGCAGAACGACCAGCGCGAAGGGGCGCAGCCTTGCCGGTCGCGCGGCCCGATAACGCGCCAGCGCCAGCAGGTCGAGCGCGGTCCAGATCAGCCCGCCCATGATGAAGAGGGCCGTCAGCAGATGCACCGCCAGCCGATAATGGCTGACATCGGTACGCACCGACAGACCCGATTCCACCATCCACCAGCCGATTGCGCCCTGCAACCCGCCCAGCGCCAGCAGCGCGGTGAGACGCAATCCATAACCCGCCGGGATCGCGCGCTTCCACGCGAACCAGGTCAACGGCAAGGCGAAGGCGACGCCGATCAACCGCCCCAGCAACCGATGCGCCCATTCCCAGAAGAAGATGAACTGGAAATCGCCGAGGGTCATGCCCCGTTTGATTTCCTTATATTCCGGAATCTGCTGGTAGAGGCGGAACGCCTCCATCCACTGCTCATGGGTCAGCGGCGGGATGGCCCCGCTGATCGGCTTCCATTGGGTGATCGACAGGCCCGATTCGGTCAGGCGGGTAATGCCGCCCACCACCACCATGCAGAAGACCAGGGCCGCCACGGCCAGCAGCCAGCGAGCAATGGCGCGCGGGTTGCCCCCGGCGGACGAACGGAAGGCAGATGCTGTCATCGCCGTTCCATGCGCCGCTGTCCTGCCCGTTTCAAGAGCGCAGATGATGGACAAAAGGTCCATGACGGCGCATCGGCAAAAAATCCCTGCCCGGCATCGGACCATATCGGTTGATGCCGTGGAAAACCGCGCCATGGCCCGACATCCGGCAATGACCGCGATTTTCCTATCTAAGACCTCATGCGTCCTTGAATTTCCATTTGTCTGAGTATATCTGAAGGCCAAGCGCGCGTCATGCGCCCCGCCATTTTCGTCAGGATGCCACAATGAGCGATTCGCCCAAGACTGCCCCGAAGCTGCGCAGCCGCGCCTGGTTCGACAACCCCGACAATATCGATATGACCGCGCTCTATCTTGAGCGTTACCTGAACTTCGGCCTCAGCCTGGACGAACTGCGCAGCGGCAAGCCGATCATCGGCATCGCCCAGACCGGCAGCGACCTCAGCCCATGCAACCGCCATCATATGGTGCTGGCCGAACGCATCCGCGAGGGCATTCGCGAAATGGGCGGCATCGCGCTCGAATTTCCGGTCCATCCGATCCAGGAGACCGGCAAGCGCCCGACCGCCGGCCTTGACCGCAACCTCGCCTATCTGGGCCTGGTCGAAGCAATCTATGGCTACCCCCTCGACGGCGTGGTGCTGACCACGGGCTGCGACAAGACGACCCCGGCGCTGCTGATGGCCGCCGCCACCGTCAACATCCCGGCGATCGCCCTGTCGGTCGGCCCGATGCTCAATGGCTGGCACAAGGGCGAGCGCACCGGTTCGGGCACCATCGTCTGGCACGCGCGCCAGTTGCTGGCCGCCGGCAAGATCGACGATGAAGGCTTCATCAAGCTCGTCGCCTCCTCGGCCCCGTCGACCGGCTATTGCAACACCATGGGCACGGCATCGACCATGAACAGCCTGGCCGAAGCGCTGGGCATGATGCTGCCCGGTTCGGCGGCGATCCCCGCCCCCTATCGCGATCGGCAGGAAGTCGCCTATCTGACCGGCAAGCGCATCGTCGACATGGTCGCCGAAGACCTCAAGCCCTCGGACATCCTGACCCTCGACGCCTTCCACAATGCCATCGTGGTCAACTCGGCGATCGGCGGATCGACCAACGCGCCGATCCACCTGGCCGCCATCGCCCGCCATATCGGCGTCGACCTGCCGCTCAAGGATTGGGAGACGGTCGGGCACAAGGTGCCGCTGCTGGTCAACCTCCAGCCCGCCGGCGAATATCTGGGCGAGGATTATTATCGCGCCGGCGGCGTTCCCGCCGTCGTCAGCCAGCTTATCGAGCAAGGCCTGATCCGCGAAGGCGCGATGACCGTCAACGGCAAGACCATGGGCGAAAATTGCAAGGGCGTGGAGATTGAGGATGAAAAGGTCATCCGTCCCTTCGCCCAGCCGCTGGTCGAGGAAGCCGGCTTCCTGGTCCTGTCGGGCAATCTGTTCGACGCCGCGGTCATGAAGACCAGCGTCATCAGCGACGAGTTCCGCAACCGCTATCTGTCCAACCCCGACGATCCCGAAGCCTTTGAAGGCCCGGCAGTCGTGTTCGACGGCCCGGAGGATTATCACCACCGCATCGACGATCCGGCCACCGGCATCACCGCCGACACGCTGCTGTTCATGCGCGGCGCGGGTCCGATCGGCTATCCCGGCGCGGCCGAGGTCGTGAACATGCGCCCGCCCGCCTATCTCATCACCGAAGGCGTATCCGCCCTGCCCTGCATCGGCGACGGTCGCCAGTCGGGTACGTCGGGCAGCCCGTCGATCCTCAACGCCTCGCCCGAAGCGGCGGCGATGGGCGGCCTGGCGCTGCTGGAAACCGGCGATCGCGTCCGCATGGACCTGAAGGCCGGCACCGTGAACGTCCTCATCCCCGACGCGGAACTGGCCGATCGCCGAGCGAAGCTGGAGGCGGCGGGCGGTTTCCAATATCCCGCATCGCAGACCCCCTGGCAGGAAATCCAGCGCTCGGTCGTGGGCCAGATGAACACCGGCGCCATCCTGGAAGGCGCGGAGAAATATCAGCGCATCGCCCAGACCATGGGCCTGCCGCGCGACAACCACTGATCCACGCACTGCCCATTGAAAGGATGGGGATGGCTATCCATCTCACGGCCTCCCCATCCTCGCCATTTTTGCATCACTTGTGCCGCAAATCGATCAGCTCTTATCGGCGCGATCGTCTAGCCAGACCATTCTGACCCCCTTCAGGAGATAGCCATGTTCAACGGAGCCATCCTTATCGGCGCGAGCGAGCGCAGCGGCGGCGAGCCTTTCTACGCCATCAACCCGGCCACCGGCGGAAAGGGCGACGTCGCCTTTTCCAGCGCCATGCCCGCTGAGGTCGAGGAAGCCGCCGCGCTGGCCGACGCCGCGTTCGAAAGCTTCTCCACCCTGTCGCCCGACGCCCGCGCGACCTTCCTGGAAAATGTCGCCGACAATATCGTCGGCATCGGCGACCTGCTGATCGAAACCGCCATGGCCGAAACCGGCCTGCCCCGCGCCCGGCTGGAGGGCGAGCGTGGCCGCACCGTCGGCCAGCTCCGCCTGTTCGCCTCTTATGTCCGTCTCGGTGACTGGCTCGACGCCACCATCGACAAGGCGCTGCCGGATCGCGCGCCGCTGCCGCGCGCCGACCTGCGCCGCGTCAACCATTCGGTCGGCCCGGTCGCCGTCTTCGGCGCGTCCAACTTCCCGCTCGCCTTCTCGGTCGCGGGCGGTGACACCGCCTCCGCCTTCGCCGCCGGTTCGCCCGTCATCGTCAAGGGCCACAGCGCCCATCCCGGCACCGGCGAACTGGTCGCCCGCGCCATCCAGGCGGCAGTCAAGTCGCTTGGCCTGCATGAGGGCGTCTTCTCCTACCTGCCGGGCGCCAATCGCGCGCTGGGCGGTTCACTGGTCGCCGACCATCGCATCAAGGCCGTCGGCTTCACCGGCTCGCGCGGTGGCGGCACGGCACTGATGAAGATCGCGGCCGAACGCGCCGAACCGATCCCGGTCTATGCCGAAATGTCGTCGATCAACCCGGTCGTGCTGCTGCCCGGCGCGCTGGCGGCGAAGGCCGAAGCACTCGGCACCGCCTTTGTCGGTTCGCTGACCATGGGTTCGGGCCAGTTCTGCACCAACCCCGGCCTGGTCATCGCGCTCGACGGCCCCGATCTCGACACCTTCGTCGCTGCTGCCGCCGCCGCCCTGTCGGGCGCCGCGCCGCAGGTCATGCTGACGCCGGGCATCCACGACGCCTATGAAAAGGGCGTCGCCGCCCTGGTCGGCGCCGATGGCGTCACCACCGTCGCCCGCGGCACCGAGCCGGAAGGCGTCAACCGTGGCCAGGCCGCCTTCTTCGCGACCGACAGCGCGACCTTCTCGTCCAACCCGGTGCTGGCGGAAGAAGTCTTCGGCTCCTCCTCGGTCCTCATCAAATGCTCCAGCATTGAGGAAATCATCGCGACCATCGCGGGCCTGGAAGGTCAGCTTACCGCGACGCTCCAGATCGGCGAAGGCGATGAAGGCGATGCCGCAAAGCTGCTGCCCACCTTGTCCCGCAAGGTCGGCCGCATCCTGACCAACGGCTGGCCGACCGGCGTCGAAGTGACCCATGCCATGGTGCATGGCGGTCCCTTCCCGTCGACCGCCGATGGCCGTTCGACCTCGGTCGGCACGCTGGCGATGATGCGCTTCCTGCGCCCCGTCTGCTATCAGGACGTGCCCGATGCGCTGCTGCCCGCCGCGCTGCAAAACGCCAACCCCTGGAGCCTGACGCGCCGCGTGGAAGGCAAGCTGGAAGTCGCCGCATGACGATCCGGGCCGGTCTCGTCGGCCTCGGCAAGATCGCGCGCGACCAGCACCTGCCCGCGATCGAGAAGATCGACGGCATCGAACTGGTCGCCATCGCCAGCCGCAACGCGCAGGGTGAAGGGGTAAATAATTACCCCGACCTCGGCGCGATGCTGGCGGGCGAAGCCGACATGGATGCCGTCATCCTCTGCCAGCCGCCGCAGGTCCGCTACCAGGCGGCCCGGCAGGCGCTGCTGGCGGGCAAGCATGTCTTCCTGGAAAAGCCGCCGGGCGCGACCGTGTCCGAAGTGGAGGCGCTGACCGCGCTGGCGAAAGCGCAGGGCGTCACGCTCTATGCAAGCTGGCACAGCCGTTACGCCGCCGCCGTCGCCCAGGCCAAGGCGTGGATCGCGCAGCGCAAGGTGGAGCGCATCTCGATCCAGTGGCGCGAGGATGTCCGTCACTGGCATCCCGGCCAGCCCTGGATCTGGGAAGCGGGCGGTTTCGGCGTGTTCGATCCGGGCATCAACGCCCTGTCGATCCTGACCGAAATCGTGCCGGAACCCGTCACCGTCCTGTCAGCCAGCCTTGAGGTGCCGTCCAACAAGGATGCGCCGATCGGCGCGACGCTGGCCATGGCCACCGCATCGGGCGCGCCGATCGACACCGTGTTCGACTGGCGCCAGACCGGCCCCCAGACCTGGGACATCGCGGTCGAAACCGACAAGGGCAGCCTGCTCCTGTCCGAGGGCGGCAATACGCTGCGTCTCGACGGCGAAGTGCAGCTAAAGGCGCCGGACGAGGAATATCCGACCATGTACCGCCGCTTCGTCGGCCTGGTGGCGGACAAGGCTATCGACGCCGACACCGCGCCGCTGCGACTGGTAGCGGACGCCTTCCTTTGTGGGCGACATTGTCCTACGGCTGCATTCGAGGACTGAACATAAGGGGAAGATGATGGGGAGCGAGCGAAAGGACCGGCCGGAACGCAAGTTCGGATCGGACGAAGGCTCGCTCCGCATCCATCAGGCGATCGCCCGCGACCTGGGCACCGCCATCCTGACCGGCAAGCACAAGCCCGGCGACCTGTTCGAAGGGGAGATAGAGGCGGCCGAACGCCTCCATGTCTCCCGCACCGCCTATCGCGAGGCGGTGCGCATCCTGATTGCCAAGGGAATGTTGGAAAGCCGCCCCAAGGCCGGCACCCGCGTCCTGCCCCGCGCGCGCTGGAATGTGCTGGACCCCGAAATGCTTGCCTGGATGTTTGCGGGGGAACCGGACGCCAGTTTCATCCGCGACCTGTTCGAATTGCGCGGCGTGATCGAACCCGCCGCTGCGGAATTCGCCGCCCGCCGCCGCACCGACGAGCAACTGGCGGTGATGGACACGGCGCTCGCCGAAATGGCCCGCTATGGCCTGTCCACGCCCGAAGGCCGCGCCGCCGACCAGCGTTTCCACCACGCCATCCTCGCCGCCGCGCATAATGACGCGCTGGAGGCGCTGGCGAGTTCGGTGGGCGCGGCGGTAAGCTGGACCACCACCTTCAAACATCGCAAGAAGCTGATGCCACGCGACCCCCTGCCCGACCACCAGGCCGTCCACCGCGCCATCGCCGCCCGCGACACAGCCGCCGCGCGCAACAGCATGGCGGAATTGCTGCGCCTGGCGCTGGCGGACATGGACATCGCGCTGTCGGAATAGGGATATACGGAAGGCTTACTATTTCCGTCATCCCCGCCTTCGCGGGGATGACGGTATTTTTGTTATGCTTTCCTACGGCGGATCGACATTCACAGTTTTGGCGCTTCCCAGGCCGTCATGCCGGACCTGATCCGGCATCCAGGGTCACAAAAGGTGTCGCCTGCGACTCTGGATGCCGGATCAAGCCTGCCCTGAGCTTGTCGAAGGGTCCGGCATGACGTTGAAAATGAGGCTGAGGCTTCCGCTTTAACCTGAATGTCCATCAGTCCTAAATCTGCACCAGATGCGCGACATCCTTGGCGCTCTCATCCGCAATGGCGCCCTGGCGAATGATCCGGCCATTCTGCATCGCGCTGTAGCGGTCGGCGAAGCGCCAGACGAAATCGAGATATTGCTCCACCACCAGCACAGTCATGCCCAGTTCGTCGCGGACATGGACCAGCGCCGCCTCGATCTGCTGCACGACATTGGGCTGGATGCCCTCGGTCGGCTCGTCCAGCAGCAGCAGGCTGGGTTCGCCCGCCAGCGCGCGGCCGATGGCCAATTGCTGCTGCTCGCCGCCCGACAGGAAGCCAGCGGCGCGGGCGCGGATATCCCACAGCTTGGGGAAAAGATCGAAGATATGCTGCGGCACCCCGGTTCCGCTTTTGCCACGTCCCGCCAGCGCCGACAGGCCCGTCTCCAGATTTTCCATGACGGTCAGTTGCGGGAAGACATGCCGCCCCTGCGGCACGAAGCCGATGCCCGCGCGCGCCCTTTTATGCGCGGGCAATGTGCTGATGTCGGTCCCGTCGAACCGGATCGTCCCGCCGATCGCGGGGCGTGTTCCCATGATCGCGTGCAGCAAAGTCGTCTTGCCCACGCCATTGCGGCCGATCAGCGCCATGACCTTGCCACGCTCCAGCGACAGGTCGACGTCCCACAGCACCTGGCTCTGGCCATAGGCGCTCGACAGGCCGGTGATGCCGATCAGCGGCGCGCTCATGCGGTGTGGCCCAGATAGACGGCGGCGACTTCGGGGTCGGCGCGCACCTCGGCGATGCTGCCCTGCTTCAGGAATTTGCCCTGGTGCATGACGGTGACGGGGGCGGCAAGCTGTTCGACAAAGCTCATGTCATGATCGATGACGAGGACGGTGCGGCTGGCGCCAAGGCCCAGGATCAGTTGCGCGGTGCGGCTGGTTTCGGCCGGTCCCATGCCCGCGGTCGGCTCGTCCAGCAGCAGCAGTTCCGCGCCGGTCGCCATCACCATCGCGATTTCCAGCCATTGCTTCTCGCCGTGGGAGAGCGTGCCCGCCTCCACATCGGCGCGATGGGTCAGCGCAACCGTCTCCAATGCTTCTTCCACCGCCTCACGCTCGGCGGTCGGGATACCGGTGCCCAGACTCTTCCACCAACGGCGGTCGCGGCGGGCGGCGAGCGCCAGATTGTCGCGCACGCTGAGGGTCGGCAGCACGCCGGGCGCCTGGAACTTGCGGCAGATGCCGCGCGCGACGATCGTCTGTTCGGGCAGGCGCTGGATCTCCTCACCCTTGAAGATTACACGGCCTTCGCTGGGGCGGACGCGGCCGATGATCGTGTCGCACAGGGTCGACTTGCCCGCACCATTGGGGCCGATCACCACGCGGGTTTCGCCGCGATTGAGCGTCATGCTGAAATTGTCGAGCGCCTTGAAGCCGCTATAGTCGATGGTGACGCCATCGACGCTGAGCAGCAGGTCGGAGACGGCTGAACCGCTCATGCCGCCTTTCCTTTCGCAAGGCCGGCGAGGCCCTGTGGCAACAGGGTAACGACGAAGATGAAAAGCGCGCCCATCAGATAGAGCCAGAGTTCGGGGAAGGCGCTGGACACCGCGTCGCGCGCGAAGTTGACCAGCAGCGCGCCGACGATCGCGCCCGCCAGACTGTAGCGCCCGCCGATCGCGACCCACACGACCATCTCGATCGAGGGGACGACACCGATCAAGGCGGGTGAGACGACCCCGGCGTGAAGGGTGAAGAGCGCGCCGCCGATGCCCGCCAGCATCGCGGCTATGGCGAAAGCGACGACCTTGAACGGCGTCGGGCTGTAGCCGAGGAAGCGGACGCGATTCTCGCCGTCGCGCGCGGCGCGCAGCAATATGCCAAAGCGCGAGGCGAGCAGCCAGCGCAGGCCGATGAAGGCCACGCATAGGATCGCCAGCGTCACCCAGTAGAGCACCGGTCCCGTTCCGGGGCTGGAAAGGCCGAAGCCGAAGACGGACGTGAAATCGGTCAGGCCGTTGAAGCCGCCGGTCACGTCCTGCCGACTGATGATGAGGGTGGAGAAGGCGAGCGCCAGCGCCTGTGTAATCAGCGCGAAATAGGTGCCACCGACGCGGCGGTGGAACACGGCCCAGGAAAAGAGCGCGCCCGCCAGCGTCGGCACGATCAGGATCGCCGCGATGGTGAAGGCTGGGCTGGTGAAGGGTTCCCACCAGAGGGGCAGGCTTTCCCGCCCGCTCCACAGCATGAAGTCGGGAATCTGCCCTTGCGGCAGGTCCGCCAGCTTCATATGGATGGCGATGGCATAGCCGCCCAGGCCGAAGAACACGCCCTGCCCCAGGCTCAATATGCCGCCATGCCCCCAGATCAGCACCAGCCCGAGGGCGAGGATGCCCATCGCCATGAAGCGGGCGAGCAGGTTGAGATCATAGGAGGACAGCGCGAAAGGCGCGACCAACCCAAGCGCCAGCAACAGCCAGGGCAGGATCGGTTTCAAAGGGTCAAGGCGGGACAAATCAGGCATCGAGTTGGCGGGTCTTTACGGCGACGACACCCTGCGGGCGCACCTGGATGAAGAGGATGACGAAAACGAGCAGCAGCATCTGGGCGACGCTGACATCGACGAAAATCTGCGCCAGCGCGGCGAAGAGGCCAAGGATGATCGCGGACGCCGTGGTGCCGACGATACTGCCCAGGCCACCCATCACAACGACGAGGAAGGCGGGGATGATATAGCTTTGCCCGACATTGGGGGTGACGGGGCCGAGCAGCGCCAGCATCACGCCCGCCAGCCCCGCGACGCCGGAGCCGAGGCAGAAGACGGTAAAGTCCACCCGCCTGACGCCGACGCCCACGGCCGACGCCATCATCCGGTCCTGGTTCACCGCACGGACCAGCAGGCCGATACGGGTCTTCAGGAGCAGCAGGGCGAGCGCGCCCAGCACCAGCGCGGCGATCAGGATGATGAAGAGGCGCGCCGAAGGCAGGGTGATGCCCGCCAGCGTGAAGCTGCCTGACAGCCATTCGGGCGCGCGCACCTCCACGCCGATCGCGCCGAACAGGTCACGGGCGCCCTGTTGCAGGATCAGGCTGACACCCCAGGTCGCGAGCAAGGTGTCGAGCGGGCGAGCAGACAGGCGGCGGATCAGCGTGGACTGGATAAGCCCCCCCATCGCCGCCGCGCCGATAAAGGCGACCGGGATGGCGAGAATGATGCCCAAAGCGCCCGGCACCACCAGCAACGTCATCCAGGCGAGATAGCCGCCCAGCATCAGCATCTCGCCATGCGCCATGTTGATGACGCGCATCAGGCCAAAGGACAGCGCGAGGCCCAGCGCGGCTAGCAGGTACAGCGAGGCCAGCGAAGCGCCGTTGAAGAGCTGGTTGAGGAAAAGGGCGTCCATAAATCTACCTATTCCCCTCCCTTTCAAGGGAGGGGTTAGGGGTGGGTAGCCTCCGTAGGAGGCTCGCTGCGCTCACCACCCACCCCCGGCCCCTCCCTGGAAGGGAGGGGAGTAAGAAGCGGCCCGCCCTCAAAGCCTGCAACTCTTGCCCGGAAACGCCAGCGCGTCATAAGGCTCCGGCGCGATGTCCTTGCCGCTGTCGGCAATGATCTCGAACTGGCCGTCGGCCTTCAGCTTGCCGATATAGGCCTTCTGCACCAGGCTCTGGTTGGCGGCGAAGCTAACCTTGCCCATCGGCGTGTCGAAACCGCCCAGCGACGCCGCCGCCTTGCGCACGGCATCGGGATCGAAGCTTTTCGCCTTCTCGACCGCCGCCTTCCACGCATAGACGTCGAGATAGCCGTGGACCATCGGGTCGGTGATCGCGGCGTCCTTGCCGAACTTCGCCTTGTAGGCGGCGATGAACTTGCTGTTCGCATCGCTCGGCAGGCTCTGGAAATAGTTCCAGGCGGCGTAACTGCCCTCGACCAGGCCCGCGCCCATCGCCTGCGCTTCCTGCTCGCCGATCGAGAAGGACATGACCGGCAGCGTCTTGGGGCTGATGCCCGCGGCTTGGAGTTGCTTGAAGAAGGCGACGTTGCTGTCGCCGTTCAGCGTGTTGATGATGATGGCGGGCTTGGCTTGGCTGATCTTCGCGATCACGCCGGAAAAGTCGGTGCCGCCCAAAGGCACATAGGCCTCGCCCAGCACCTTCATCCCGTCCTTCTCGATATGCTTTTTCAGGATCAGGTTGGCGGTGCGGGGATAGACGTAATCAGACCCGACCAGGAAATAGCTCTTATAACCCTGCTTCACCGCCCATTCGAGCGCGGGCAGCGCCTGCTGGTTGGGCTGGGCGCCCGAATACATGATGTTGGGCGAACATTCATTGCCCTCGAACTGCACCGGATACCAGAGCAGGTTCTTGGTGCGCTCGAATACCGGCAGCATCGCCTTGCGGCTGGCGGAGGTCCAGCCGCCGAACACGGTCGACACGCCGTCGCTCTCGATCAGCTTCGACGCCTTCTGCGCGAAGGTGGAGGGATCGGATGCGCCATCTTCCACCAGCGCATTGATCTTCTTGCCCATGACTCCGCCGGTCGCGTTGATCTCCTCGATCGCCAGCATTTCGGCATTCTTCACCGTGATTTCGCTGATCGCCATCGTGCCGGTCAGCGACTGGAGCACGCCCACCGACACACTGTCGCCCGTCGGTGTATTCGAACCGCCGCCGCCCGAACAGGCGGTCAGCGCCAGAGCGCAGGAGGCGGTGGCAAGCATAAGCAGCCTGGAACGGATCATGATGTGAAGATCTCCCATGGCAGGCCATGTGGCGGCGCTGCGGCAATTCGGTCGCTCAAAGGCTATGGAAAGCCCGCAAGCCCCCGTATGCGTCATTTGACGTAGGCCAAGGTCAGCCGCTTCCCCGTAAAAATGCCGCATGAACATAGCGGCAGCGACCAGGACCATGATGTCAGGACAGCGCATCCATCCGATGCGGCTGGCGGGCCGGATCGTCCGCGATCCGCTGTTCGCCTTTCTGGCTGTCGGCGTTGCGCTGTTCGGCGGTTATCAGATCGTCCAGCGGCTGGAAAAGCCGCCCATCCTCTTCACGCCGGAGATCGAGCAGGCGCAGGTCGCCGATTTCGAGACGCTGACCGGGCGCAAGGCCACCGCTACCGACCGCGCCAGGCTGAAAGCCGACTATATCGCCGAGGAACTGCTGTTCCGCGAAGCGATCGATCGCAACATGCACCTGACCGATGGCGAGACGCGCAAGCGGCTGGTGGACAAGGTCCGCTACCTGATCGCCGGCGCTCCGCCCGAACCGAGCGAGGAACAGTTGGTCAATCATTATGCGGATCATCTGGACCTCTACCGCGCCGAGCCGCGCACCAGCTTCACCCAGATTTTCCGCCAGCAGGAACCCGCCGATGCGGCGCTGTTGCGCGCGCAACTGAACGCTGGTCAGGCGATCGGCGGCGATGATTTCTGGCTGGGCCGCGATTTCCCCCGCTATGGCGATTCGATGGTGCGCGGCATTTTCGGCCAGCCCTTCGTCGATGCGCTGAAAGACGCGCCCGAAGGCCGCTGGATCGGCCCGATCCAGTCCCCGCGCGGCTGGCATTTCGTCCGGAAGAGCGAACGTATCGCATCCGCCATGATCCCCTTCCCCGCGATCAAGGATCAGGTGCGCCAGGATTATATGATCGCCCACAGCAATGCCGCGATTGAGCAGGCGGTCGGCAAGCTCAAGGAGAAGTTCGATGTGGTGGAAGACTAGGCTCAGTTTCTTGCAGACGGAAGCATGGTGTTCCCCGGCGGAAGCCGGGGTCCAGTTTCGACCGCAGAACTGGACCCCGGCCTTCGCCGGGGAACATGCCAATCAAGACAAGATATGGTCCAGACTCTGCTTTGGACTCGCCTCCCTCCTGCTCGCGCTCGCCATGCTGTTGCCGGGGACGGCGATGGCCGACATCTTCCTGTCCGCCGACTTCGCCCTGACCCGCGGCGAAGACCCGAACACATATGAATTCACCGCCGCCGTGCCGGAAGCCGTCGGCCAGCCCGCGCCGATCACCCTGCCCGACGGCTGCCGCCAGAGCGGCATGAGCCGCCAGACCAGCGGCGGCCGCGCCCAATATGCCTATGAACTGGCCTGCGACCGCCCATTCGCTGCCGGCGACATGATCCAGACGCCTTGGAAGGCGGACGGCGGACGTTTCGTCACCAATGTCATGGGCGCGCAGATCGACCGCAGCCTGACCGGCGACGCCAGGGGCATATCCGTGCCGGTCGGCGAAACCATGGCGCAAGCGCGACCGATCTCCCGCATCGCACCGGAATTTCTGCAACAGGGCGTGCTGCATATCTGGCTGGGCTGGGATCACCTCGCCTTCGTCCTTTGCCTGGCGCTGCTGGCGCGCGGGCGGCAATTGCTCTGGCTGGTGAGCGCCTTCACCGCCGGCCATTCCATCTCGCTGGCCGTCGCCTTCTTCGAACTGGTGCGCGTGCCGGTGCCGCCGGTCGAGGCCGCCATTGCCCTGTCCATCGCCTTCATGGCGCGGGAAGCCCTGCTGGTCGACAAGGGGGAACAGGCCTTCGCCTTCAACCGGCAACTGATCGTCGTGTCGCTGTTCGGCCTGCTCCATGGGCTGGGCTTCGCGACGGCGCTGGGCGAACTGGGCGTGCAGGCGGGCGAGAAGCTGCCGGCGCTGGTCTTCTTCAATATCGGCGTGGAAACGGGGCAATTGCTGTTCGTCGGGGCGATCATGGCGACGCTGGCGGGGTTGCGCGCCGTGTCGCTGGCCACGCCAGTCCGCGCCGCCGCGCTCTACGCCGTGGGCGCGATCGGCTGTTTCTGGATGGTCGAGCGGGTGATGGGGTTCGGGATCGCCTGACCCAGATAGCGGGCGATTTCCGGTCGCCCGCCGCGGGCCAGCAGGCCGCTCATATTCGCGACAGCGAAACTGACACCTTGAAGATTGCGCCGCTGCGGCACACCGGGGATCGGCCGGGGGTGGCCGGAGGCATGGAACAGGCCATCCCGCACTTCATAATGGTCGCGCGGGCAATCCCAGTCCAGCGACACGCCCAGCACCTGGCGCAGGCTGCCCGGATAACAGGGCGCGCCCTCCGCCTCATGCGCAGCGACGATCAGCACGCCTGCCGCCTGCGCCCGGTCGGCCGCTTGCGCAAACAGGTCACGATGCGCCGGGTTCATGCTACCAAGGCTGAGGTTGATAAGATCGACCCGCGCCTCGATCGCCCAGTCGATCGCGCTCACCAGCGCCCGCGCGGTCGTGCGCAGCGCATCATGGAAAACCCGGATCGGCAGGCACAATACGTCCGGCGCCTGGTCCTGGATCGCAGCGGTGACGGCGGTGCCGTGGCCGAGGCGATCGCCGCTGTCCATGTCGTTGACGGAGCCGTCCCCGGCAATGGCGATCCCCGGCAGCAGCCGCGCGGCATCGATATGTGGATGCGCCGGATGCACGCCACTGTCGATGACGGCGATGCGGATGGGGTCAGGCATGAACCACCTCTGCCCGCAGCGTCATTTCCGCTCGCCCCTGCTCCAGCCGGACGATACAGTCCGCCATCTTTGCCAGCATCGGCTTGTGGGTGATGACGATGATCGTCGCATCGGGCAGCGCCCCGCGCAACCGCCCGGCCACAAGCTGTTCGGTCTCGCCATCCAGCGCCGATGTCGGTTCATCGAGGATCAGGATGCTCGGCCGCCGCAGCAGCGCGCGCGCCAGCACGACGCGCTGCCGCTCGCCCGCCGACAGGGCCATGCCGCGTTCACCCGCGCGCGTCTCATAGCCATCCGGTAATTTGGCGATGAAGCCGTCCAGCCCCGCCGCATGGGCCGCCACCTTGATCTGCGCTTGCGTCACGTCCGGCATGGCAAAGCCGATGTTCGCCGCGATCGTATCGTTGAACAGATAGGGCGCCTGATCGACCAGGATGATCTCCCGCCGCAGATCGTCCAGCCGATAGACACGCAGATCGCGGCCGTCGATCAGGATGCGCCCGCTATCGGGATCGAGATAGCGCACCATCAGGTCGGCCATGGTGGATTTGCCCGCGCCGCTGGGACCCAGGATGGCGCACAGGCTGCCCGGTGCGATCGCCAGGTCGACGTCGCGCAGCACCGCGTCGCGATCATAGCGCATCGCGACGCGCTCGAAGCGCAATTCCCCGGCACGCGCCAACGGCACGGCGTCGGCACGCTCCATCACATCGGGCTTTGTGTCGAACAGTTCGAAGATACGCCCCAGCGACACCCGCGCCGACGCCAGTCCCGACGTCAGCCCCATCAGCGTCTGGATCGGCGAGAGCAGCCGCATATGATAGGTCATGAAGGCGACCAGCGTGCCGATGCTCATGCCGTCCTCTATGATCCGCCAGCCGCCATAGAGGATCACCGCCGATGTCGCCGCCGTCATCAGCGTGCCGGGCAGCGCGCCGGTCATGAAGGAGGCGACCTGCATCCGCAGCATCGACGCCACGAAGGCGTCGTTCTTCGCCTTGAACCGTCCCACCTCATGCTCGCCCGCGCGCAGGGAGGCGATGACCCGCATCCCCATCACCGTGTCGACCAGCAGGCTGCCCAGGTCCGCGCCCCGCTCCCGCATGTCGCGGGTCAGCGCGGTCAGGCGGCGCTGATAATAAGCGAAAGTCGCCAGGCTCGCCGGCACCAGCACCACGCTGACCAGGAACAGCCGCCAGTCGAGCCAGAGCATCATCGCGACGCAGCCGACGAAGAACAGCAGGTTGCTGACCACCGACAACAAGGTATCGGACGCGATCCGCTGCACGTCGCTGACGTCACTGTTCATTCGGGAAATGAGGTCGCCCAGCCGGAAGCTGCCATAGAAGCGCGGCGACAGGGTCTGGAGGTGCCGCAGCAAGGCCGCGCGAATGTCATAGAGCATCGCGGCGGAGAGTGCGACATAGCGATAGCTGGCGAGGATGTTGACGCCGAACCCGGCGATGGTGACGCCAATCATGATCGCGGCGATCCGAACCAGCGCCCCCATGTCGCGCTTGAGCAGCGCCTGATCGATCATCAGCTTGGACAGATAAGGTTGCGCCAGCCCCAGCGCGGTCGAAAGCAGGCTGATCGCCAGCACCACCAGCAGCGCGCCGCGATAGGGTTTGAGGAAGGGCGCCAGCCGCCGGTAGGTGCGCCAGTCGGCGACGGGCGGCGGGATTGGAGCGGTCACGCCGCGTCTCTCCCTTCCGAGATAGAGAATGCGCAATTTTCTTTCGTCGTCCCCGCGAAAGCGTGGACCCAATGCGCCATCGGCACGGCAGCCGCGTGTCGAGACATGGGTTCCCGCTTTCGCGGGAATGACGATCTATGGGCGAAGGACGCTCGAAGGCTCACGCCGCCGCCTGCCTTGGCGCCAGGCGAAAACCGTCGAGCCGGAAGCGCGGCTCCGGCAACTTCGCCAGCAGCCCGGTGCACCAGTGATGCCCCGCCATCAGCGCGTCCTGCTGCGCCCGCCACCAGTCACCCTGACCGCCATTGGCGTAGAACTGCGCGCAGAGCAGCAAATGCCGCCGCATCGCCGCGATCAGCATGGACTGATAATGGGTCAGCAACGCAGCCCGGTCGCCGCCCTCGGTTATGGCCGTGACGACCGCCGCCGCCAATATCGCCTCGCGCACCGATTGCGCGATGCCGTCGCCGCAGATCGGGTCGAAGCCCAAAGCCGCCGTGCCGCACGCCAGCCAGTCCGTGCCATGCAGCGGCAGATGCAGGCGCGGCGCGGCGAGGAAAGGCGTGGACGCCGTCCCCACACCATCCACCACCGGCGCGATCAACGCGCTCTGCCCCAGCAGCGCGTCGATCGAACCGCCGACCCCCAGCAGCCAGCCTTCCCCCGCCTCCGCCGGCACCAGGTAGAGCCAGCCGTCTGCCACCGCTTCGATCCGCGCCTCTTCCGCGCAGGCCGGATCGCGCAGCTTCACCTTCGCCGCCACAGCATCCCGCTCGCCGAAGAAGCGCATTTCCCCCAAGGGCAAAGGTGACGCGGTATGGACCGTGAAGTCTGTGGGGCCAACCACCGAATCAGCGACCGCAGGCAAGGCCGCCTGCACGGCTTCTTCCGATGCCAGCGCTGCGCCATGCGGCACGACCACCGGCGGGCCGCCCCAGGCGACCACCCGTCGCTTGACGCGCGGGCGGTCGGAAAAAAGGTCCGGCCGATCGAACACGCCGCGGATCAGGCTCAGGGCCGGATCGCTGAGCATGATGGTCGGCACGGACGGGCGGCGGACTTCCTCGATTGCGACCCGAAGGCCCGCGCTACCCAAGAGATAGGCACATCCTCTGGCGGCTATGCCGCTGCCCCGGATGGCGATGGTCGTCATTCCACCGCAACCATGCCCGCGCCGGTGGTGTCGTTGCCCAGGTCCCAGGTGGCTTCCAGCTTCAGCGTCCTGGCGTCATAGACTTCCACATCATAGCTAGCGCCGTAGATATAGAGCTTGGTCCCATCCATCGACATGCCGAAGCGGAAGCGGGAACGGCAGGGGAACTCGGCCTTGTCCACCACCGCATTGGTCGTCATGTCCATGTGCCAGAATTCGCAGCGCTTGTTGCCCAGCTTGCCGTTGGTGACGACGGTATAGGCCTGTTTGCCGTCCGGCGTCATTTGCAGCCCGGCCATATTGTCCGGCGCGGGGCCGATCGGGGTGAAGTCGAACTGCCGGCTGTTGAGGTCGAAGCGGGCCAGTCCGAACATCTTGTTGTGGATATAGGGGTCGGCCGCGTTGAACAGCGACACGAACTGGCCCGGCGTGCGGATCGTGTCGATCGCGCCGCCGAAACCGACATTCTCCAGCCCCGTGCCCTCCGGCTTGGCCAGGTCGATCCGGTCGATGACCTTGAGGTCGGCAAGGTTCAGGATCAGCACCTTGTCGCCGAACAGGTAGAGATATTTCCCGTCCTGCGACACTTTATAGGCGGCGCGATATCCGCCCCCGGCCTTCTCGTCTTCCTTGTCGATCTCGGCGGTGCGCACGACCTTCTGCAGCTTGAGGTCGATCACGCCGTACATAGGCTTGCTGACCTTGTAGCGGTCCACTTCCTTGTCGAAGCGGGTGATGACCGTATAGAAATAGCGGCCGGTCGGGTCCGCCGCCCCGCCCCAGAAACGATAGCGGGTAACGCCGTCGTTCAGGCTGAACTTGTTGACGACCTTGCGCGTCGCGGTGTCGATCACCTCGATCCCGCTGGTGGTGATGGTGGTGACGTAGATGCGCTTGCCATCGTCGGACAGCAGCATCGACGTGGGCAGGCCGGTGTCGAGCTTGATCTTGCCCGTGACCGCCGCCTTGCCCTCGTCGAAGATCAGCAACTGGTCAGGATAGGACCCCATGAACAGGGTGGCGGCGGACGCCGGAAGCGCAGCCAGAGCGGCAAGCCCGGCGGCGAACAGGGTGCGGAATGTCGGCATGGCGCGCCTCATGGGAAAACGAGGTCGAGGTTGCGCCAGTCCTTGGTGGCCGTGGCGCAGTTGCTGGCCCAGTCGGGCGAATAATTCACATGGTCGGGCACCTGCACCGGCCAGAAGCAGGTGACGTAGCAGTCGTAAATGTCGCGTTCGACCGGCTGACAAAGCCCCGCCGTGCCACCGCCCGCATCGACTTCCCAGCCGGGCGAGAAGGACAGGGTGCAGCCCATCGGCACATGCGGGCGCGGCTGTTGCTGGAGGGCGACGACATCCTCCTCCATGTCCGAGGGCGTTGCAGCCTCGATCTGCGCCACCGCCTCGCCGATCGCGCGCGCCTTTTTATTGATGGCACGAAGATGCTTCATGACAGGCCCTTTCGTTCAGCGAAGCGTTCGAGGAAGCCGGGATTCTGCACCGCCAGCACGCCGTAGATGCGCAGGCAGGTGTCGGTCCATTGCCGTATCCAGTCGCAATAATGGAGGTTCGCATGGCCGGTGTCGCCATAGCGGACGAAGGCTTCATGATGGCATCCCCCCGCGCAGAGCGGCCGCGCCCAGCAGCTCTGGCAATCATATTTCGCCTCGACATGGCCCTTGGCCAGAAACGCGCCCTGCTTGGCGCGGTCTATGCCGCTCGACACATGGCCCATCGTGTGGGTGTCCGCGTCGGTGAAGCGGTGGCAGGGCGACAGGTCGCCCGACGGGCTGACGCCCATAAGGCCCAGCCCCGCACCGCATGGATGCGATTTGTTGACGCCGGAAATCAGTTCACTGATCGTCTCGCTGACATTGGTGAAACCATGGGATTCCCCGCGAAGGGCATATTCCAGCCATTCCTCCGCCAATATGTTGAACTGCGCCAGCACGCTGTCCATGCCATTGTCGTCCAGCGAATAGGCACGCTCCTCGCCCGTCGTCACCGGCGCGAAGCCCACTTCGTGGAAACCCAGATCATCCTTCAAATGGCGGAAGATCCGCACGACATCGGTGACGCCTTCGGTCAGCGTCACGCGCGCAGTGATGGCGCGGGTCTTGTGATGCGCGATCAGCGTGCGCAGGCGCGGCTCGATCACCGCATAGCTGCCCTTGCCATTTTTATAGACGCGATGCTTGTCCTGCACGTCTGGCGGGCCATCCATCGACACAGTGACCCCCACCCGGTTGTCGGACAGGAAGGTGACGATCTCGCTCGTCAGCAAGGTCGCGTTGGTGGTCAGGCTGTAGGTGATCGCCTTCCCCGCCGCCGCCGTCGCTCCGTTGGCATAGCCCACCACGTCGCGCAGCAGCTTGAAGTTCATCAGCGTCTCGCCGCCGAAGAAGGTGATATGCACCGCCTTGCGCCCCACCGCTTCGTTGATGAGCAGGTCGACCGAGGCTTTCGCCGTCTCCAGCGTCATATATTTGGGCTTGCCCGCCGGGGTAGCGATCTTGTCGGCGCCAAATTCATAGCAATAGGTGCAGGCAAGGTTGCACTGGTTGGTGACGTTCAGCACCAATGCCTGGAGCGGGAAATCGGCGGGCGGCGCCTGCGGCATGACCGGGGCCGCCGCGCCAAGCTGGATCAGCCGCGCCGCGCGCAGTTCGCGCACCAGCGCTTCGGCTTCATCCGGGTCGGTGCCATCGCTCGACAACTCCCGCACCAGCGCGGCATGGGTCAGTTGCTGCCCGTCCAGCCGCGCCAGCACCGCGCGCACGTCCGCGTCGATCTCGAAGATCGCGCCCGCGCTCACCAGATAGACGAAGTGGCTGCCGCTCGCCTCAAAGCCATGATATTCGGCCCGTGCGTAAGCGGGCGCCTGCATGACGGTCATCGCGACACCTCCGGTTGATCCCATTTCTGATAGGCGGGCACGGTCACGACCATGTAGGATCGGGCGCTCAGCGCTTTGCCGAACTTGTCCTTCTCATGTCTGGCGGTCGCGACGACCCAGACCTCGCCATAATTGTTGCGGCCGAAACGGCGTTCCGGGTTCGGGCCTTCGGCCGCCGGGGTGAAGAAAGCGGTAGGGCTGAGCGCGCCGACATATTTGGCGTCATCGTCATAATAGACCGACATGAATTCCTGCATCGCCCAGTCGGCCTCGACCGGTCCCACGGCGATGTCGTCCGGCGTATTGGGCTTGCCGTCGAGGCCGTTTTCGTATCCGATCGCCTCGAACTGCTGATAGCCCTTGGGGAATTTCACCCCGCCCAGCCGCGCCAGCGCGGTTTCGGGCGTCGCCTTGATATAGTCGATCTTGTGGAAGACCGGGAAGGCCTGCTCCAGCACCGCCCCGGCAATGGCGACATCGCGCTGCCCCGACGCCGCGCCCGGCGCGACATCGGCGACCAGCACCAGCTCTTTCGGACTGGCCGACACGACCTTCGTGACGGTGACGCCCGCACCCAGATCGATGTCGGCGGCGCTGGGCGATACGGGCAGATTATGGCCCAGGATGCGCAGTTGCACCCCCTTCGTCCCCGCCTTCACCGGCCCCGGCGTCACCGCCAGGATCGCGGGCGCGGCTGTGGCGCGCACCAGCTGCACATCATAGCCGAATTCCTGATAGTCGCCCCAGAACCAGCGACCCTGCGCGCTCTGCTGGTCGGGCGCGAACCACATCGCCTCCCGCGCCGCGCTGCCAAAGTCGTCGGGCTTGGCCGCCGTCGCCCCCTTGGACGAACCGCGCCAGCTATAACCGGCATAGACGATACCCGTGCCGCTGCGGCTGATCGCGCCGCCATCGGTCAGCGACCGGAGCGTCGCGGTTGTGCTGAACTCGTCCGCAGCCTTGCCCGGTGTGACGTTCATCTCACCCACGAACTTGCCCTTGCCCGGCACCGACGCGACCACCAGCCATTCGCCCGCCAGGCGCGGAATGCGCTGCCGCGCGCTCCAGGCGGCCCATTCGGGCGTGTGCAGCCCGGCCACCTTGGGCAGGAAGGTCAGCGCATAGTCGCCGCGCGTCAGCTTGTCCTTGGGATCGCGGCCAGCAGGCTGTTCGCTGTCCTCGGCGGGGCGGCGATATTGGGCGTCGGCCTGCGAATAGAGGGCGACATGCAGATCCTGGAGCGTCTTCCATTCCAGCTTCGACCGCCGCCAGGACATGGGTTGCGCATAGCTGTGGCAGCTTGCGCACGCCCCGCGCATCGTCTCATTGGGAATGATCGTTTCGTCGATGATCCGCTTTTCGGGCAGATACATGACCGTCCGCGCTTCCTCCGGCGCCAGTCCGTGCGAGGCGGAGAGCGACTTGACGATCGACCGGCTTTCCTCCGGCGTGATGGAGAGGCCATTCAGGCGCACCATCCGCTTGATCGCCTGCGCCCAGCCCTCCGGCGTGGTGCGGACCCAGCTAATGCGTGAGAGATTGCCCTTGTCGTCGCCGGTATGGCAGCTTCCGCACTTTTCCTTGACCAGCGGGTCGGCGACAGGGATGCCCGCTTCCGTTTCCTTCATCGTCGCGCCATCGGGGCCGCCATCTGCCTGCGCGAACACGACCGACGCGGAAAACAGCGCCAACAGGCCCAATTTCGAGACGGGAAGCCGCTTCACCCTATATGTCCCCCTTGGCGCCCGGCCTTTTGCCTTGGGCGCGCGTCGAAGCCTAGGCGGACGCTCGCGGCGCGCCATTGCCCAAATGACGTATGGCCTCATGACAATCCGCCATGAGAATCTTGACGACTGTCAGGATTTCTTTTTCGGGCCGTAATAATCGTCCTGCCCATGGTCGGACGACACCGGACTCCAGTAGCGCGGCGGCAGGCCCTTCTTGCGCATGGCGATGCCGGTCAGGCAGGCGTTCAGCAGATAATTGCTGTTGAGCGCGGTCTTGTAACTGGTGTCCAGATAGGGCGCGACTTCGACGATATCGATGCCGGCAATGTCATTCTCCGCGCAGAGCCGCCGCATGATCGGCTGCGCTTCCCGCATCGTCAGGCCACCGGGGACCGGCGTGCCGGTGCCAGGCATGAAGGCCGGATCCAGCACGTCGACGTCGAAGCTGATCCACAGCTTCTTCGCGTTCTGGCGCGCTTCGGCGATGGCGCGGGCCATCACCTTGTTCCAGCCCCATTTCTCGACCTCGACCATCGTGTGGTAGCGCATCCCCTTGTTGCGCATCCATCCGAACGTCTCCAGGTCCGGGCCGCGCGCGCGCAGGCCGACCTGGATATAATCCTGGGGCCGCACATGGCCTTCATGCAGCACGCGATAAACGGGCGAACCGTGCGTGATCCAATGCACCCCGTTGCGGCCGACATCATAATGGCTGTCGAAATGGATGACGCTGACATTGCCCTTGCCATGCACGTCGGCGGCTGCGGCGACATTGGGATATTCCAGGCTGTGATCGCCGCCGATCACGATCGGGATCGCGCCGGTCTGGGCGATCTCCCGCACCATCTCGCGCACATGGGCGACGCTGCGTTCGGTGCTGTTCTGGTCGATGGCGATGTCGCCATAATCGACAATCTCCAGCGCGGAACTGGGGTTTATCATCGCATACATGTCGTTGCCGCCTGCCCCGCCGGTCATCCGCAGCGCACGCGGCCCGTCGATCGCATTGCGCCAGCCCGACCCCATGTCGAGCGGCGCGCCGACGATCGCGACATCCACCTTCCCGGCCTTGAGGTCTTCGGGCGTCATCGCCACCGGCGCGCCCGCGAAGGTGGCGAACCCGCCGCGCCGCCCGCCGATATAGCGGCCCAGGTCCATCGGACCTGCCTCACGCTTGGGGTCCATCACCAGCGGGCGCTTCGCCTTCCAGGCGTTGAACCAGGCCGATCGGGTATCGAGCGGAATGGTCTTGGCGTCGCGCCCTTCCTTATACTCGACCTGCGCATGGAGCGCGGCGATCGCGTCGATATAGGCCGCCAGCTCCACCGCAGGCAGGGTTCGGATGCGATCGAACAGCACATCCTTCTCGACATAGCGACCGGTGCGCCCTTCCTTGATGAGGGCCACCTTCTCCGGCGCGATGCCGGACAGTTTCGCCACGACATCGGCGGGCAACATGATGGGCTTGGGTTCGCCCATGATGTCCGCCTGCGGGATGGACGGCGGCGGGTTGGGCGTGTCGAAGCTATTGCCCGCCACCACCGAAGCGGCCGCAGCCACTGCCGCCATGCTCCACCCGCTTATCGCACTGATCGATGGCATGACGGCCCTCCCTTGTTCAGCGCTTGGCGGTCTGGACCGGCGCCACGCCCGTCTTGCGCATCGCGATGCCGCTGAGGCAGGCGTGCAATATGTAATTGGCGCTCATCCGGCTGACATAGGTCGGGTCCAGGATCGGCGCGGCGTCGAGCAGGTCGAAGCCCACCACCTTGGTCTGCGCGCATAGCTGCCGCACCATCGGGATCGCCTCGCGCATGGTGATGCCGCCCGGCACCGGCCGCCCTGACGCGGGCGCATCGCCCGGATCGAGCACGCTCATATCGAAGGAGATGAAGATATTCTCCGGCCCCGTCTTCAGGCCCGCGATCAGGTCGGTCGTGACCGCCTGCCACCCCTTTTCCTGCACGGCGGCGGTCGGGACGATCTTCGCCCCGGCATCGGTCAACCGCTTCTGTGTCGCAGGCCCGGCGTCGCGCCCGTGCAGGCCGACCAGCGTCACGTCACTGCCGCGCAGCAGATTCTGCTCCAGCAACCGGGTCAGCGTCTGATTGTCCGAAATCAGATGATCGCCATCCAGTTCGGCATCGGCATGGGCGTCGAACTGCACCAGCGCGACCTTGCCCGCGCCATAGGTGTCGACCATCGCCGCCACGTCCGGGAACATGATCGTATGGTCACCGCCGACGATGAAGGGCACCACGCCCACGCTCGCCATTTCGGCGATCATCGCGCGGATATGGTCCAGGCCCCGGTCGGGCGCCATATAGTCGGGGGAAAGGTCGCCATAGTCAGCGATCGAGAGCACCAGCCCCGGATCGATCCCGCCATCGGCATCCGCGCCGACCAGCCCGTCCATGCCGCGCAGCGCCATCGGCGCGTGCTTGGCGTCGCGCCAGCCCGATGAGAAATCAAGCGGCACGCCGACGAAGGCGACCTCCACCTTGCCCGCAACCAGATCCTCCTTGCGGATCGCGATCGGCGCATCGGCGAAGGTCGGGATGCCGCCCTTCTGGAACATGTAACGCTTCAGGCTGAACGGGCCATCATCGCGCTTCCGCTTGTCGAACATCTTGGGCCGCAATGTCGTACCCGCGTTCCAGCCCCGCGCCTGCGGGTTGAGCGCGATTTCGGCCGGGTCGCGACCGGCCTTATATTTGCTGTCCTCGACCACCGCCATCAGTGCGGTCGCATAGGCGTCGACATCCGCCGCCGACCGGCCAGCCAGCGCGACCTGCAATTTCTCCGGCGTCAGGCCGAAGCGTTCCAGCGTTGCAACGTCGGACAGCAACGCCTTCTTCTCCGCCGACAGGCTAGCGAGCGGGTCGCCCTGCGCCAGCGCGGGACCGGACAGGATCGCAAGGGCGAGGCAAGCGGCGGCGCTGCGCGCCAGCAAGGTGGAGCGTGCCATCAATTCTTCTTCCCATAATAGGCGTCCAGGCCGTGATCGACGGACACGGGGTTGAGATAGCCGGGCTTCAGCCCCTTCTTGCGCATGGCGATGCCCGCGAGGCAGGCGTTCAGCAGGAAATTGCTGTTGAGCGCGGTCTTGTAACTGGTGTCCAGATAGGGCGCGACTTCGACGATATCGATGCCGGCAATGTCGTTCTGGGCGCACAGGTTGCGCATGATCGGCTGCGCTTCCCGCATCGTCAGGCCGCCGGGGACCGGCGTACCGGTGCCGGGCATGAAGGCCGGGTCCAGCACATCGACGTCAAAGCTGATCCACAGCTTCTTGGCTTTCTCCCGCGCTTCCTTGAGCGCGCGCGCCATCACCTTGTCCCAGCCCCATTTCTCGACCTCGACCATGGTGTGGTAGCGCATCCCCTTGTTGCGCATCCAGCCGAAGGTTTCGAGGTCGGGACCGCGCGCGCGCAGGCCGACCTGGATATAGTCGCTGCCGCGCACATGGCCTTCGCTGATGACGCGATAGACCGGCTGGCCATGATCGAGCAGATGTACGCGCCCGCGGCCGATGTCATAATGGCTGTCGAAGTGGATGACGCTGACATTGCCCTTGCCATGCACGTCAGCTGCCGCCGCAACATTGGGATATTCCAGGCTGTGGTCGCCGCCGATGACGATCGGGATCGCGCCGGTCCGGGCAATCTCCCCCACCATCTCACGCACATGATCGACGCTACGTTCGGTGCTGTTCTGGTCGATGGCGATATCGCCATAATCCACGATCTTGAGCGCGGCGTTGGGGTTTATCATCGAATACATGTCATTGCCGGCCGCGCCGCCGGTCATGCGCATCGCGCGCGGCCCGTCGATCGCGTTGCGCCAGCCCGACCCCATGTCGAGCGGTGCACCGACGATCGCCACGTCGACCTTCCCGGCCTTCAAATCCTCCGGCGTCATCGCCACCGGTGCGCCCGCGAAGGTGGCGAAACCCCCACCATAGCCACCGATATAGCGGGTCAGTTCGATCGGGCCGGGATCGCGCCTGGGGTCCAGCGCGGCGGATCGCTTCACCTTCCAGGCGTTGAACCAGGGTGATCGCGTGTCGAGCGGGATAGACGCCAGATCGCGCCCGGCCTTGAACTCGACCTGCGCGTGCAGCGCCTGCATCGCGTCGATATAGGCGCTGATCTCCTGCACGCTGCCCTTGCGGATGCGATCGAACAGCGCGTCCTTCTCGACATAGCGGCCGGTGACGCCGCTTTTCAGGAAATCGACCTTCGCCTTGTCCACCCCGGCCAGCTTTGCCTCGACATCCTTGGGCAGGTCCAATGGCTTGGGACGGCCCATATCGTCTTCCAGCGGCGTCTGCATCGCAGGCGTGGCGGCGTTGCGATCGGGCAAGCGGGGCGGCGACACGCCCGCGACTGCGGCGCCGATCGCCGCGACCCCGGCCATGCTCCATCCAGTGATGGCGCTCATTGACGGCATGTCATTCTCCGGCCCGGTGAAGGGGCATAGACGTCAGGAAAGAGGGCAGGAAATCCTGCTGCTTGGAACAGGGGTAAGCGGACGGCGCACCGCACCCCAATGGGGCATTTGACGTAGGACAGGCCCATATCGGGAGAGACGGACAGGCTACGTCAAATGCCCCATGTTTGACCGGCTGCACGGTCCATAGCCTCCCCGCCATGCCAGAAAAATACGAGGCGGCAGCCCATGCCGCCCGCAGCGCCATTGCCGTACCTCAAGGACGGGATGGCCGATCCGGGAGGGGGGGCATGGCTGGGAAGACATTGGAAAAAAGGGGAACACCATGTCGTATCGCGCAAGACTGAAACTGGGGCTATTGTCCGCGACGATCATATCCGGCGCGGCAACCGCCACGCCCGCCTCGGCGCAAACCGCCGCAGCCGAAGCGGAAAGCGACATGATCGTCGTCACCGGCACCCGCCGCAGCACCACGCTGATGGAAACCCCGATCAATATTGCGGCCATCGGCGCGGCGGAACTGGCGGCCGAACGGCTGGACGACGTACGCGACCTGGGCGCCTTCACCCCCGGCATCACCGTCACCGACACCGGACCGCGCGGCGCGGCGACCATCGTCATGCGCGGCCTGTCCGCCGACGATAGCGGCGCGTCCGGCAACAATTACGACAATGCCATCGGCACCTATCTGGGCGAAATTCCGCTCTATCTCGATTTCAAGTTCATCGACATCGAGCGGGTCGAAACGCTGCTGGGGCCGCAGGGCACGCTCTATGGCCTGGGCACGCTGGCGGGCGCCATCCGCTACATCCCGAACCGGCCCGATCCGACGAAGTTCAGCGGCGAAGTCCATGGACGCGCCTATGACGTCGCCCATTCGAAGGGCGTCGGCTATGTCGGCGACGCGACCCTCAACATTCCGATCATCAAGGACGTGTTGGCCTTCCGCACGGCCACCGGCTATTATTATGATCCAGGCTTCATCGACTATCCGTTCCTGGTAAAGACGCCCGGCGTGTCGCTGGCCCAGCCCGGTGGGCTGAACAATCCGACCGGCAGCGATGCGGACAAGGACGCCAATTTCGCCGGCAAGAAGGATCTCAACTGGGAAAAGACCTTCACTACCCGCAACCAGCTCGGCATTTCGGTCGAGAATTTCAACGCTTATCTGACCTACGCCTATCAGAAGACCCGCACCGGCGGCCGTCAGGCCACAGGCGGCGGTGTGATTGGCGAGGGTAAATATGAAGCGCCATGGCGCTATGCCGAACCCTCGACCCGCAGGTCGCAGCTCATCAGCCTGGAAATGGAAGCGCAGTTGGGCGACGTAGCGCAGGCGGTCTGGGCCAGCGCCTTCACCAAGACGAAGAACAATACGGTCGGTGACGTCACCGACCTGTTGCTCGACCTCGACTATGATTATGAACTGTTCCCGGCCTTCGCGGGCTACACGACGGGCATCAACACCCGCAAGCAGTTCAACCAGGAAATCCGCCTGGTTTCCACCCATGGCGGGCCGTTCAGTTGGGTGCTTGGCGGCTTCTACAACAGCATGAAGTTCCGGTCCGACAGCGTGGAACGCCTGCCCGGCTTCGCCGAGTTCGCCGCCTCGCCTACAGGCAGCGATATCTATGGCGGTTTCTACGATGGCCTGGTCCGTCCCGATGGCGCAGAATATGTGTCCTTCACCCGGTCGAAGACCGACGAGCAGGCCGTGTTCGGCGAACTGACCTTCAAACCGATCGAACAATGGCAGATCACGGCGGGCGGCCGCTATTTCCGCTACGACACGTCGATCACCGGCGGGTCGGACACGCCGATGACCCGATCGGGCCGGCGGCGGATGCCCTATCCCAGCCTGACCATCGACCCGTCGCGCGTCCGTAGCGGCCAGGCCGGGGACGATGGCTTCGTCTGGAAATTCAACACGTCGTTCAACTTCACGCCCGATCTCATGGCCTATGCCACTTATAGCAAGGGCTACCGGATCGGCGGCGTGAACCGCGTGGTGCCGTGCATCCAGCCGCTGCCCCCAGGCCAGAATCTCTGCGCCCTGCCTGACGAGCTGACCTTCGGCCCGGACAAGGTGAAAAATCTGGAACTGGGTGTCCGCGCGCAACTGTTCGACCGGCGTCTGTCCACCAGCCTCTCGGTCTTCCAGGTGAAGTGGGATGGCATTCAGTTGGCCAGTCAGACGGTCAACGGCGCCATCGGCATCACCGCCAATGGCGGCAAGGCCAAATCGCAAGGCGTCGATTTCACCTTCAATGCCCGCATCACCGACCAGTTCACCATCCGCGGCAACTATTCCTATCTGGATGCGAAGCTGACCGAAGACGTGCCGGGCCTGCTCTCCACCGCGGATGGCAGCGCCGACCTGTTTTCGGGCGATCGCCTGCCCGGCTCCGCCAAAAATTCGGGTGCGGCCTCGGCCGTCTATATTGTCCCGATGGGTGACAATGATTTGCGCCTGAACTGGACCGCCACCTATACCGGCGGCATCCTGACCCGCCCGGGCGCGCGCGGCGGCGGTGAACGACTGCCTTCCTATGTGATGCACCGTGCATCGGTGACGTACAGCACGGACGTCTGGGAACTCAGCCTGTTCGCCAACAACATCTTCGACAAATATGCCATCACCGGCGTGTCGAACGACCTGACCCGTTACGGCCAGGTCAACGATGGCGTCATCTATCGCGGCTATGCCCGGTCGGTCGCGCAGCCACGCACCATCGGCCTGGAAGGCCGCGTGAAGTTCTGATTGCACGAAGGGAGAAAGAAGGGGCGCCCTCCCGACAGGGAAGGCGGCCCCTCTTTCCTGCCTCGCCTCGACATCGCCCGGCCGTTCGGCCAAAGGCGGCGCTATGTTCGGCCTGCTCGCTTCCATCCTCTTCGTCCTGATCTGGTCCACCGGCTTCATCGTCGCGCGCGCCCTGGTGCCGCACGCGGCGCCGGAACTGGTGCTGGCGATACGCCTCAGCATCACGACGCTGCTGCTGGCGGGCGCAGCCACCTATGCGCGGCAGATCTGGCCGAAGGGGCGGCGGCTGGGCCTGCATCTGGGCGCGGGCGCGATGCTGCATGGCCTGTATCTCACCGTCAGTTGGTGGGCGGTGAGCCATGGGATGCCGGCCGGGATCATGGCGCTGCTGGGGGCGACCCAGCCGCTGATGGTGGCAATCGCAAGCGTCGCGTTGCTGGGCGAAAGGCTGCCGTGGCGGGCCTGGGGCGGCCTTGCCATCGCGATCGCCGGGGTGGCGTGCGTGCTGCTGCCCGCGATCGAACGGAGCGGCGCGGGTGCGGTGCCGATGGTCCCGGCCGTGGCCGGCATCATCGCGATCTTCGCCATGACCGGCGGAACGCTGATCCAGCGAGGCGCGATTGCCGGTGACCCGATCTTGATGTCCGGCGCGGCGCAAAATCTGGGCGGCGCGCTGGTGGCGATCACCGCGACCCTGATCGTCGGGGAATGGCGTTGGGACAATGACCCCGTGCTGTGGATCGGCCTGGGCTGGTCGGTGCTGGGGCTGTCGGCGGCCGGCCTCTCCTTGCTCGTGTGGCTGGTACGGCATCAGGGACCGACCCGCATGTCGATGCTGTTGCTGCTGGTGCCGCCCCTCGCGGCGATCGAGGCATGGCTGCTGTTCGGGGAAAAGCTGGGGCCGGTGCAGTTGGCCGGATTCGCGCTGGCGCTGGGCGGCGTGCTGCTGGGACGGTCGCAGGGCAGGAAGGTTGAGGTGGCGGAACCGGCCTGAACCGTCACATAATCGTCATCGACCGCAACATCCCCGTCATGATGCGGCGCTAGAGGACAGCATGAGCAAGCGTCCACCGCCCCTTCCCGCCCAGGCCGCCGACATGCGGATGCAGATGGCCTTGCGACAGATCGGTTTCGGCGCGGCAGCACCCGCGCCGCCCAGGCCGCAAACCTCCGACGAAGCCCTGGCGCTCAAACGGCGCGACTGGCTGCTCGACGTGATGGAGCGGCAACGGGAGCTTTCCCCCTATGCGTCCGGCTTACTGACCGCGGAAAATCTGTCGGGTGAGGATTTTCTGCACAGCTTCTACGCGCCGGGCCGCCCGGTGCTGATAAAGGGCATGATCGCGGACTGGCCCGCGCTGGCGCGATGGACGCCCGATTATCTGGCCAATGCCATCGGCGACGCCATGATCGAATATCAGGGCGGGCGCAACGGCGCGGGCGATTATGAACTGGCGAAGGATCGGCACAAACATCGGGCGCCGTTCCGCGACTTCATCGCGCTGGCGCGAAGCGGTGGCAATGACGCCTATCTCACCGCCTATAACAGCGCGGCCAACGGCCCGGCGCTCAAACCGCTGGAGGCGGACCTCGGGGCGATCGACGCCTATCTGACGCGCGCGCCGGGAATGCTGTGGATCGGCGGCGAAGGCACGTTCACGCCGCTGCATTTCGACCTCACCAACAATCTGCTGGCGCAAGTGACCGGGACCAAGCGCATCATCCTGGTCCCGCCGTCACAGACGAAACGGCTGGCGCACCGGACCCATGTGTTCAGCGACGTGCGGGACGTGACCGATGCAGCGCAGCTCAAAACCTATCCGCAGGCGCGGGACATATTGCGTTACGAGGTGCTGCTGGCGCCGGGCGACCTGCTCTACATACCCCTGGGCTGGTGGCATCAGGTGCGGTCGGAAAGCTTCTCGACCATGCTGACCTATACCAGCTTCCTCTGGTCCAATGCCGGGCATGAGGGGTATCCGGCGGGATAGGCCACAGGGCCGGTCAGCCTTCCCGCAGCCGTTCGTGGTGGCGGATCACTTCATCGATGATGAAGCGTAGAAATTTCTCGGTGAAGTCCGGGTCCAGATTCGCGTCGAGCGCAAGCTGGCGCAGGCGGGTGATCTGGCGCTCCTCGCGGCTGGGATCGGCGGGCGGCAGGTCGTGAGTCGCTTTATACTCACCCACCGCCTGCGTGACCTTGAACCGCTCGGCCAGCATGAACACCAGCGCCGCGTCGATATTGTCGATGCTTTCACGATAGCGCTTCAATCTCTCGTCCACTTGGGCCTCCGGTTCAGATCGCGCGCTTTTTGCCCTATCCGGGCCTCCACGCAAGCTATTCCCGCTTGCCTTTAGCATTTTGCACCGCCACATGACGCAGGTCATGACAGCCCCCGCCCCCGGTAACGTCCATCCGATCGGCCACGCTTCGAGTGCCTCCGCTCGCGCGCCATCGCTCACGCCCATCATGAGCCTGGTCGCCGATGGCATGAACCAGGTCAACGCCGTCATCGTCGACCGGATGCAGTCGCGCATTCCGCTGATCCCCGAACTGGCCGGCCATCTGATCGCGGGCGGCGGCAAAAGGCTGCGGCCGATGCTGACGCTCGCCTGCGCCGACCTGGTGGGTTATGCGGGAAGCCGTCACTACAAGCTGGCCGCCGCGGTCGAGTTCATCCACACCGCCACGCTGCTGCACGACGATGTGGTCGACGGATCGGGACTGCGCCGGGGCCGCAAGACCGCCAACATCATCTGGGGCAACAGCGCCAGCGTGCTGGTCGGCGACTTCCTCTTCTCCCGCTCCTTCGAACTGATGGTCGAGGCGGAGTCGCTCAAGGTGCTGAAGATCCTGTCCAACGCATCGGCCGTGATCGCCGAGGGCGAGGTGAACCAGCTCACCGCCCAGCGCAAGATCGACACCAGCGAAGAGCAATATCTGGACATTATCGGCGCGAAGACCGCCGCCCTCTTCTCTGCCGCCTGCCGCATTTCCGCCGTGGTCGCCGACCGCGACGAGAGCGAGGAACATGCGCTGGACGTTTATGGCCGCAACCTTGGCATCGCCTTTCAGTTGATCGATGACGCGATCGACTATGAATCGGACGGCGCGACCATGGGCAAGAATGCGGGCGACGATTTCCGCGACGGCAAGGTGACGTTGCCGGTGATCCTGGCCTATGCGCGCGGCAGCGACGAGGATAAGGCATTCTGGAAGGCGGCGATCGCGGGCCACAGGATCAGCGACGAAGATCTGGCCCATGCCACCGGGTTGCTGCGCCACACCGGGGCCATCGCCGACACGCTGGCGCGCGCGCGTCATTATGGCCAGCGGGCGATCGACGCGCTGGGCATGTTCGATGCCGGCAAGGCGAAAGCGGCCCTTACCGAAGCGGTCGAGTTCGCTATAGCGCGGGCTTATTGAGGGGAAGGGCGACTTCGCTCGTTCTCCAGACCGTTCGCCCTGAACGAAGTCGAAGGGCCAAGCCGAGCGCAGCGAGGCACCTCGCTATGTTCGGTGGCGGGCTTCGACTTCGCTCAGCCTGAACGGAATATAATAATTGATCCTGTCCCCCGAAACCATCGCCTTCCTCATGGCCGCCGCGCTGATGGCGGGGTGCGTCGACGCGATGGCGGGCGGTGGCGGCCTCATCACCCTGCCAGCACTGATGGCGGCGGGCGTGCCACCGGTGCAGGCGGTCGCCACCAACAAGCTGCAAAGCTGCTTTGGCACGTTCGGCGCCTGCGTCGCCTATGCGCGGCGGGGGCATATGGACCTCAAAGCCTATAAGTGGCCCGTGCTGGCGGCCTTTGGCGGGTCGGTGGCCGGGGCCTGGCTGTTGCAGCGGGTCGACCCGTCGATCCTGGCCGGGTTGATGCCCGCGCTGCTGATCGCCATGGCCGCCTATTTCACCTTCTCGCCCAAGCTGGGCGACGCCGACCGCCATGCGCGGATCGGCATCGCCGGCCTGTCCGGCCTGATCGGCGTGGTGGGATTTTACGACGGCTTTTTCGGGCCGGGCGCGGGGGCCTTCTACACCACCATCTTCCTGGCGCTGGGCGGCCTGTCGATCCTGCGCGCGACGGCCCAGACCAAGGCGGCCAATTTCGCCAGCAACATTGCGGGCCTGCTCACCATGCTGGCGGGCGGGCATGTGATCTGGATCGCGGGGCTGGCGATGGCGGTCGGTAGCATCACCGGCGGGCAGATCGGGTCGTACCTCGCCATGCGTTTCGGATCGCGGCTCATCAAGCCGCTGCTGATCGTCATGTCGCTGGCGCTGACCACCAAGATGCTGCTGGACCCGAAAAACCCGATCCACATCTATCTGTTCGGCTAGGCGGCGCGCCTTGCACTCCACGCCGATTGGCGCGAGAGGAGCAGCAATGACCGCCCTGCCGATCCATGCCGTGCTGCCCGACCTGCTCGCCGCCTTGCGGGCGGGAAGCAATGCCGTGCTGGTCGCGCCGCCGGGCGCGGGCAAGACGACGGCGGTGGCGCCCGCGTTGCTGGACGAACCCTGGTGCAGCGGACAGGTGCTGCTGCTGTCGCCGCGCAGGTTGGCGGCGCGGGCGGCGGCGGAGCGGATCGCCGAGATGATGGGCGAGCAGCCCGGCGGCACGGTCGGCTACGCGACGCGCATGGACAGCAAGCTTTCGGGCAAGACCCGCCTTCTGGTCCTGACCGAGGGCATTTTCGTGCGGCGCATCCAGGACGATCCGGAACTGGCCGGTGTGTCGGCGGTGCTGTTCGACGAAGTGCATGAGCGCAGCCTGGACAGCGATTTCGGGCTGGCGCTGGCGCTGGACGCACAGGAAGCACTGCGACCGGACCTGCGCATATTGCCGATGTCGGCAACTTTGGATGGCGCGCGATTCGCTTCTCTCCTGAACGGCGCGCCGGTGATCGAGAGCGAGGGACGCATCCAGCCGCTGGAATTGCGCCATGTCGGCCGCGCATCGGAAAAGCGGATCGAGGATGAGATGGCAGCGACGATCCGCCGCGCCCTGACCGAGGAAGCGGAGGGCGACCTGCTCGCCTTCCTGCCCGGTGCGCGCGAGATCGAGCGGACGGCCGAGCGGATCGAGGGCGGTCCCTATGATATCCATATGCTGCATGGGTCACTCGACCCGGCGGCGCAGCGCGCCGCGATCCGCCCCTCGCGCGATGGTCGGCGCAAGGTGATCCTCGCCACCTCTATCGCGGAAACCAGCCTGACCATCGACGGCGTGCGGATCGTGGTGGATAGCGGGCTGGCGCGGCGTCCTCGCTATGACCGGGCGGCGGGCGTCACCCGGCTCGTCACCGAGCGGGCGAGCCAGGCATCGGCGACCCAACGCGCCGGGCGTGCGGCGCGGCAGCGGCCCGGCGTCGCCTATCGGCTTTGGGAAGCGGCGGCGAGTGCGGGAATGCCGCCCTTCGATCCGCCGGAAATATTGGAAAGCGACCTGTCCAGCTTGTTGTTGGACTGCGCGCTCTGGGGCGTGAACGATCCGACGTCGTTGCGCTGGCTGGATGTGCCGCCCGCCGCGGCGGTGGACGAAGCGCGCAAGCGACTGACCGTGCTGGAGGCGCTCGACGCGAACGGACGGATCACGCCGCATGGCAAGGCGCTGGCGAAACTGCCGCTCGCGCCGAGGATAGCCCATATGCTGGTGCGTGCGGGAGAAATGGGGCTGGCGGAAGTCGCGGCCGAGATCGCGGTGTTGCTGGGCGAGCGCGGAATTGGCGGGCAGGATACCGACCTGACCCTGCGCCGGCAGCGCTGGCGGCGGGAAAGCGGCAAGCGCGCGGACACGGCGCGAGGATTGGCGAAGAGGTGGGCGACCCTTCTTAAGCCCCTCCCTTCCAGGGAGGGGTTTGGAGTGGGTGCCTCCGCAGGAGGCTCGCTTCGCTCGCCACCCACCCCCGGCCCCTCCCTGGAAGGGAGGGGAGAAGAAGGGGCCGGCCTCTGCCTCGCCCTCGCCTTCCCGGACCGCGTGGCCAAGCGCCGCTCCGCCGACGGCGCGGACTGGACGAGCGTGGGCGGGCGCGGTTTCCGGCTCGATCCGCTGTCGCCGCTGGCACGGGAAGAATGGCTGGCCGTGGGCGAGGTGCAGGGCAGCGCGGCGGGTGCGCGCATCCTGTCGGCCGCGCCAATCAGCGAAGCCGATGTTGTTGTCCTGTTCGGTGTACGCATCGCGGAGCATCGCACGGTACGCTTCCGTCCCGCCAATGGCGGGATCGAGGCAGTTCGCGAGCGGCGGCTGGGCGCCGTGCGGCTATCCTCCGGGTCGGACGACAAGCCTGATCCCGATGCGGTAACAATGGCGCTGATCGACGGCGTGCGGCAGGGCGGCCTTTCTCTCCTCCCCTGGTCGGAGGCGGCGCAGTCGCTGCGGATGCGCGGCGGGTTCGCCGGTGTCGAGGCCTTGTCGGACGCTGCGCTGATGGAGACGCTCGACCAATGGCTGCCACCCCTGCTCACCGGCAAGCGACGGCTGTCCGATATCGACCGCTCGCAGCTTTCGGGCGTGCTGGAAGGGCTGATCGGCTGGGACGGCAAGAGCCAGCTCGACCGGCTCGCTCCACCCGACTTCCGGTCGCCCGCCGGGAGCAGCCATGCGATCGACTATGCGGCCGAAGGCGGGCCGCGGGTGGAACTGCGCGTCCAGGCGCTGTTCGGCCTCAATCAACATCCGGTCGTGGGCAGCCAGCATATCCCGCTCGTCCTGTCGCTCACCTCGCCGGCCGGGCGGCCGATCCAGACGACGCGCGACCTGCCCGGCTTCTGGGCGGGCAACTGGCGCGATGTCGCCAAGGAAATGCGCGGCCGCTATCCCCGCCATCCCTGGCCCGACGATCCAACCGCCGCCAGTGCCACATTGCGCACCAAAAACGCGGACGCTCGCCGCAACTCTTGACTTAACGGCGATCGCTGGTGCAACGCACAATGACGATTTACCGGAGTCCTATCGCGATGAGCGCGCGCATTTACCAGATCCAGAAGAACGCCCTCCAGTCCGGCAAGGCGCTGACCCACAAATGGGTGCTGGAATATGCGCCAGCCGAGGCGAAGAAGCCCGACCCGCTGACCGGCTGGGCCGGTTCGGGCGACACGCAGCAGCAGTTGAAGCTGAGCTTCCCGTCGCAGGAAAGCGCGGTTGCCTATGCGGAAAAGAAGGGCGTCGCCTATACCGTCATCACGACGCCCCCCAAAACGCTGAAATTGCAGGCCTACGCCGACAATTTCCGCTGATCGGCCCAAATTTCGCGTACATATTCGGGCGCGATGCTGCCCGATTGACGCCTTATTCACTTGCCAAAGAGCAGGTCGAGGCGGCACATGCCGCGCTTTGACGGAAAGATTTTCACGATAATGACGGATCGCACCGAGATTTTCGACATCGTTGCGGCGCAGATCGCCCCCTTCAACAAGAAGGGCGTCGAGCTGTCCGAGGCCACCACCTTCGCAGGCGACCTGGAATGGGACAGCCTGACGGTGATGGACTTCGTCGCGGCCATCGAGGATGAGTTCGACATCATCATCACCATGAACATGCAGGCCGAGATCGAGACGGTCGGCCAGTTGGTGGACGCGGTCGCGAAGCTGAAGGCCGCCTGATTTAGATTTTTGCCGTTCGTCCTGAGCGAAGGCGAAGCAAGGAGCCTCGGCTTCGCTCAGCAACGCCCTTCGACTTCGCTCAGCCCGAACGGTTAAGGGACTTTGGATATTATGACCGACGCCGCCATCGCCACCGAAACCCGCGACCTCTTCTCCAAGTTCGATCCGCTGATCGCCGAGCGCGAGGCGCTGTTGGCGACGGGCGTGCGGGATCCCTATGCGATCGTGATGGATGAGGTGCTCTCGCCCACCCGCGCGATCATCAAGGGCAAGGAAACCATCCTGCTCGGCACCTATAATTATATGGGCATGACCTTCGACCCGGATGTGGTCGCGGCGGGCAAGAAGGCGCTGGACGAGTTCGGCGCGGGCACCACCGGCAGCCGCGTCCTCAACGGCACCTATCAGGGCCACAAGGAAGTCGAGGATGCGCTCAAGGAATTTTACGGCACCAGCGGCGCCATGGTCTTCTCGACCGGCTATCAGGCGAATCTCGGCATCATCTCCACCCTCGCGGGCAAGGGCGACTATGTCGTGCTGGATGCCGACAGCCATGCGTCCATCTATGACGGTTGCGGCCTGGGCAATGCGGAGATCGTCCGCTTCCGCCACAACAGCGTCGAGGATCTGGACAAGCGCCTGGGCCGCCTGCCCGCCGACGCGCTGAAGCTGGTGGTGCTGGAAGGCGTCTATTCGATGCTGGGCGACGTCGCACCCCTGCCCGAAATGGTCGCCGCGATCCGCAAGCATCCCAACTGCATGATCCTGTGCGACGAAGCCCATGGCATGGGCTTTTTCGGTCCCAATGGCCGGGGCGCCTATGAGGAACAGGGCGTCGAGGGCGAGATCGATTTCGTGGTCGGCACCTTCTCCAAGTCGGTCGGCACGGTAGGTGGCTTCTGCGTGTCGAACCATCCCAAGTTCGAAATCCTGCGCCTCGTGTGCCGTCCTTATGTCTTCACCGCGTCGCTGCCCCCCAGCGTCGTCGCCACCGCCGCGACCAGCATCCGCAAGCTGATGCACGCAGGCGAAAAGCGCGCACATCTGTGGAAGAACAGCCAGCGGCTGCACAAGGGCCTCAGCGACCTCGGCTTCAAGCTGGGCAGCGAAACGCCGCAGTCGGCGATCATCGCGGTCATCCTGACCGACCAGACGCAGGCGGTGGCGATGTGGCAGACGCTGCTGGAACTGGGCCTGTACGTCAACATGGCGCGCCCGCCGGCCACCCCGGCCGGCACCTTCCTGCTGCGCTGCTCGCTCTGCGCCGAACATAGCGACGAACAGGTCGGCCAGATCATCGCCATGTTCGAAGCGGCGGGCAAGGCAACCGGTGCGATCGGCTGACCCGTTCACACACCGAGAACGGCCGATCGAGCCTTAACTACGATGGAATGTTGCAGCCACATGGAACTTTCAGTCTGCGATATTCCGCCGTTAATCCTGTTCGTCTAGTGTAGCGCTCAATGGCCGAGGGCGAATTTCAAGATGATCTGAGCAGAGGCTGGCGCACCGTCGCCCGGCGCGCCCTGCCGCTGCTGCTCGTCGCCCTGCTGATCGGGTCGCTGGGCGCGCTGCTCTACACCGCCAGCAACGCCACGCGCGATCATCAGCGCGCGCTTGCCGAACAACAGCGCAGCTTCGAGATTATCACGCTGGCCCGCGGGTTCGAAGCACGCACCGCCCGCGCCGAAGTGACGTTGGCCCGCTATGTCATCAGCCTGGACCCCGACACCGGCCGCCTGTTCCAGGATCAGTGGCGCGGCGCCGCCAGCCAGCTCAAGGCGCTGCATTACGCCACGCGCGGATCACGCTGGCAGCGCGGCAATGTCGAGGCGCTGCAATATGCCTTCGCCCAGCGCGGCAACACGCTGAACGAAATCGGGCTGCGCACCACCTATGACCAGAAGATGGGGGCGCTGGCGCGGTTCCACCAGGCCGGCAAGAGCCAGGACCTGCGCCGCATCACTGCCCTGCTCGACCTGGTCATCAACGCGGAAAATGCGCGGCTGCGCGAACGCAGCCTGGCGGTGACGATCGCCGGCGACCGCAGCGAATGGGTCGGCAAGACGTCGCGGCTGCTGGGCCTGGCCATGCTGGTCTGCATCCTCTTTGCCGCCTGGTTCGCCAATGTCGCCTATGGCGAACGGCGCAAGGCCCGGCGACAGGCGGAGGCCGAGACCGAGCGCGCCGACAGGCTGGAGGATGCTGTTCGCGCCCGTACCGCCGAATTGTCCGACGCCTATGAGCAGTTGAAGCGCGAATCGACCGAGCGCGCGGCGGCAGAGGATAATCTGCGCCAGATGCAGAAGATGGACGCGGTGGGCCAGTTGACCGGCGGCATCGCCCATGACTTCAACAATATGCTGGCCGTCGTCGTCGGCGGGCTGGAACTGGCCAAGCGCAAATTGCGGCTGAAGCCGGAGGAAGCGACCCGCCATCTCGACAATGCGATGGAGGGCGCCAATCGCGCCGCTGCACTGACCCGGCGGCTGCTCGCCTTTGCCCGGTCCGAACCGCTGCTGCCCAGCGCCGTCGACCCCGATGCGCTGTTGTCGGGCATGGCCGACCTGATCGACCGCACGATCGGCGACCAGATCATCGTCTCCTTTGCTCACCAGGCGCAGGGCTGGCGCATTTTCGTCGATCAGCATCAGATGGAAAACGCGATCCTGAACCTGTGCGTCAACGCCCGCGACGCCATGGAGGGACGGGGCAAGCTGACTCTGTCGACCGGCCGTGCGACGCTCAAGGCAGGAGAGATCGGGGAATGCACGGCGGGCGATTATATCGTGCTGACCGTGAGTGACGATGGTTGCGGCATGACGCCCGAAGTTCTGGCGCGCGTGTTCGAACCCTTCTTCACCACAAAGCCGGTCGGCAAGGGCACGGGCCTGGGCCTCAGCCAGATTTTCGGTTTCGTGCGACAGAGCGCGGGCGAGGTGCGGATCGAATCCGAACCGGGCCAGGGCAGCAGCGTGCATCTCTACCTCCCGCGCTCGACCAGGGCAGTGGACGAGACCGAAGCTGATGCGGGCGACTTTGCGCGCGCGCCGGTACAGCATCCGCCCACGCGCATCCTGGTGGTGGAGGATGATCCCCGCGTGCTGAACCAGACGATGGCCGCGCTCAGCGAGCTTGGCCATCTGCCGGTGGCGTGCGAGCATCCGTCGAAGGCAGCCCGACTACTCGCGAACAATGCTGACATCGGCCTTATCATGAGCGACGTGCTGATGCCCGACATGACCGGGCCGGAAATGATTAACAGCCTGCCGCCCCGTTTCCACCATCTGCCGGTGCTGTTCGTCACTGGCTATGCCGGCGACAGCGGCACCCGCGCCGATTTCAAGGGGCATGTGGTGCTCCGCAAGCCATATACGCTGGCGGCATTGGGCCAGACGCTGGCTCAGGCGCTCAACGGATCGCACCACCCCGGAACAGCCGCGGCAGCAGAGTGATCGCGCCGAGCAGCGGCCAGCGCCGCTGCCATGGCTTGATCTCGATCGCGGTGCCGGCGTGGCGATTAATCTTCCAGGCGAGATAGTCGATGCCGCCGGCATAGGTGAAACTGGCCTTGGCCAGGCGGAACAGCGACAAACGCTTGCCGCGCCCTTGCAGACGGCGCCAATGGACGGCCGCATCCGGCGGCGAAGGGGGCAACCCATCGGCCAGCGCGGCCTCGCCGAAACGGCGATAGCGATCGGGATCGGCATCGACGATCGAGAGCGAGCGGCCCTTCTTCTCCGCACGCAATTCGGCATTGTAGGTCAGGGTGAAACCGATCTTCCACAAGGAAAGCGCATCGTCCTGCCCCTCCGCCATAGGCCGGGCGAGCGAGAGCAGGGTCGGCGCGGCCTGCGCCACGGCGGCGATGGCGCGCTGGCGGGCGGGATCGTCGGCGGCCCAGAGCAGGCGTGACGGCTGGGCGAAGCGCGCCCAGACCGAGACATTATCGGCGACAGGGCTGTTGAGCCGGGCGAAGTCGGCTTCGGACAGGACCGCATATTTGGCGATCAGGCCCTGATGCTCGAAGGGGAAAACATTGGGCGGGATCAGGCGGTTGGCGCGGGTCAGCCAGCTTTTGCCATAAGCGGACGGATAGTCCGAGACGATCAGGTAGAAATCCAGCATCAACCCGTCGAGATTTTTCTCCCGCAGGCAGGAGCCGTAGAAGAGCACGGCGCGGGCGGCATCTGGATATTTCGCCGCCAGCGCGCCGGCCATGGCAACGGCGCGCGGGTCGGCGGTCGCGGTCAGTTCGGCGGTGACGAGAGGGAGAAGATGGTTGGGCATGGCACCATTATATAGGACGTGCTCCTGCGAAAGCAGGAGCCTAGGGTGTCAGGTCACTCCCCTTCGCCCTAGGCTCCTGCTTTCGCAGGAGCACGTTGCTCTTTCAATCCCGACGACGGAAGATAAGCGACAGATTGTTCGCGGGCATCTCCACCAGCCGGTCGAACGCCAGCCCCTGCGCATCCGCCGCCGCGATCACATCCTCAAGTCGCCGTAAGCCCCAATGCGGATCACGCGCCTTGAGCGAGGCGTCGAAGGCAAGATTGCCGGGCGCGGTCGCCACGCCTTCGCGCAGATAGGGACCATAGAGATAGAGCAGGCCGCCGGGCGGCAGCGCCTCCCCCGCCCCCTTCAGCAGGCCCTGCGTTGCACCCCATGGACTGATATGGACCATGTTGATGCAAAGGATCGCATCGGCCCGCGCGATCGGCCAGTCGCTTGCGGCATCCAGCAGGCGCGGCGCACGGAGATTGGGAAGGTTCGCTTCGGCACGCCACGCTTCGATCGACGCCAGCGCCGCCGGATCGGGATCGGTCGGTTGCCAGGAGAGATCGGCAAAAGCGTCAGCGAACCGTACAGCATGTTCGCCGCTGCCGCTCGCCACCTCCAGCACCAGGCCGAAGGGGGGCAGTTCGTCCCGCAGGACGGCCACAATGGCGTCGCCGTTGCGCTGCGTCGCGGGGGCGAAACGCTTGCCCGCGATAGCAGGGCCGGAACCCGCTTGCCAGGGTTCCGGCCTGTCCGTCATTCGGCCGCTGCCGCCAGGTCCGGCTCGGTCCAGGCGAGGACCGGCTTGCGCGCGGCCAGCGTCTCGTCGAGGCGGCGCCGCGGGGCGAAATAGGGCGCGCCCTTGAGCGCCTCGTCCCCTGCCTTGGCGCGTCCGGCCAGGCTGCGCAGCGCCAGGATGAACTGGTCGAGCGCGGTCTTGCTTTCCGTTTCGGTCGGTTCGACCAGCATCGCGCCATGGACGACCAGCGGGAAATACATGGTCATCGGGTGGAAGCCTTCGTCGATCAGCCCCTTGGCAATGTCGAGCGTGGTGAAGCCTTCGGCCAGCCCCTTATCGCTGAACAAGGCCTCATGCATACAGGGGCCGCTATGGCCGAAGGGCGCATCCAGCACATCGTCCAGGCTGCGCAGGATATAGTTGGCGTTGAGCACCGCGTCTTCCGCCACCTGGCGCAAGCCGTCCGCGCCGTGGCTGAGAATATAGGTCAACGCACGGGTGAACATGCCCATCTGGCCGTGGAAAGCCGACATGCGACCGAAGCTGTTCGGCATTTCCTCACCGACATTATCCTCCTCGATCAGGTGGATCGTGCCGTCGGCCATGCGCGCCGTGTAGGGCAGCGGGCCGAAGGGAGCGAGCGCTTCGGACAACACCACCGGACCGGAACCGGGACCACCGCCGCCATGGGGAGTGGAGAAGGTCTTGTGCAGGTTGATGTGCATCGCATCGACGCCCAGGTCGCCGGGGCGGACCCGGCCGACGATGGCGTTGAAGTTCGCACCGTCGCAATAGACGAAGGCCCCGGCGGCATGGACCGCATCGGAAATCTTCTTCATGTCGCGCTCGAACAGGCCGCAGGTGTTCGGGTTGGTGATCATCACCGCCGCGACATCCGGCCCCAGGCGTGCCTTGAGCGCCTCCAGGTCGACGCGGCCGTCCGGGGTGGCCGGGATATCCTCCACCTTATAGCCGCAGAAAGCAGCGGTGGCGGGATTGGTGCCATGCGCGCTTTCGGGGACCAGGACGACGCTGCGCGCGTCGCCGCGCGCTTCCAACGCGGCGCGAATGCAGAGCAGGCCGCACAATTCACCATGGGCGCCCGCCTTGGGCGTCATGGCGACGCCATACATGCCCGTCAGGTCGATCAGCCAGAAGGCGAGTTCATTGATGACGCCAAGCGCGCCCTGCACCGTCGATTGCGGTTGAAGGGGGTGAATGTCCGCGAAACCCGGCATCCGCGCAACCTTTTCATTGAGGCGCGGATTATGCTTCATCGTGCAGGAGCCGAGCGGGAACAGACCCAGGTCGATGGCGTAGTTCTGGCGGCTGAGGCGCGTATAATGGCGCACCGTTTCCTGCTCCGACAGGCCGGGCAGGCCGATGCTGTCGGCGCGGGCGAGGCTGCCGAGACGACCGGCGACCTTCGGCGCATCGGCGAAATCGACGCCGGTGGTGTGGCAAGAGCCGATCTCGAAGATCAGCGCTTCCTCCAGCATCAGCGCACGATTGCCCGTGGCGGTTGCGGGGAAGCTGTCCGCTTCGTTGATCGCTTGCGGCGCGGTGGGGCGGCCTTCCTTGAGCATGGTCATTATGCGTCGCCTTCCACAAGCATTTCGTGTTCCTGCGAAAGCAGGAACCCAGGGTTGGTGCAGAGCTTGGTCGCCCTAGGCTCCTGCTTCCGCAGGAGCACAAGATGGAGGAAATGCATCATGCCAGTTCCTCCTCAAGCGCCTTGGCGAAGGTTTCGATATCCTCCGGCGTGACCGTTTCCGTGACGGCGACGACCAGCCCGTGGCCGATCGCCGGCGCGTCCGGGAACAGGCGGCCGAGCGACACGCCGCCCAGCACGCCCCTGTCGGCGAGATTGCGGACGACGTCGCGCGCATCCTTCGTCAGGATCAGCGTAAATTCGTTGAAGAAGCTGTCGTTGAGCAGCGTGACGCCCGGCACCTTGGCAAGGCGATCCGCCGCCTGGACCGCGAACCCATGATTGAGCGCGGCCAGCTCACGCAGGCCCTTCTCCCCCAACAGCGTCATGTGGATGCTGAACGCCAGCGCGCAGAGACCGGAGTTGGTACAGATGTTCGAGGTCGCCTTTTCGCGGCGAATATGCTGCTCGCGGGTCGAAAGGGTCAGCACGAAACCGCGCTTGCCTGCTGCGTCCACCGTCTCGCCGCAGAGGCGGCCCGGCATCTGACGGACATATTTCTGCTTGCACGCGAAAAGGCCGAGATAAGGCCCACCGAACTGGAGGCCGACGCCGATCGACTGGCCTTCGCCCACGACGATGTCCGCGCCCATATCGCCCGGCGCCTTTATCGCACCCAGGGCAACCGGTTCCGTCACCACCGCGACCAGCAGCGCGCCGGCGGCATGGGCGGCTTCGGCGAGCGGGGTCAGGTCGGCGATGCGGCCGAGAATGTCGGGATATTGGACGACAACGCAGCTTGTGTCCTTGTCGATGCCCGCAATCAGCGCGTCGATATCCGTCGCGGCGTCGAGCGTCGGGGCTTCATGCACCAGCGCATCGCCGGTGAACTTCGCCATGGTCTTCGCGACCGAAACATAATGGGGGTGCAGGCCGGAGGACAGGATCGCCTTGCCACGCTTGGTGATGCGCCGCGCCATGCCGATCGCTTCCCAGCAGGCGGTCGAACCGTCATACATGGAGGCGTTGGCGACGTCGCAGCCGAGCAGGCGGGCGACCTGGCTCTGGAATTCGAACAGCACCTGCAACGTGCCCTGCGCGATTTCCGGCTGATAGGGCGTATAGGCGGTCAGGAACTCGCCGCGCTGGATCAGATGATCGACGCTGGCGGGGACATGATGCTTGTAGGCACCAGCGCCCAGGAAGAAGGGCGCCTCCCCCGCCGACAGGTTTTTCCGCGCCAGCGCCGCCATATGGCGCTCGACCGCCAGTTCACTGGCATGATCGGGCAGGCCCGCGATCGTGCCGGAAAGCCGGGCTTCAGCGGGAACGTCCACGAACAGGTCATCGACGCTCGACGCGCCGATGACGGACAGCATCTCCTGCCGGTCGGTGTCGGTAAGGGGTAGGTAGCGCATTTCACATGTCTCCCCCCTCCCTTGAAGGGAGGGGTCGGGGGGTGGGTGCGATTGCGCAGCAATCGCCGGCAACGCTTGAGGTTGGGTAGCAAGGCTCGCTTCGCTCGCCACCCACCCCAACCCCTCCCTTGAAAGGGAGGGGCTATTGTTGGATCAGAGCGCCGCCACGAACTTCTTGTAGGCGGCTTCGGTCATCAGGCCTTCCAGCTCGGATGCATCGGCGATGCGCAGCTTGAAGAACCAGCCATCTTCCTCCGCATCGCTGTTCACCAGCGCAGGCTCATCCTCCAGCGCGCTGTTGGATTCGACCACTTCGCCGGAAATCGGTGCGTAAACGTCGGAAGCGGCCTTGACCGACTCCACGACCGCGGCGTCGTCGCCCTTTTCGAAATTGGTCCCTTCGGCGGGCAGTTCGACGAACACGATGTCGCCCAACTGTTCCTGCGCATAGTCGGTGATGCCGACGGTGGCGATTTCGCCCTCGACATCGATCCATTCATGTTCGTCGGTGAAATAACGGCTCATGATGATACTCCCCGGAATGATTTGCTTGAAAATCATGACCGACAAAAGGTCGGAAAGAAAAACTCAGGCCTTGCGGCGGTAACGGTGCGGCACGAACGGCATCGGCGCCACGGTGGCGGCGATGCGCTTGCCGCGCACTTCTATTTCAAGCGCAGTGTCGACGGCGGCATGGGGCAGGCTGACCCAGCCCATGGCGATCGGCGCGCCCACGGTCGGTGCAAAGCCGCCGGATGTGACTTCGCCCACCTGGCTTGCGCCGGCATAGATGGTCGCGCCTTCGCGGGCGGGCAGACGGCCCTCGATCTTGAGGCCCACGCGCCTGGCAGCAGGACCATCGGCCAATTCCTTCATCACGCGGACATGGCCGATGAAACCACCCTCTTCGCGGCGGCGCTTCTGGATGGCGAAACCCAGGTCCGCGCCGATGGTGCTGACGGCGGGCGTCAGATCATGGCCGTAGAGCGGCAGCCCCGCTTCCAGACGCAGCGAGTCCCGCGCGCCAAGGCCGATGGGCTTCACCTGCGGCAAGGCGCACAGCGCATCGGCCAGCAGCACCACATCCTCGGCAGGAACGCTGATTTCGAAACCATCTTCGCCGGTATAGCCCGACCGACTGATCCACAGTGACACCCCGCGCCAGGTGAACGGGCCGGACTGCATGAAGAGAAGGTCGGCGGTTTCAGGGATCAGGCTGGCCAGCGCCTCACCGGCCTCCGGCCCCTGGAGGGCGAGCAGCGCCTGCTCGTCCATGTGATTCATCACGACCTCATCGGGCAGATGCTCGATCATCCAGCCCATATCGTCATATTTGGTCGCGCCGTTGACCACCATGTAGATGGCAGCGCCATCGAACGCGCCGTCTCCGGGGCGTGAGACCATCAGGTCGTCCAGGATGCCGCCCTCTTCGTCCAGCAGCATCGAATAGCGCTGGCGGAAGGGCTGCAATCCCTTGATGTCGCTGGGCAGCAGATGCTCCAGCGCCTCATCCACGCCTTCGCCGGAGAAGCTGATCTGCCCCATATGGCTGACATCGAACAGGCCCGCATGTTCGCGGGTCCAGCTATGTTCGGCCATGATGCCTTCATACTGGATCGGCATATGATAGCCGGCGAAACCGACCATGCGCGCACCTTTGGCGCGGTGCCAGGTGTCCAGCGGCAGATCCTGCAGCGGCAATTCTTCTTCGATATGGGCGATGTCGTCATTGCCGGACATTGGGGGCGGCCTTTCCGTGCAGGGTTATTGGCGACAAACGCACATGCCCGGAATCGGACCCGTTACGTCTGCCACCCCCTCTGTCACGGAACCTGAGAGCTTTGACCATCGGCCTTGCGGCCACATGGCTTACCCCTTCGGTGGGACGGAAACCCGTCCGCTTTCCAGAGTGCCTTGCGCGCGATGCGGTCCTTTGGCCTGAGAGATTCCGGGGCGGTTGCTCCTTCGGCGACGGGTCGGCCTCAAAGGCTTCCCATGCTCTCCCGCATCATGCCCGACGGACGAATCCGCCGGAGACATATGTGCATTGCGTCAAACGACGGGGCGCGTCAATGCGCTACAAACATCCTCCCCTTACAGGGAAGGAATAACCCCGAAAATCTCCGCATGGCGCTTTTCGGCGAAGCGGTCGGTCATGCCGGCGATGAAGTCGGCGATGTGACGGCTGCGGGTAGGCTCCGCCAGCGCGCAGTCGTCGCGCCATTCCGCGGACATCAACGCCGGATCGGCCTGATAGGCGCGGAACAGGTCGGTGACGATCACCCGCGCCCGATCGGCCGCCGCAAGCTGTTCGGGATGGTGGTAAAGGCTTGCATACATGAAGCGCTTGAGATCACGTTCCTGCGCCGCCAGGTCGGGCGAAAAAGCCACCAGGGTGCGACCGAGGGCGCGAACATCCTCGACCGTCTCGACGCCCGATTCAACGATGTCGCGGCGGCTGGCGGCGATCAGGTCATTGGCCATGACGCCGATCTGCTCGCGCACCAGTTCGCGCAGCAAGCGGTCCTGTGGCACATCGGGATAGCGGGCGCGCACCCGGTCCCAGCAGGTCGCCACGAACGGCACCTCCAGCAACTGCTCCAGCGTCAGCAGCCCGGCGCGCAGGCCATCGTCGATATCGTGATTGTCATAGGCGATGTCGTCGGAAATCGCCGCGAGCTGCGCCTCCAGCGAGGCATGGCTCGTCAGGTCGAGCGGATAGAGCGCATCCAGTTCGCGCATCGCCCAGCCGGGTCGGTCGATCGGGCCATTATGCTTGGCCAGCCCCTCCAGCATCTCCCAACTCAGGTTCAGCCCCCGGAAGCGCGGATAAGGGCTTTCCAGCAGCATCAGCGTGCGCAGCGTATGAGCGTTGTGATCGAAGCCGCCATGATCGTCGAGCGCGGCCTCCAGCGCATCCTCCCCCGCATGGCCGAAGGGCGGATGGCCGATGTCATGGGCAAGGCAAAGCGCTTCGGTCAGGTCTTCGTTGAGGCCCAGCGTGCGCGCGGTGGTGCGGCCGATCTGCGCGACTTCCAGGCTGTGGGTCAGGCGGACGCGGAAATGATCGCCGTCGGGCGAGACGAACACCTGCGTCTTGTGACGCAGGCGGCGGAAGGCGATCGAATGGATGATGCGGTCGCGATCACGCTGGAAGATGTCGCGCGGCCCACGCATTTCGCCGTGCGGCTCCGCATGGAGGCGGCCGCGGCTGTTCGCCGGATGGCAGGCATAGGATGCAAGGATCGTCATGGGACGCCCTCCTACTCGCCCGCCAGCTTCTCGACCACTTCCCCCGCGCCGCTTTTCCAGGCGAACACGTCCGCGCCAGCGGCTTTCAGCTTGTCCTCCAGCTCCTTGGCGCGAGCGAAGCTGGCGAAGGGGCCGACAAGGAGGCGGTTGGTGCGGCCCCAACTCGCGCTCCAGGCATCCTGCGGGGCGAGGCTGCCATATTTCCTGCGTAGCCCCTTCATGGTGAAGTCCAGCGCGGACTTGCTCTGGCCCACGCCCACCTGCAACCAGTTGCGCGACGGATTGTCGGCCAGACGCTTCTTTTCCTCCGCCTCCTTTTTCGCCTTGGCATCAGCTTCCGCCTTGGCCTTGGCGACGGCTTCCTTCTTCGCCTTGTCCGCAGCAGCCTTTGCGGCGGCTTGACGCTCGGCACGACGCCGGGCCTGGAGCGCAGCGACCTCGTTCAGGTCAACGGCGGCGACGCTCGTCTGTCGCTCGGCAGCGGGCACATCGATCGCGCGGATGATGTCGGCCAGAGTGCGCGTCGCCTCCGGGTTGGGCTGCGGTGGCACCGGCGTAATCTGCTGGACGGTGGCCGGTTGCGATGCGGGAGACGATTGGGTCGGCGGTACAGGCGCCGGGGCGGATGCCTGTGCCAGCGTGATCGCATTGAGCTGCGACCCGGCATTGGTGGACGGCGGTGGCGGCGCAGGCCTGTCGATCGCGTCGAAGCCCGGCGCGGGCGGCCCCTGCACCGATGGGGACGATACGACGGGCGGGCGCGCAGGCGACGGAGCGGATACGGCGGGGGGCGTCGATGTCGGCGGAACGGTCTGAACCTGCGGCGATGCTGGGGGTGGCGTGGGCCGGGTCGTTTGCGCCAGCGCAACCTGCGGTTGGCGCGCGGTGGGCAAGGGCGGCCGTTGCGCGGATGTCGCCGCGCGCGCGGCGGCTAGCCCCTCGGTACGCGCAAGGCGGGCAGCGTCGCGACTTTGGCGGCGTTGTTCGGCGCGGCTGAGCGGTTTTGCCTGCTGCGGCGGGCCGGACGGCGCTGCCGCCACCACGGTCGGAACCGCGGTCGGCGGCGTCAGGCCGGGCGCCGGGGGCGTCGGCGTGATGGTAGCGATGGTCGTGCCGATTTGCGCCGGGAACTGACCAAAATGCACCGCCGCCGCCTTCTGCTGCGCGGTCAGATAGGGCATTTTCTGCATATAGGGCGTGATCGCAGCGGCAAGCTGCACCGGCATAGTCTGTTCGGCGACCTTCTTCGCATCGGCCTGCCGGTTGTTCATCGCATAGATGAACGCGCGATAGCGCCAGGCAGCCCGGTCGCTCTTGTAAAGCAGCGGCTCCAGAACCTTGTCCGCTGCCTGGATCTGGCCAGATATGCCCAGAGAAGCGGCATAGCGGCGGATCAGTTCGGGATCATCGGGCGTGCGCCGCAGCGCTGCTTGATAATCGCGCTGCGCCCCGGCCTGGTCGCCGGTCATGTCATGCGCCAGGCCGCGGTCAGCCAGGATAGTCGTGTCGGGATAACCCAGACGCGCCGCCTGATCGAACAGGCGCACGGCTTCGGTGGGATTTTGCAGCTTGAGCATCACCCGCGCCAACCCCGCCTTGATCCGGCCATTGCCGCTTTCGATCGCATCGGCGCGCGCGAAGAAACCGGCGGCGCCATGGGGATCGTCCAACGCAAGCGCCGCCTCCCCCGCCCCGATCAGGGCGGTGACGTCACGCGGATTGGCCGCCAGCCGAGACAGATTGCTGTTGAGGTCGGCGGCACCCAGCGGGCGCGTCATCTGGGCCTGATCGGTCTGGGCTTGGACGGTGCCGGCAAGGAGCAGACCGCCGACGGCGGAGGCGAGAATCCGGGGAAGAGATTTTATCACATTCCTGCCTTAACCGATCCGGCGTGAATGGGAAATTGACGCCATAAAAAAGCGCGTCAGGCCGCGCCGGACGGCCGATGACGCGCTCTTTGCATGGACGGCGCGCGGCACAGGAGCCGCGCGACCGGCCTCTTACTGATTGCTCTGACGATTGAGGAAACGCGGGATATCGACCCCCGGCGCGCCCTCATCCGGACCCGGCGCCTTTTCGCTGCCACGGGTCAGACCCGCCATCCGCTCAAACAGCGTGCCGCCGGTGGCGACGCGCGGCGCGGGTTCCGGCTGGGCCGGGGCGACGGGCACAGGCGCTTCGGCACTGTCAGCGCCCAGCACCAGTTCATCCTGATCCGGGTCTTCGTCCGAGAAGACGGCCGCAGGCTTGGACGGCGACAAGGGCGCTGGCGCGACGAGTTGTTCAACCGGCGCAGGCGCGGGCGCTTCGGGGACGTCCAGTTCCAGCATTTCCGGCTCAGGTGTCGGGGCGGGCTGTGGCGCAGGCGCCGCCGGCTTCGAAGCGGATTGCGGCACGGCGACGGCCGGGCGGCTGGCGAAGCTGAACGGCTGGGTCAGGGGCGCGGCATGATTGCCGACATCGCTGTCGATGCCCGTGGCGACCACGGACACGCGGATCTTGCCGTTCAGATTGTCGTTGAAGGCCGAACCCCAGATGATGTTCGCGTCCGGATCGACCAGTTCGCGGATATGGTTGGCGGCTTCGTCCACTTCCATCAGGCGCATGTCGTCCCCACCGACGATCGAGACGATCACGCCCTTCGCGCCGCGCATCGACACGCCGTCGAGCAGCGGGTTGGCGATCGCCTTTTCCGCCGCCTGGAGCGCACGGCCGTCGCCTTCCGCTTCGCCGGTGCCCATCATCGCCTTGCCCATTTCCCCCATCACCGAACGGACGTCGGCGAAATCGAGGTTGATGAGGCCCGGCATAATCATCAGGTCGGTGATGCTGCGCACGCCCTGCTGCAACACCTCGTCCGCCATCTGGAAGGCTTCCTTGAAGGTGGTGTTGGGATTGGCGATCAGGAAGAGATTCTGGTTCGGGATGACAATGAGGGTATCGACATGCTTCTGCAGTTCCTCAATGCCGCTCTCCGCCGACTTCATGCGGCGGCTGCCCTCGAAGGTGAAGGGCTTGGTCACGACGCCGACGGTCAGGATGCCGCGATCCCGCGCAGCCTTCGCGATGACGGGAGCCGCGCCGGTGCCGGTGCCGCCGCCCATGCCGGCGGTGATGAAACACATATGCGCGCCGTCGAGCGCCTGTTCCACCGAAACGATGGTTTCTTCGGCGGCCGCCTTCCCTATTTCGGGACGCGAGCCAGCGCCCAGGCCTTCGGTAATCTGCGGCCCAAGCTGGATGCGGCGCTCAGCCGGCGAGGAATTGAGCGCCTGTGCATCCGTGTTGGCCACGATGAAGTCGACACCCTCGACCGAGGCCGCGATCATGTTCGCGATGGCATTGCCGCCCGCGCCGCCGACACCGATCACCGCGATGCGCGGCTTCAGTTCGTCCACATGGGGCGGGCTGATCTCAATGCTCATAAATTCTGCTCCCTCAGCTTCCGGATCAGGAAGCAACATCGTCATATATTGTTAACACCAGAAAATAGGGGATTCACCAGCTATTTTCGTCTTCGCCATAATTCATCTCAATAGTTGGTCCGCATGGCGCGCATCATCCGTTGCCACCACAGGGGCGCACCGAGGCGATGCACGGTCTGCGGCGCAGGCGCCATGGTGCGGAGATCAACCGGGTTGGAAGCGCCGTAGAGCGCCAGTCCCGCCAATGTCGCGAAAGCCGGCCCACTATGCGCTTCGGGCATGGCGGACAAGCCCCTTGGCCGCCCGATCCGCACGGCTCGGCCCAAAGCGCCCTGCGCATAGTCGGCAATGCCCTTCATTTCCGCGCCACCGCCGGTCAGCACCACCTGACGGCCCGTGGGTGAGTTGAACCCCATGCCCGCGAGCGCGCCGTTGATTTCGGTCATGATCTGGTTGAGCCGTTCACAGATGACGCCTACCAGAGCGGCGCGAGTGATCTTGCCGCCTTCGGCATTGGGACCGGCGGCTTGCCCCGCCACGGCAATCTCGCCATGAGGCGATGCGATTTCGATCATCTCACGGAAATCGCGCGGATTTTGCATGGCGGAACCATAGAAGCATTTGATCCGTTCCGCTTGGCTGCGACGAATGCCAAAGGCGGACGCGATGTCGTCGGTAATGTCCGCGGCGCCGATCGGGATCGAATGAAGACCCACCAGCATCCCGCCCGCATAAAGCGACACATTGGTCACGCCCGCGCCCAGCTCCACCAGCGCGACGCCCAGGTCCCGTTCCTCTTCCGACAGGCAGGCAAGGCCGGTCGCGATCGGCGAAGCGACGATCGAATTGACGTTCAGATACGCACCGCGCACGCACAGGTCGAGATTGGCGAGCGGCGCGCCATCCGCCAGCACGACATGAATGTCGACGCCCAGCAGGTCGGCGTGCATCCCCAGCGGCTTCTTGACCGGCACCCTGCCGTTGATGGTGAAACAGGTCGGCTGGGCGTGGAGGACGATGCGGCCATCGGGGTCGATGCCCTGCTGCCCGGTAGTCAAGAGATCGTCGATATCGGCCTGCTCGACGCGATAGCCGCCCATGTCGCGCTCGACCGTGACGACATCGCTGACCAGGCTGCCACCGGAAAAGCTGACCCAGACATCCTCGATATTGGTGCCGGCGACGCGCTCGGCCTGCTCCACCGTCTCACGCACAGCCAGTTCGGTGCGCTCCATGTCGGCGATGAAGCCGCGGCGCACGCCCCGGCTCTCGCGCTGGCCTGTACCCAGGATCGCGAGTTCACCGGTGTCGGTGCGTCCCGCGATCAGCGCGGACACCTTCCAGGAGCCAATGTCGATCGCGGTAAAGAGCTTTTCGACCTTGGGCTGCGCCATGGATCTAGCCTTCCTCGCCTTCGGCCGGCGCCTTGGCGCCCAGCAGCTTGCCGGTCGCCGCCGCGTCCGTCGGCTTCTCCTCGACCCGACCCTGCGGCAGGCGCAGGACGAAGCGGTCGGGATCGCGCATGTCGAACTTGACGATGCCCCGGCCAAGCAGCCGGTTAACCCCGTCCATCCGCGCGAAATTCACCAGGGCGGAGGCCGACTCCTTGTCACCTTCCGGCAGAGAGAGCGTTTCCCCCGACTGAAAGCGCAGATCCCAGCGCCGGTTCCCGACCCAGGTCGCACCGGCGAGCATCGGCTTCAGGGCGGGCGCGTTCTCCATCAGCTTGTTGAGGCCGGCGGTCTGGAGGTTGGCGTTGGGACCGACGACCAGCGGAAGATCAGGCACGGCGTTGGCGGCGACCGATTGAAGCACCACGCCCTGTACGTCGATCAGGTGCAACTGGCCGTCATGCTGCCACACCGCGACCGGATCACGCTCGACAATGTCCACGACCAAAGTGTCGGGCAAACGGCGGGAAATGCGGGCGTCCTTGACCCAGCCCAGTTTCAGCATCTCTGTCCGGACCTTGGGCAGGTCGAGCGAGAGCATGGAGCGGTCCACCTGACCCAGCGCGATATTGTAGACGGACTGTTCGTCCATCCGCTCGACGCCGCGCACCTCGACCTTCTCGACCTCGAAACCGGCGCGGGCGGCGATGTCTGCCGCCTGCTGCCGGGCCATGCCGGGCAGGCCCATGAAGATGGCGATGGCGATGGCGACGCCGCCGACGATGGCAACGATGGCCCAGCTCGCCATGCGCTGGAGCGTGGCTTCGCTGACGGGGATCAGTTCGATCAGCCGGTCGACCCAGCTCTGGCGCTTGAGCGCACGGCCGCCCTTGGTCGACCTGCCTCCGCCCGCCTTGCCCCTGGGGCTGCTCAGTCGCGCGGTGCCGCCGCGCCGAATGCGTGCCTCAGCCATGTCCGCCCCCAGAAATTTCCTGGCCTTCGGCGCGGGTCAGCGCCTCCTCGACAATAGTCTCCACCAGCGTCGCATAGTCAATGCCCAGCTTGGCCGCCTGTTCGGGGACAAGGCTGAGCGGCGTCATGCCCGGCTGGGTATTCACCTCCAGCAGATAGAGACCTTCCACGCCCTGATTGTCGTCCCAGCGGAAATCGGAGCGTGATGCGCCTTTGCAACCCAGCAACTGGTGGGCGCGCAACGCGATCGCCTTGCACGCCTCGGTGATTTCGGGCGGGATGTTGGCGGGGCAGACATGCTCCGTCATGCCGTCGGTATATTTGGCGTCAAAATCGTAGAAGCCGCTTTTGGGGCGCAGTTCCGTCACGAGCAGCGCTTCGTCGCCCAGCACGGCGGTGGTGAGTTCCCGCCCGCGAATATAGGGTTCGGCGAGCAGCTCGGGAAATTCCTGCCACGGACCAACGACATCACGACCGATGGGCGAGCCATAATTGCCTTCGGCGGTGACGATGGCCACGCCGACCGAGCTGCCCTCATTCACCGGCTTCAACACATAGGGGCGCGGCAGCGGATCGCCTGCATAAAGGCTTTCGCTTTCCACGATATGGCCACCGGGCATCGGGATGCCATGGGGAACGAGCGCCTGCTTGGTGAGTTGCTTGTCGATCGCGATGACTGAGGTGGCGAGGCCCGAATGGGTATAGGTAAGACCCATCAGGTCCATCATGCCCTGCACCGTGCCGTCCTCTCCAGGGACGCCATGAAGCGCGTTGAACACGACATCGGCCCTGGTCTCCGCCAATCGCAGGGCGACGTTGCGATCCATGTCGATCCGCGTGACCCGATGCCCGCGCGATTCCAGCGCCTTGGCAACGCCCTCGCCCGAAGACAGCGACACCGGCCGCTCCGCCGACCAGCCGCCCATCAGAACAGCGACATGCCAGGGACCACGGGTCATGCGATATGCTCCAGAATATTATCCACCGTCATCCCAGCGAAGGCTGGGATCTCACTGCCTTTTGGCGCAGCGCATGAAGAAAAGAGAGAACCCAGCCTCCGCTGGGATGACGGGGTGAAAGGAGGTGATGTCATTTCGCCACCCCGACCCGCTGAATTTCCCATTCCAGTTCGACGCCGCTCTTTTCCTTCACGCGCCGCCGTACTTCCTCGCCCAACGCTTCGATGTCGGCGCTGGTGGCGTCGCCTAAGTTGAGGAGGAAGTTGGTGTGCTTCTCGCTCACCTGCGCACCGCCCAGAACCAGGCCACGGCACCCGGCTTCATCGACCAAGGCCCAGGCCTTGTGGCCCTCCGGGTTCTTGAAGGTGGAGCCGCCGGTCTTGCTGCGCAGCGGCTGGCTTTCCTCGCGCGCGGCGGCAATGCGATCCATTTCGGCCTGGATCGCGGCGGGTTCGCCGGGATGGCCGCGGAAGGTCGCACTCACTACGACCGCGCCTTCGGGCAGGGTCGAATGGCGATAGGTGTAGCCAAGATCAGCGTTGGAGAGCGTCACCCGCTCGCCCGAACGCAAGACGACGTCGCATTCGATAAGGATGTCGCACGTCTCGCGGCCATAGGCGCCGCCGTTCATCCGCACGAAGCCGCCGACCGTGCCGGGAATGGAACGCAGAAATTCGAGGCCCGCCACGCCCGCATCGCGCGCAGTGGAGGAAACGAGAATCCCCGACGCGCCGCCGCCGCAGACGAGCGTGGTGGCGTCAAGGCTCTCGACCTTCGCGAAGGGCTTGCCCAGCCGCACGACCACGCCCGGCACGCCGCCATCGCGGACGATGAGGTTGGAACCAAGGCCGAGCGCCATGACCGGCACCGACGGATCGAGCTGGCCAAGAAAATCGGAGAGATCTTCGGCATCCTTCGGTTCGAACAACCATTGCGCCGCACCGCCCGCCTTGAACCAGACGAGCGGGGCCAACGGAGCATCCCCCTTGAGCGTGCCGCGAACGAGCGGAAGGGCAAGCGTCACCGTCAACCGCGAACACCCCACAGGCTCATCCAGCTTTTCATCGCCTTCATGCCCGCCTGCCCCGCTTCATGCGCGGCCATGTTGGCCTTCACATTGCGCTGCGCTGCTTCCACCATACCGCGCGCAGCCTCGACACCCTGCATCTGGGCGTCGATCATGCGCTTCTGCATTTCCAGGCCAACGGCGAACAGTTCGAACATCAGACGGCTTCCTTCACCTTGTCGGTAACGGCCGGGGCGAGGCCCGCCGCCCATTTGGTAATGTCGCCAGCACCCAGGCAGATGACCATGTCGTCGGGCTGGATGTCGGCGGCGAGGACCGATGCCAGTTCGTCGGCATCGGCGATGGTCGAGGCGTGGCGATGGCCCCGGCGCTTGAGGCCGGCGACCAGCGCCGCGCTGTCCACACCTTCGATCGGCTGCTCGCCAGCGGTGTAGACCGGGGCGGCATAGACCATGTCGGCGTCGTTGAAGGCCTGCTGAAACTCGTCCATCAGGTCATGGAGACGGGTGAAGCGGTGCGGCTGGACCACGGCGATGACGCGCCCTTTCGCGCCTTCGCGCGCAGCGGCGAGCACGGCGCGGATTTCGACCGGGTGATGGCCATAATCGTCGATGACGGTGGCGATCCCGTCGCCCGTCGCGATCTCGCCGACCTTGGTGAAGCGGCGCTTGACGCCCCCGAACTTCTCGAAACCCGTGCATATGACGCTATGGGGAATGCCAAGCTGCAGGGCCACGCCTATCGCAGCCAAACTATTGGAAACATTATGTTTTCCTGGCATTGGCAGCATGACGTCGTCGATCTTCTCGACCTTGCCGTCGCGATCGCGGATGACGACGTCGAAAATATTGCCGCCGGGCACCGGCCGCACATTTTCCCCGCGAATATCGGCCTGCGCCGAGAAGCCGTAGGTGACGATGCGGCGGTCCTGCACGCGCGGCAATATGGCCTGCACTTCGGGATGGTCGAGGCAGAGCATCGCCGCGCCATAAAAAGGCACGTTGCCGACAAACTCGACGAAGGCGTCCTTCACCCGGTCGAAATTGCCATAATGATCGAGATGCTCCGGATCGATGTTGGTCACGACCGCGATCGTGCCGTCGAGGCGCAGGAAGCTGCCGTCGCTCTCGTCGGCCTCCACCACCATCCAGTCGCTGTTGCCCAGGCGCGCGTTGGAGCCATAGCTGTTGATGATGCCGCCGTTGATGACGGTCGGGTCCACCCCGCCCGCATCCAGCAGCGCCGCGACCATCGAGGTGGTCGTGGTCTTGCCATGGGTGCCCGCGACCGCGACGGTCGACTTCAAGCGCATCAGTTCGGCCAGCATCTCGGCGCGGCGAATGACGGGGATGCGGGTCTCCAGCGCCAGTTCGACCTCCGGATTGCCGCGCTTGATCGCGGTGGAGGTGACGACCACGGCGGCGTCGCCCAGATTTTCGGCCTTGTGGCCGATCATCACCTTGATACCCTTCTTGCGCAGACCTTCCACGACATAGCCTTCGGCAACGTCACTGCCCTGCACGCTATAACCCAGATTATGCATCACCTCGGCAATACCGGACATGCCGATGCCGCCGATGCCGATGAAATGGATCGTGCCGATGTCGGTGCCGACACCCTTCATGCTATTCCTCCCCAATATGGGGAGGGGGACCGCCGCGAAGCGGTGGTGGAGGGGGTTCCCCCCACACGCCGCACCGGGAGGATCGCCCCCTCCGTCAGCCCTTCGGGCTGCCACCTCCCCGTACCGGGGAGGATTTTGAATATAGAAATCACGCCGGAACACCCCGCAAATTGAGCGTGGTCGGGGCCGGGCCGGCCTTGACCGGGTCGTTCATGATCGGCGCCTTGCCGATGCTTTCGAGCAGGTCGGCCATGTCGCGCGCGGCGTCGGGGCGGCCGCAGTTGCGGGCGCGCTTCGCCGCGTTCTGAAGCGCGCCGGGTTCGAGCGCCATCTTCTGCATCTGCTTGGCGAGTTCGACGGCGGTAAAGCGCGCCTGCGCTATGGTGCGCGCGCCGCCCGCCTCGGTCATTTCCTTCGCGTTGGCGGTCTGATGATCGTCCATGGCGCTGGGCAGCGGGATCAGGATCGCCGGGCGGCCCGCGCAGGTCAGTTCCGCCAGCGTCGATGCGCCCGCGCGCGCGATCACCAGATGCGACCAGCCCAGCTTTTCGGGCACATCGTTGAAATAGGTGGCGAGATCGGCGGGGATTTCCATCTCCGCATAGGTTTTGCGCACGCGCTCAATATCCTCGGCGCGGCATTGCTGCGTCACCTGGAGTCGGCGGCGCAGCGCGACCGGGAGCATCGACAGCCCCTCCGGCACGACGCTGGAGAGCACGGTCGCGCCCTGGCTGCCGCCGATCACCAACACGCGGAAGACGCTTTCGTCGGTCAGCGCGGGAAATTCCTCGTCGCGCAGCGCCTTTACTTCCTCGCGCACCGGGTTGCCGATCAGATGCACCTTGGCGGCATATCGCCCTTTGAGACGCTCGACCTGCGGATAGGCGGTGGCGATGGCGTCGACCCGCCCGGCAAGCAGGCGGTTGACCCGGCCCAGCACCGCATTCTGTTCATGAAGAGCGGTCGGGATGCCGTCCGCCAGCGCGCCCAGCAGCGCGGGCATGGCGGGATAGCCGCCAAAGCCGACCACGGCGGTCGGGCGGAATGTCTCGTTCAACCGGCGGGCCATGGCGCGCCCGGCCAGGATCGCCTTGAGCGCGCGGGGCCAGCTCGCCGGATTCCTGGTCATGCGCCCGGCGGGCATGACATGGACCTGCGCCCGATTGTCCGGCGCATGATCGAAGATGCCGGGAATCCTGGCGCCCCGCTCATCGGTGACGAGGGCGACATGATGGCCGCGCGCCATCAGTTCCTCGGCCACGGCATGGGCTGGAATCATATGACCCCCCGTCCCGCCGGCGGCGAGGACGAAGTGACGGGAAATGCTCATCGACCACTCCATTTGACGACCGTGTGCCGACCCATGAAGGGGTTGCGCCGCGTGAATGCGAGCAGCAGGCCGACGCCGATACAAAGCGCCAGCATAGAGGAGCCACCGTAGCTGATAAAGGGCAGCGTCATGCCCTTGGACGGAAATATCTGCGCATTGACGCCCATGTTGATGATCGCCTGCAACCCGAACTGGGTGGTGAGGCCGGCGGCGGCGAGGATGGTGAAATTATCCTCCTCATCCAGCAGGCGCAGCAGCACGCGCACCACGATGGCAAGGTAGACGCAGGCGATGGCGATGCAGGCGAGCAGGCCGAACTCCTCCCCGATCACCGAGAAGATATAGTCGGTATGCGCTTCGGGCAGGCGGAACTTGTTCTGCCCCCCGCCCGGCCCGACGCCGGTGAAGCCGCCATGGGTGATGGTGCGGAAGGCAAGGTCGGTCTGGTCCGGGCCGGTATCCATCTGCACACCGATCCCCAGGAAGTCATTGATGCGCTGACGGCCATTTTCGTAAAACATATAGACCGCGATCAACCCGGCCAGGCCCGCGCCGCCCAGCATGGCGATCCAGCGCATCTCCAGCCCCGACAGCAGCAGCAGGCATCCCCAGCAGGCAAGGAAAATCACCGTCTGGCCGAAATCGGGCTGGCGCATCAGGATCGCGGCGATCAGCAACGTCATGACGCCGGTCAACGGCATCACCGGCAGGCTCTGATCCTTGGTGCGCAGCGACAGCAGCCAGGCAAGCGTCACCACATAAGCCGGTTTCAGAAATTCGGAGGGCTGGAAGCGGAAGCCCGGCAGGTCGATCCAGCGCTTGGCGCCGTTCACCGTCGACCCCAGCAGCGGCACGAACAGCAGCATCAGGAAGAAGAAGGCGCACAGGAAGATCGCCAGCCGCCGCGCCTGCGGCCGGGGCAGCATGGAGATGACCAGCATGATCGGCAGGCCGATGAACACCCACATGAGCTGACGGTAGAAATAGATGAGCGGATTGACCGCGATCTGCGCGGTCGACCGGTCGATCGCGGCGACGGGGGATGCGGCGGCGACGGCGACCAGGCCGATCGCCATCAAGGTGACGATCAACGACAGGAGGACGCGGTCGATTTCCCAGAACCAGATGGCAAGCGCCGTCCGCTCACGCGGAACGGTGCGGGTGCGAAAGCCCTTCACCAGTTCGCCAGCCTTGGACATCCCTGTTCCCTTTCTACCCATCGCGCCGCCCCGAAACCTTCTTCCTTTATTCCAGCGCGTTCACGGCCGCGGCGAAAGCATCGCCGCGCGCCTCGAAATCCCGAAACTGATCGAAGCTGGCGCAAGCCGGCGACAACAGCACCACATCGCCCGGCCGGGCGATACGCGCGGCGCGCCGGACGGCGGCGCTTAGCATCTCGCTGTCATCCACCGCCATAGAGGCACGCAGCAGATCGGCGAACATATGCCCCGCTTCACCGATAGTATAGGCATGGGCGATATTGGCGAAATGCGGGGCGCACTCGTCCAGATTATCGGTCTTGGCGAGACCGCCAACGATCCAGTGGATGCGAGGCTTGCCGTCCCGTGGCGGCCAGGCGGCGAGCGCCGGCGCGGTCGATGCGGGATTGGTCGCCTTGCTGTCGTTGACGTAGAGGACGCCGTTCAGGGTGCGGACCGCCTGCATCCGGTGGGGGAGGCTGGCGTAGCTGGCGAGGGCGCTGGCGATGGTCGCGTCGTCGATGCCCAGCGCCTTTGCTACGGCGATGGCGACCGCCGCATTCTGGGCGTTGTGCGGGCCTTGAAGCGCGGGCCATGTGAGTTGGTCGACGGGGTTGATGTCGGTTGATTGCACCTTCATCACGCCGTGCTCCTGCGAAAGCAGGAGCCCAGGATCGAGCGCTTCGCCAGAGCTTGTGCTCCTGCTTTCGCAGGAGCACAAGCTCTCGGCAATTTTGCGGCTCGGTCCGTCTTCCGCTGCAATCACCGCCACATGCTTTGGCGACTGCATCGCGAACAGCCGGGCCTTCGACGCCACATAGCCCTCAAAGCCATTATAGCGATCCAGATGGTCCGGCGTGATGTTGAGCAGCACCGCGACATCGCAGTCGAGGCTGTGGGTCAGGTCGATCTGGTAGCTGGACAGTTCCAGCACATAGACGCCCACACCATGCAGGTTCGGCTCCAGCGGCGGCTGGCTGAGGATCGGCAGGCCGATATTGCCGCCCATGACCGTGGGATAGCCCGCCTGCCCAACGATATGGTGGATCAGCGCGGTGGTGGTCGACTTGCCGTTGGTGCCGGTGATGCCGACAACCTTGTGCGGCGGCAGCGTGGGCCGGGCGAGCGCGAACAGTTCGATGTCGCCGATGATCGGCACGCCCGCCAGCTTCGCACGCATCGCGATGGGATGTTTGTTGAGCGGCACGCCCGGCGAGACGACGATGCCGTCGAAGCCGGACAGGTCGATCTCCATGGGATCGCCCAGTTCCGCCTTGTCCGCGACCAGCGCGCGCGCTTCCTCCCGGCTGTCCCAGGCGACGACGCGCGCACCGCTCGCCACCAGCGTATCGACCGTGGCGAGGCCAGAGCGCGCCAGGCCCAGCACCGCGTAGCTCTTGCCCCTGAATGCCTCCGAAACGATCATCCGCTTACCTCAGCTTCAGGGTGGCGAGGCCGGCGAGCGCCAGCACGAAGGCGATGATCCAGAAACGGATCACCACGGTCGGCTCGGCCCAGCCAAGCTGTTCGAAATGATGATGGATCGGCGCCATCTTGAACACGCGCTTGCCGGTGCGCTTGTAGAAGAAGACCTGGATGATGACGCTCAGCGCCTCCACCACGAACAGGCCGCCGATGATGCCCAGCACGATTTCATGATGCGCGGTGACGGCGATCACGCCGATCGTGCCGCCCAGCGCCAGGCTGCCGGTGTCGCCCATGAAGACGGCGGCGGGCGGCGCGTTGAACCAGAGGAAGGCAAGGCCCGACCCGATGATCGCGCCGCACAGGATCGTGAGGTTGCCCGCGCCCGGCACATGGGGAATGCCCAGATATTGGGCGAAGTCGGCGCGGCCGACCAGATAGACGATCGCCATGAAGGCCATGCAGGCAATGATGACCGGCATGGTGGCGAGGCCGTCGAGGCCGTCGGTCAGGTTCACGGCATTGCCGAACGCCACGATGACGAAGGCGGCGAAGCAGAAATAGAACGGACCAAGCTCGATCGCGGGGCCGTTGTAGAAGGGGACGTAGAGCGCGGTATTGCCATGCTGGTGGACGATCAACCACGCGGCAAAGCCCGCGATCAGAAATTCGAACAACAGGCGCATCCGGGCCGACAGTCCCTTGTGGCTGGCCTTCGTCACCTTGTCATAATCGTCGAGGAAGCCGATCGCCCCGAAGCCCAGCGTCACGAACAGGCAGGCCCAGACATAGGTGGAGCTGAGGTCCATCCACAGCAGCACCGATATCACCATCGAGGTCAGGATCATCAGGCCGCCCATGGTCGGCGTGCCGCGCTTGGAAAGATGGCTTTGCGGGCCGTCGTCGCGGATCGGCTGTCCCTTGCCCTGGCGCACGCGCAGCCAGCCGATGAACTTGGGACCGATCAACAGGCCGATGATGAGCGCGGTGGCGATCGCCGCGCCCGCACGGAAGGACAGATAGCGGATAAGGTTGAAGACACCTGCAAAGTCCAGGGTTTCGGCCAGCCAGTAGAGCATTAGATTGTGTCTCCGTCGCGCGCGGACTTGGCTAGGGCGGCAACCAGGCGGGACAGCCCGACGCCGTTGGAACCCTTGACCAGGATCGCGTCGCCCGCACGCATTTCGGTTTGGATAAGAGGGATGGCCGTCGCCGTGTCGGGGACATGGGTGTAGGGGATGGCGCCGTCGAGCGCATCGGCCAGCGGCGCCATTTCCGCGCCGACCAATATAGCGAAGTCGACCTGCCCCGCCGCCATCGGATCGGCCAGGCCCGAATGGAGTTCGGCGCTGCGATCGCCCAGTTCGCGCATACCGCCCAATATGGCGATACGCCGGTCCGCGCCTTCGCGGCCCAGTTGCTTGAGCGTCGCGGCCATGGACAGCGGGTTGGCGTTGTAGCTTTCGTCGATCAACAAGGCTTCGCCGCCCAAGACCGGCAGGATGCGGCGCTCGCCCCGCCCCGGCAGGCCGGGCATTTCCGCAAGGGCAAGGCCCGCCGCCGCGAGATCGCCGCCGACCGCCTCGACCGCGGCGAGCACGGCCAGCGCATTGGACACCCAATGATCGCCCGGCGCGGCGATGGTGAAGCAGAGTTCGGCTTCCGGCAGCTTGGCGGTGACGAGCGTACCGCCACCGGGCGCCGCGATCGTCTCCAGCGCGTGAATGTCCGCCTCCGGACTCATGCCGAAGGTCAGGATATGATCGGCATGACGCTCCGCCTTGCTGTAGAGCGCGGCGACATGCGGGCTGTCATAGGGGATGATCGCGGTGCCGCCCGGTTCCAGCCCCTCGAAAATCTCGGCCTTGGCCTCGGCGATCTTCGCCTCGGTGCCGAAAAACTCAATATGGGCGGGCGCGATGGCGGTGATGATCGCGACATGCGGACGCACCTGTCGCGTCAGCGCAGCCAGTTCACCCGCATGGTTCATACCCATTTCGAACACGCCATAGGCCGATCCGCGCGGCATACGCGACAGGCTCAGCGGCACGCCGACATGGTTGTTGTAACTCTTGACCGACCGATGCACCTCACCCGGCGCGGCGCGATCCAGGCCCAAGAACAGGGCTTCCTTGGTGCCGGTCTTGCCGACCGATCCGGTGACGCCGATCACCTTGCCGGTCATGCGGTTGCGGGAGGCCCTTCCCAGGGCTTCGAGCGCGGCGGCGCTGTCTGGGACCAGGATATGGGGATGATCGACGGCGGTGTTGACGATTGCACCCGCCGCGCCCTGCCCGAACGCCTTGTCGACGAATTTATTGCCGTCGGTCGTCTCGCCCTTCATCGCGACGAACAGATCGCCTGGCCCCACTTCGCGGCTGTCGAACGCGACGCCCGAAACGGCGAACGGCGCCGACGCGGCGCCGCCTGTGGCCTGTGCGATTTCTTCCGACGTCCAGAGATCGCTCAACCCGCGCACTCCCGCGCCACGGTGACGTCGTCGAAGGGCAGGACACGATCGCCGATGATCTGGCCCTGTTCATGGCCCTTGCCAGCGAGCAGCACGATGTCGTCGGCGCCGGCCATCTGGATGGCGGCGGTGATCGCCGCGCGGCGGCCGCCGATTTCCTGTGCGTCCGGCGCGCCCGCCAGCACGGCGGCGCGAATGGCGGACGGCTCCTCCGATCGGGGGTTGTCGTCCGTGACGATGACATAATCGGCCAGGTCGGCGGCAACCTTGCCCATTTGCGGGCGCTTGCCGGCATCGCGATCGCCGCCCGCGCCGAACAGGGTGATGAGCTTGCCGCGCGTATGCGGGCGCAACGCCTCGATCGCGGCCTTGAGGCCGTCGGGGGTATGGGCATAATCGACATAGACGGGCGCGCCCGCGCGGCTGATGACCGCACGTTCCAGCCGCCCGCGCACCGGCTGTACCCGGCCGAGCAGTTCCAGCACCTTTGCCGTATCCGCTCCGGTCGCGATCACCAGCCCTGCGGCGGTCAGCGCATTGGCGGCCTGATAGGCGCCGATCAGCGGCAGGTTGACCTTGTAGGATTTGCCGCCATCCTCCCTTGGCGCCACGATCTCCAGCGTCTGACCCAACTGGGTCGGGGTGCGGTTGGCGAGCCGTAAAGCCTGCCCCTGCACCCCGACGCTCAGCACACGAAGCCCCCGCTTCGTAGCCCGCTGGATGACCTTGTCCGACCATGCGTCATCGGCCCAGACGACCGCCGCGCCACCCGGCGCGACCACTTCGTCGAACAGACGCATCTTGGCGTCGAAATAGCTGTCCATGTCGCCATGATAATCGAGATGATCGCGCGACAGGTTGGTGAAGGCGCCGGCGACCACCGGCAGCCCTTCGGTGCGATACTGGTCCAGGCCATGGCTCGACGCCTCGAACGCGGCATGGGTGATCCCCTCGCGCTTCAGGCCCGACATGTTGGCGAGGAAGGTGACGATGTCCGGCGTGGTGAGGCCGGTCGACACCTGATCGACCGAGGTGGTGACGCCCAGCGTGCCGATGGATGCGGACTTGTGACCCAGCATCCGCCAAAGCTGACGCGCGAGTTCGACCGTGCTGGTCTTGCCGTTGGTGCCGGTGACGGCGACGGTAACATCGGGAAAAGGCGCAAAATAGCGCGCAGCCAGCAGCGCGAAGAGGCGGCGCGGATTGGCGTGGGCGATGTGGACCGCGCCTTCGACCTTCGCCTCCGGGCGGGCGACCACGGCGATGGCGCCGGCCTTCACCGCATCGGGGATATAATCCTCCCCATTGACGCGCAGACCCTGGAAGGCGCCGAACACCGTGCCGGGCGCCACCTTGCGATTATCGATCGCGAAACCTGTAATGGACATGTCGAGGCCGCCGGCGGCATTTGCCGTTTGGGCGACCTCGACATCCAGTGCCTCGATAAGCGACCCGAGGCGCATCACTCTTTCTCCTTGTCGCCGTGCAGCAACGGCATCAAATCCGAAATATCCACGTCCCGCCGTTCGTCCGGCATCACGCCCAGCATCGGCCCGGTGCGCTCCACCACGCGCTTGACCACCGGAGCGGCGGTCCAGGCGGCAGTGCGCAGGCCGAAGGCGCCCGTCGCCTCATCCATGATCGCGACCACGACATAGCGGGGATTGTCCATCGGGAAGGCAGAAGCGAAAGTCGTCACCAGCGAAGTCTTGTTATAACGCCCTTCCTGGGGCTTTTCGGCGGAACCCGTCTTGCCGCCCACCCGGAATCCCTTGGCGTCGGCGCTACGCCCTGTACCCGCCGATACGATCATCCGCAACAGTTGCCGCATCCGCGCGCTGGTGGCGGCGGAAAAGACGCGTCGTCCTTCGGGCACTTCGTCGGGTTGCAGCTTGCGGATGGTGGCCGGACGCCACATGCCGCCATTGACCAGCGCGGCATAGGCGGTCGCCAGATGCAGCGGCGTCACCGCGATGCCATGGCCGTAGGACACGGTGAGCGTAGTGATGCGGCCCCAGCTGGACGGCCAGATGCCCTTTGCCCGCTCGTTGAACTCGATCGGCGCACGCTGGTCGAAATCAAGACTACGGAACAGTTTCTGCAACGGCTCGGCGCCCATTTCGTCGGCAATGCGCGCCGTGCCGATGTTGGAACTATGCACCAGGATTTCCGGCACATTCACCCAGCGGCCCAGCGGATGGTCGTCCTTGATGCGGAAGCCGGCGATGGCGATCGGCGCAGTCGCGTCATAGCGCTTGCTCATCGACGTCACCACGCCGCTGTCCATGGCGGCGGCGATCGACAGCGGCTTGAAGGCCGAACCCAGCTCGTAGCGCGCCTGCACCATATGATTGCAGAGCGGCGATTCGCTGCAACGCTTGCCGGCGTAATTTTCCAGCTTGTTGGGATCGAACACGGGGATGGAGGCCATGGCGATCACTTCGCCGGTATTGGCGTCCAGGATGATGCCGCCCGCGCCCTTGGCCCGTTGCGCCACCAACTGGGCATAAAGTTCGCTTTCCAGCGCGCCCTGCACCCGGCTGTCGATCGAGATAGCGAAGGGCTTGCCACGCTGGGCGACCTCGGTCAGCCGATCGTTAAAGGCCGCCTCCACACCCATGCCGCCCGTGCCCTCGCTATTGGGGGCAAAGCCCAGCACATGGGCCGCGAGGGTGCGCTGCGGATAGAGGCGCTCCTTCTCGCGCGGAAATTCGATGCCGATCTCCCCCAGCGCATTCACCGCCGCCACCTGTTCAGGCAGCGCGCGGCGGCGCAGATAGGCCCAGCCCTTGCCGGTCAGCTTCTTGTGGAACGCCGCCTCGCCCTCATCCGGGAAGATTTCGTGCAGCTTGCGCGCCAGTTCCGCAGGATCGCCGATCAGCTTGGACGGGCGCACCGCAATCGAATAGGCGTCCATGGTCCGCGCCAGCGGCACGCCGTTGCGGTCGACAATATCGGCCCGCGCGGGCACGAACGGACCCAGCGCCCCGTCACCGCCCACCCCATGAGCAAAAATGCCGACCCACAGGAGCCGGCCGATCAATATTGTCGTGATTGCCATGAACAGGATGAGCAACAGCATCAGCCGATTATGGGCGATGGCGGTCAGGCTGACCCGCTGCCGCCCCGCCCGCGGCCCGCCCGGCTGGACGATGATCGTCGCCATATCAGCGCGCCCCCTTCCGCCGTTCGCGCGCCGCCTTCGCAGTGAGGTCGCCCAGAGTGCTGTCATCCAGCAATTTGGCGTCGAGCATCGCCATCCGTTCCGCCTTGCGCGCGATCGGATTGGGCGTGGAGACATCGGCATCCGCCTTGGCCTGCTGCACCGGGGTACGCGGCGCGGGCCTGGGCAATTTGTCGATATTGTCGGCCGCGTGCGCCTCACGGATGATCGCGATGTCGCTGCGGATCTGGGTCGCAGCCGGGCTTGCCGGCGCTTTCTGCGGCGCGGAGGGCAAGTCGGCCGGCGTTTCGACCATCGCCACCATCACCGGCGGCGCGACATAATCCGGGCCATTGGGCTGTACCCCGTCCAGTTGCGCCAGGGCACGCTCGCCCCCCAGATATTGCTGGGCGGTCGGCGTGGCATAGAGAAAGTCATGCTGGTTCCAGCTTTCGAGCTGGCGCATCGAGGCGCGCGCGCTGAATTCCGTTTCCAGATAGCGCATGTCCGCCTTCGTCGCTGCGATCTGCGCGCGCACCCGCATCAGGTCGTTGCGTTCGGTCGCGACTTTCAGCGACACCATATAGGCGCCGAGCGCGCCCAGCGCGACGAGGATCACCCAGATCAGGCTCTGCAACCTCTTGACGGCGATCATGACCGGGAACTCCGAGAGGGCGAGGAAACGGGAGCGGATGTGCGGACGGCGCTGCGCAGCGTGGCCGACCGGGCGCGGGGATTGCGCGCCAGTTCCGCTTCGCCGGGTCGTACCGCCTTGGCAGGCTTGGCGAAAGTCGGCGCGGCGTCGGCCGCGCGTTCGGGCAGATGCCTGGACCCCGCGCCTTCGCCGCCGCTGCGCTTACGCAGATATTGTTTGACGATGCGGTCCTCCAGACTGTGGAAGGTGACGATCGCCAGGCGACCGCCCTCCTCCAGCAGCGCCTCGGCCGCTTCGAGACCGCGCTCCAGCTCCTCCAGTTCGCGATTCACATGGATGCGGATCGCCTGGAAGGTGCGGGTCGCCGGGTCTTTCTTGTCATGCGGCTTGTAGCCCAGCGCGCGGCGGACCACGGCGGCGAGCTGGCCGGTGCGCTCCAGCGGGCGCGCCTCCACGATCGCTCGGGCGACCCGGCGCGAGCGCGGCTCCTCGCCATAGCGATAGATGACGTCGGCGATCTCCTCCTCCGGGGCGGTGTTGAGGAAATCGGCGGCGCTCATGCCGTCCTGGCTCATCGTCATGGTGAGCGGACCGTCCGACTGGAAGGAAAAGCCGCGATCCGGCCGGTCGAGCTGCATCGAGGACACGCCGATGTCGAGCGTCACGCCCGCCACCTTGTCGATGCCGTGATCGGCCAGCAGTTCCGCCATCCGCGAAAATTCGCCGGGGATAAGGGTGATGCCATGCGCATCGGCGACGGCCTGCCCTTCACGGATCGCATCGGGATCACGATCGAAGGCGAAGATGCGCGCGCCCGCGCGCGCCATGGCGCTGCTATAGCCGCCCGCACCGAAAGTGCCGTCGACATGAATCTCGCCAGGGACAATGGCGAGCGCGTCGAGCACTTCGTCGATCAGGACGGGGATATGAGGGGCGGTGACGGCGGCGCTCATTGGCCGCCCTCCGCCGCACGGCTTTCCAGCCAGCGCTTCACCTTGTTGCGGATCAGCGCCGGGCGATCGGGGCTTTCGACGAGCGCCTGCGGATGCCAGATCTGGAAATAGCGGCCGACGCCATAAAAGAAGACCGCATCGGTGATCCCGGCCTCTTCCTTGATATCGGGGTGCAGGAAGAACCGGCCGCCATCGTCGAAATTGACGTCCTCGATCGTGCCGAGGCGATTCTCGCGCTCCAGATCGGCGTTGAAGTCGCGCCCCGACTCATAAGCCTGGCGCTCCAGCTTCTCGACTTCATCGAACAGGAACTGCTTGTGCGACAGGCCGAAACCGGTGGCGCAGCCATTGTCGAAATGAACCGACAGGCACAGACGATTTTCGCCGCCGCTGGCCTGCTTCACCAGCTTGCGCATCTCCAGGGGCAGCACGAAACGGCCTTTGCCGTCCGCGACGCTGAATGCGTTGCCCGAATAGAGAATAACGTCCGACACGTTGAAAACAGGCCCTCTTTATCCGGGGCGCAGGCCGCCCTCCGCCGGAATCGCGAGAAGACCATCCGGCGCACAGGACTGCACAAAGCCTGACGAACCCCAATGCTGTAATATCTACCAAGCATGGGGCCGACTGGAAAGGGAAAAGTCGGGAATCGATGGGAAAAGCCGGTTAAAAATGGGTTGAACTGCTTTTTTGGCTCCTTTTGGGCTTATTTTCACTTTTTGTTCCAGATTTTTTTGCGACGAATTGCGCGTGCAGCAGCATCGCACCCAATATTGCCCAGCCTGTCCCAGCCAGAATCGCCCAGCGCAGCCCCGCAATCACATCCGCCGGCGCGCGCATCCAATGCCGTTCGCCGGGGATGGACGCACCAAGCCAATGGCTCACCAAAGCCGGTGTATCGGCCACCCAGGCGCGCGGATCGAGCGGGCGCGCAGGATCGGCAAGCCAGAGCCGATCATCGATCAGGTCAGCATCGCCCAGCAGCAGCACCTCGCCCCGGCCGATCCGTTTGCGCAGCGGCAGGGCATCAGCGGGCGAAAAGAGGCCGGCGTCGGACAGGGTGACAAGATGCCCATCGGGCAGGAAATGACGGATCTCTCCGGCAACGAGCGAGCCGGGCGTGAAACCCCAATGGGCGAGCAAGGGCGCCAGCAGACTGGCAGAAGGCACGCGGCGGCGGTCGCCCAGCGGAAGGGCGGAGGGCCAACACAACAACGGGTCTGCCAGCACCAGCGCCGTGCCGCCCATCCTGACCCAGTGGTCGAGCGCGACGAGTTGCTGGGGCGCCAAAGCGCGGGGCTGCGCGACAAGCAGCCTGCGCACATCCGAGCGGGCGAGACGCAGGGGATCGTCGATCGGTTCCACGGTGAAGCGCGTGCGCAGAACCGCGATGATCGGCGCGTCCCGCAGCGCCGCCCCGCCGCCTCCCGGCTCGGCCCAGAAAAGCGGCAGGCCAGTGATGACGGCAAGTTTGGGACGGCCCGGAACAGGCGTGACCGGCTGCGCCGGGCCGCGCCAGAGAAGCAGGCCGGCAAGCGCAAGCAGGAAAGCCCCCGCGATTCTCCCCAACAGGGCGTGGCGCACCCAGGCGCCCCCGAAAACCGCCAGCAAGGCGACCACGGACAAACCCAGACCGGCCGGAATGTCCGGCATCCGCGCAGCCGCCAGGGCGCAAAAGATCAGCGCCGACCCAGCCGCTCCCACCGCCACCCAGGTCCACACCGCCCAGCTACGCCGCGCGAGCAGCAGGCCGACGACCGCCAGCACCACCGCTGTCGCAACGCCCCAATCCCAGGGATCGGCCTGCCCGGTCCGCCAGGCGCGGCTCAGCCCCGCGAGCAGCGCGGCCAGCATCGGCAGCCAGAGCCAGAGGAATCGTTTCAGCGCCGCCACGATGGCGACCATCCCCCTGCCCTTCGCCATGACTTAATGGGGCTGCTGTTGCGCGGGGTCGCGGTCCATGGGCTTGTTGAGATTGGGGTCAGGTTGCAGGTCGGGGACGATCGGCGCCTGTTCGGGCGCGGGCTGCACGCCCAGTTCGGCCAACGGCTCCTTGGGTGCGACGGCGTTGGCGCTGAGCGTCGGGACCGTCGGCGGGGGAAGCGCGGCATCGTCGACCCGCGCCTTTTCGATCACGATATTGGCCAGGCCTACGAGTAGCACTACGCCAGCCAGACCGGTGAGACCGATCTGAACACGCTGCAACCCTTCCTGACGGCGGGGTGTCTCAGCCATATTCGCGCTCTTATTCTCTTCGCCGCGACCCGTGTCGGCGTTCATGCAGTGTGCGCGAGCCAGGGGAACACCGTCAAGCCCTTCGATTCGAGCCATTGACGATTGTAGAGCGTCGAGAGGTAACGAAAGCCGGTATCGCACAATATGGTCGCGATCCGCTTGCCCGGCCCCAATTGCTTTGCCAGCGCCACCGCGCCCGCGACATTGATGCCCGACGACAGGCCCAGGCACAGCCCTTCCTCGGCGAGCAGGCGGCCGACCCAATGCAGCCCCTCCTCATCGGAAATGCGGAATTGCGTGTCGATCGGCGCGCCTTCCAGATTGGCGGTGATGCGCCCCTGGCCGATGCCTTCGGCGACCGAATTGCCCTCCGCCTTCAACTCGCCATGGGCATAATAGTTGAAAAGCGCCGCCCCATGCGGATCGCTGAGCGCAATCGTGACAGCCTCGTCCTTGGCCTTGAGGCCCAGCCCCACGCCCGCAATCGTGCCGCCGGTGCCCGCCGCGCAGGTGAAGCCGTCGACCCGGCCATCCATCTGTGTCCAGATTTCCTCGGCAGTGCCGATGATATGCGCCTTGCGGTTGGCGATATTGTCGAACTGATTGGCCCAGATCGCGTTTTCCGTCTCCTCCGCGATCCGGCGGGAGGTGTGGACGAAATGACCGGGGTTGGAATAGGCGGCGGCCGGCACCGTGACCAGTTCCGCGCCCAGCGCGCGCAGCGTGTCCATCTTCTCCCGGCTCTGCGTCTCGGGCATGACGATGATCGACTTATAGCCCTTCGCATTGGCGACCAGCGCCAGGCCGATGCCGGTATTGCCCGCCGTCCCCTCGACAATGGTGCCGCCGGGCTTGAGCAGCCCCTTCTCCTCGGCATCATTGACGATGAACAGCGCCGCACGGTCCTTGACCGACGCGCCGGGATTGGCAAATTCGCATTTGGCGAAAATATCGCAGCCGGTTTCCTGGGAAGGGCCGGCAAGGCGCACAAGCGGCGTATTGCCGATCAGCGCGAGACTATTGGATACGAGCAGCATGGCGCAACGCATAGCGGAGCGCGCGCGGCTTTGCCAAGCAAGGGATTGATGCGACCGGCAAAGGGACGGTTTTCCATTCGCGTTAACGCTTTCCCAAACGGACGTCCCATCGCGGCACACCCCCGAAAACAGCAGCGAAGTGGAAAGGAATTTCGCGTAGGGGCAATGCCGTGCGGCGACATGCCGCGGATATTCAGGGCTTTGCCATGCGGATGAAGGAGTGGAAGGCGAAGAGCGGCATCGCCGCGCTGGCGCTTGCCGCGCTGGTCGCGCCGCGCCTCATCACCGCCGCCCCGCTCGACCTGCTGGACGGCGCGCCCGCCCCGCTCGACCCGGCCGAGCAACCGGACGACAATTTCCCCGGCTCCGCCTTCTTCTTTGCCGAGGGGGCATTCAATCCGGTGCCGGGCGTCGATACAGTGCGCAGCCGGCATGTGCTGGGATTGGACGCGGTGAAGGCCGCCCCGGCCGCCATCTTCCGTGGCACCACGGCGCTCGACAGCTATCGCGCGCTCAATTGCCTGACCAACGCCGTCTATTATGAGGCCGGGAACGAACCGGAGGACGGGCAGCGCGCCGTGGCGCAAGTGGTGCTCAACCGGGTGCGCAGCCACCTTTGGGCAGATACGGTCTGCGGCGTCGTCTATGAAGGGACCGAGCGGCTCGACGACAAATGCCAGTTCACCTTCAGTTGCGACGGTTCCATGGCGCGTATGCCCAATGCCGTCGCCTGGGCGCGGTCGCGGCGGATCGCGCAGGAGGCGCTGGCCGGCCGGGTCTATGCGCCGGTCGGCCTTGCCACCCATTATCACACGCTGGCGGTGCGGCCGGACTGGTCGTTCAGCTTGCAGGCCGTCGCGGTTATCGGCGCACATATCTTCTACCGCAATCCCGGCTTTAACGGCACGGCCGGCGCCTTCACCACCGCCTATCGCGGCCGGGAGCCGATCTCCGGCCCGGCGCGCCGCATCTGGCCGGCCCAACCGGTGACGCCGCCCGACTATTGGGCCGCTCCGCACGCAAGTCCCCCGTCGGCTGCACCTGTCACGCCGGCCATGGGCTGGGCGCCACCCCCGTCCCGCGCCCCGCATGACGGTGACGGCTTGCCGGAATCCACCATCCGTCCCGAATATCGCAACAGCGGCCGTCCATTGACCTGAACCCGCATTTTTTTGCCTGCGCCCGCACTTTTTTCCGGTTAACATGATGTTGACCAGCGAAAGCCTTGGAAAAGACGGCAAATAAAAATCGAAATTTCTCGCTTCGGCGCGGAACCTATTCCGGTCGCCGGGGGTTCTGCATTGCGGATAGCAAATCTTTTGCCCCCCGCTCTTGCTATCCAAAAAATATGAGCCCGGAACGTTTCCCCCCCGACACGTTCCGGGCTCAGACTTTTTCGGCCGGGCTCAGACTTTTCCGGGCCATCCTTCTTTTGAAATCAGCAGCAGCGTCACCGTCGGAACGGATCGGTTCGCCGCGGGTTACTTTCCTGACGCAATTCATGCGGCATATGTTCAAGGAGATAGTCGATGGCGAAAAATATCCTGGCCGCCTTGCTGCTCACCGGTTCGCTGCTGGTCGCTGCGTGCAACACCGTCCAGGGCGCAGGCCGCGACGTGGAGAGCGCCGGCAAGGCCATGGAAAGAGCGGTGAATTAAGCGCCCCTTCGCGTTTCAATCCGTTTTCATAGTCCCCTCCCTGACATGGCCCGCCCCGACAGGCGGGCCATTTTTCTGGGAATGACGCCAGAGTCGGATGGCCTAAAGTGAAACCACTTCGTCATTGCGAGCGCAGCGAAGCAATCCATGCGAGCGCCAGTGGATTGCTTCGCTGCGCTCGCAATGACGATTCAACGTGAAGCCATCTCGCTCTGGGATCGATCGACGTTCATGACGCTCACCTAGGGCGGATCGACATTCAGAGTTTTAGGCGCTTCCCAAGCCGTCATGCCGGACTTGATCCGGCATCCAGAGTCGCAGGCGACGCCTTTTGTGGCCCTAGATGCCGGATCAGGTCCGGCATGACGTTGAAAATAAGGCTGAGACTTCTGCTTTAACCTGAATGTCGATCGTCTAGGGAAGACAGGGAAGCGCTTCCAACAAGCGTTCCTTATGACCTGACAAAAGCCGGCCTCAGGCCGAGGCCTCCTCCGCCGCTTCATCGCGCGCCTGCTTGCGGTCGGTGAACCAGATGGCGACGATCGTGATTTCGTAGAGCAGCAACAGCGGAATCGCGAGCATGAGCTGTGAGACGACATCGGGCGGGGTCAGCACCGCCGCCAGGATGAAGGCCCCGACGATCATGTAGCGGCGCATCCCGATAAGCTGCGCCCGCGTGACGAAACCCGCCCGGTTGAGCAGCATCAGGAGCACCGGCATCAGGAAGCTGATGCCAAAGGCCAGGATGAACTGCATGACGAGGCCCAGATAGGCGTCCGCACTGGGCAGTGCCTCCACCTGCAGACCACTGCTATTGCCCTGAAACTCCAGGAAGAAATGGAAGGCCGTGGGCATCACCACGAAATAGGCGAGGCTGGCGCCCATGGCGAAGAGGAAGGGGGTCGCAAGGATGAACGGCAGCAGCGCCTTCTTTTCCCTGGCATAGAGACCCGGCGCGACAAAGGCCCAGAGCTGGTTGGCGATGATCGGGAAGGACAGGCAGAAAGCGCCGAACACCGCGATCTTCACCTGCACGAAAAAGGCTTCGTACAGCTTGGTATAGACCAGCCGCCCGCCCGCGTCGCCAAAGGCTTCCTTGAGCGGATGGACCAGAATCGCAAAAAGCTGTTCCGAGAAATAGAAGCAGATCGCGCCGGTGATGAAGAGCGCATAGACGCATTTGAGCAGGCGGCCGCGCAACTCGATCAGATGGTCGAGCAGGGGCGCCTTGCTGTCATCGATGTCGTTTATCATGCTGCGGCGTCACCCTTGCGCGACTCGACTGACGCGGCCTGAGCCACATAGGGCGGCCCATCCGAAGCCGGTGCGGACACAGGCGCCGATTCGGCCACGAAGGGCGGCTTGTCGTCGACTGGCGCGGATTCCGCCACGAATACGGGCTTTTCCTCCACGGCAGGCGCGGGCAGCGCTTCCGTGGCGAGCGCAGGATCAGCCGGATGCTCGTCCATGATCCGCTTATTCTGCGCGGCCCATTTCTTTTCCAGCTCTTCCAATTCGACTTCCCGCACCATGGCGTCGATGCCGGTGCGGAAATGACGGGCCATACCCTGCGCCTTGCCGACGATCTGCCCCACCTTATAGAGCGCGCGCGGCAAGTCCTTCGGCCCGATCACGATCACCGCAATGATCACGATCACCAGAAGTTCGGACGAATCGATGCCAAACATGCGAGACTATCAGCCTGTTCTAGCGATCAGGCCTTGGTCTTTTCTTCGGTCGCGCTCGGCGCGTCCTGCTCGGCAGCACGCTGGCCTTCGATCCGGGTAGCGGGCTTGGCGGGGGCGATGTCGTCATCATCGTCGGCCATGCCCTTCTTGAAGCTCTTGATACCCTTGGCCACGTCGCCCATCAGGCCGGAAATCCGGCCGCCACCGAACAGCAGCATGACGACCAGGAGCACGATCACCCAGTGCATCAGCGAGAAGGAACCCATTGTACAATACTCCTAGTAGGAGGCCTATCTAGGCCTCTTCCTCGTCATTTTCCAGAACGGATTGGCCGGTCAGACCCTCCAGCGCAAGATCGATCGGATCGAGCAACCCTGCGGCACGCAAATCCTCTATCCCCGGCAGGTCGCGACGGCTGCTAAGCCCGAAATGTGACAGGAATTCTACGCTGGTCGCATAGATGAGCGGGCGACCGGGCACTTCGCGCCGCCCGGCAGGGCGCACCCAGCCCGCCTCCATCAGTACGTCGAGCGTCCCCTTGGCCACCTGAACGCCGCGGATCGCCTCAATCTCGGCGCGGCTGACCGGCTCATGATAGGCGATGATCGCCAGCGTCTCCATCGCCGCGCGCGACAGCTTGCGCGGCTCGTCCTTTTCCCGCCGCAGGATATGGGCCAGGTCCGGCGCGGTCTGGAAATGCCAGCGTCCGCCGCGCTCGACCAGGTTGACGCCGCGCCCGGCATAGTGATCCGACAACGCCGCCAGCGCCGCGCCAAGATCCCCCGCGTCGCCCACATGCAACTTCAGTTCGGCGAGCGCCATCGGCGCTTCGGCGACAAATAAAGCGGCTTCGACCGCGCGGAGGAAATCATCGGGTTCTTGCGTCATGACTGCGCTCCACCTGACGCCGCAACGCGCAGGTAAATGGGTTCGAAAATGCCGTCTTGCTGGATATCCAGCCGCCCCTGCCGCGCCAGTTCCAGCGCAGCGACGAAGCTGCTGGCGAGCGCAGACTTCGCCCTGGGCTGATCCAGATCGGGGGGCAGGAACGCCTCCAGCCGGGTCCAGTCGAGCGCCGCGCCGACCAGCGAGCTGACGCGCTGAATCGCTTCGTCCAGCGTCATCACCGGGCGCACCGCGATAATATGGACTGCCGGTTGGGTACGTGCGCGAATCTGGCCATAGGCCTGGATCAGGTCGTAAAGGCTGGCGCGCCACTGCGCCTTCTTCACCAATCGCAACCCTTCGGGCTTGCGGCGCGGAAAGACGTCGCGGCCGATCCGGTCGCGCGCCATCAGCCGCGCGGAGGCATCGCGCATCGCATGGAGCCGTTGCAGCCGCAATTGCAGGCGCAGCGCCAGCTCCTCGGGGCTGGGATCGGGCTGTTCCTGCCTGGGCAACAGCAGCGAGGATTTGAGGTAGGCGAGCCAGGCCGCCATCACCAGATAGTCGGCCGCCAGTTCCAGCTTCAACTGCCGCGCGCTGTCGATGAAGGCGAGATATTGTTCGGTCAGCGCCAGGATGGAGATTTCGCGCAGATCGACCTTCTGTCCCCGCGCCAGCGTCAGCAGCAGGTCGAGCGGTCCCTCCCAATGATCGAAGCTGACGGTCAGCATGTCCGGCCGCGGCATGCGGCTTTCCTCCGCCGGCAGCTCGAACATATCCTCCTTCACTCCACCGTCACCGACTTGGCGAGGTTGCGAGGCTGATCGACATCGGTGCCCTTCGCCACGGCGACATGATAGGCGAGTAACTGCACCGGAACGGCATAGACCATCGGCGCGATCAGCGGGTGGACCTTGGGCATGGTGATGGTGGCCAGGCACCCCTCACCCGCCGCCTGCACCCCGTCATAGTCGGATATCAGCACCACCTTGCCGCCGCGCGCCTGCACTTCCTGCATGTTGCTGACGGTCTTTTCGAACAGGGGACCGCTGGGCGCGATCACGATCACGGGGACCAGTTCGTCGATCAGCGCGATCGGGCCATGCTTCATCTCACCCGCGGCATAGCCTTCGGCATGGATATAGCTGATTTCCTTGAGCTTGAGCGCCCCTTCCAGCGCCAGCGGATAGTCGGTGCCGCGTCCCAGATAGAGGACGTCGCGGGCGGGCGCGATATGATGCGCCATCGCCTCGATCGCCTCGTCATAGGCGAGCGCGCCGTTGATCGCGGCGGGCGCTTCGGCGAGATGGCGGACGATCTCCTTCTCCGCCCTGGCGTCGAGCTGCCCCTTGGCGCGGGCCAGATTGGCGGCAAGCGCGGCCAGCACGGCCAACTGGCAGGTGAAGGCCTTAGTCGAGGCGACGCCGATCTCCGGCCCGGCATGGGTGGGCAGCAGCAGGTCCGCCTCGCGCGCCATCGAGCTGGTCGGGACGTTGACGACGACCGCGATCTTCTGTCCCTGCGCGCGGGCATAGCGCAAAGCGGCGAGCGTGTCGGCAGTCTCGCCCGACTGGCTGATGAAGAGGGCGAGGCCACCCTCTTCCATTACCGGCTCGCGATAACGGAACTCCGACGCGAAATCGAGGTCGACCGGCACGCGGGCAAATTGTTCGAACCAGTAGCGCGCGACCATCCCGGCATAGAAGCTGGTGCCGCAGGCGACGATGGTGACGCGGCGGATCGCCGACAGGTCGAAATCGGGGATCGGCAGCGACACGCGGTCGTCCATGCGTTGCAGATAGGCCTTGAGCGTCTGGGCGACGACGACCGGCTGCTCGTAAATTTCCTTCTGCATGAAATGGCGATGATTGCCCTTGTCGATCATCGCGCCGGACACGCCGGAAATGGTCACGGGGCGTTCGACCGGGTTATTGTCCTTGTCGAATATCTCCGCGCCGGTGGCGGTGATGATGACCCAGTCGCCCTCCTCCAGATAGGCGATGCGCTGGGTCAGCGGCGCCAGCGCCAGCGCGTCGGACCCCAGGAAGGTCTCGCCGTCGCCATAGCCCACGACCAGCGGCGACCCCAGCCGCGCGCCGATCAGCATGTCGGGATGGCTGCGGAACAGGATGGCCAGCGCGAAGGCGCCGTGCAGGCGCGGCAGCACGGCGGCCACCGCATCCTTGGGGCTGGCGCCCTGCTCGACCAGTTCGCTCACCAGATGGGCGACGACCTCGGTATCGGTCTGGCTGTCGAACACCCGGCCGCGCGCCATCAGTTCCTCGCGCAGGCCCTTGAAATTCTCGATAATGCCATTGTGGACCAGCGCGACTTCATTGGTCGCATGGGGGTGTGCGTTGCTGGTGGTCGGCGCGCCATGGGTGGCCCAGCGGGTGTGCGCGATGCCGGTGGTGCCAGGCAGCGGGGCGTCCTGCAATTCGCGCACCAGGTTGGACAGCTTGCCCTCGGCCCGGCGGCGCTCGATCGCGCCGTCATGGACGGTGGCGACGCCCGCACTGTCGTAACCGCGATATTCGAGACGCTTTAGCCCATCGACCAACCGGTCAGCCACGTCGTCCTTGCCGATGATACCAATGATGCCGCACATGAAAGAAAGCCTCAGTCGAACCCAATGAACCAGCGAAACCGCTCTTATAGAACGCTTTCATCGCCATGCCATTAAAGGCGGCCGCACAACAGCACCATGGCCCGCAGGTGAAAACTATTTCATCGCGGACGAATGGTGATGAGCCAGATATCCGGCGGCGCAAGCATCCGGACGGGGAAACCGCTGGTGCCAACCCCGCCCGCGACGATCATCGTCTTGCTACCGTCGCGATAGAGTCCGCAGGCATAGCGGGTGCCATAGGCTGACGGGACATAGACGATGCCCCAGAAAGGAAAGGCGACCTGCCCGCAATGGGTATGGCCGACCAGGGTCAGCGACGGCGTGTCGGGCAGTTTGGGAAACACGTCCGGCCCATGCGACATGACGACCGGCGCGCCGCCGATCCGCCGCATGTCGGCCAGCGTGTCGGGGATATCGATCTTGCGCGTATAAATGTCTTTCAGCCCGCCAATCGCCAGCGGCCCGCGCCGCACCGCGCCGTCCTGCAGCAGGGTGACGCCGATTCGCGTGAAGGCCGCCTGCCAATCCGGCTCGCTCAGCGCCCGGCGGTTCTTCCTGCTGCGGCTGTCATGATTGCCCAGCACCGCGACCACGCCCAGCGGCGCGCGCAGCCCGGCGAAGGGCGCGATACTGTCCTGCGCATTATAGACCGCCCCGCCCTTGTCATCGCCGATATAATCGCCGCCCAGCAGGATGAGGTCGGGCCGCAGCGCATTGATCTGCGCCACGATCCGCGCCATTCGCGCCGGGCTGTTGTCGGGGCCGGACAGATGCGTGTCCGTGAGCAACGCGACAGTCATCGCGCGTCGCGGCGCGTCAGCCGGAAAGGGCAGCGCGATCTCCGCCCGCCGCACGATCGGCATGGCGCGAGCGTTGAGGACAAGCCACCCCGCAAAACCAACGATCGCCAACAGCAGGCACAGAATTCCCGTGAGCCAGGGATGACGGCGGACAAAGCTCATCCCTTGGCGGCAGCCTTCTTCGCCTTCATCCGTGCGCGAAAGGCGGCGGCCCAGCCGGGCTTGCCGACCTGTTCGGGCCGCATCAGACAGAGCGCATCCGCCTCGACCGCGCGCGTCACCACGCTGCCCGCCGCGACGATCGCGCCGTCGCCGATCTTCACCGGAGCGACCAGGGCGCTGTTGGAGCCGATGAAGGCGCCGGCGCCGATCTCCGTCTTATATTTGAAGAAGCCGTCATAATTGCAGGTGATGGTGCCCGCGCCGATATTGGCCCCCGCCCCCACGCTGGCGTCGCCGATATAGGACAGGTGGTTGACCTTCGCCCCCTCCGCGACATCCGCCTTCTTGATCTCGACGAAATTGCCGACCTTGGCCCTGGGACCGATCTGCGCGCCGGGTCGCAGCCGGGCATAGGGACCGATCTCCGCCCCGCGCTCCACGTTCGCCCCTTCCAGATGGGAAAAGGCGTGGATCGTCACATCGTCCGCCACGGTGACGCCGGGGCCGAACACCACGTTCGGCTCCACCACCACGTCGCGGCCGAGCACTGTGTCATGGGCGAAGAACACCGTCTCCGGCGCGACCAAAGTCGCACCCTCCCGCATCGCCTCGACCCGGCGGCGCGCCTGCCACACGGCCTCGACGCCTGCCAGTTCGATCCGGCTGTTGACGCCCGCAACCTCCCACGCTTCGGTCTCGATCACCGCGCTGGCGCCGCCGGGCAGCATGACGATATCGGGCAGATAATATTCGCCGGCCGCATTCTCATTGCCGATCTGGTCGAGCAGTACGAACAGGTCGGTCGATCGCACCGCCATCAGGCCGCTGTTGCAGAGCGTCACCGCCCGCTCCGCCTCGGTCGCGTCCTTATATTCCACCATCTTTTCGATCAGGCCCTGCCCGTCGGCGATGATGCGGCCATAGGCAGCAGCGTCATCGGGGCGGAAACCCAGTACCACCGCGCGCGGTTCGTCACCCCGGCTGAGGCGATCGAGCATCGCCCGCATCGTCGCCGCGCTCACCAGCGGCACGTCGCCATAGAGGATCAGCACATCGCCCGCGAAGCCCGCCAGCGCGTCATGCGCCTGGGCGACGGCGTGCCCGGTGCCGAGCTGCTGCTGCTGCACCGCGATCACCGCGCCGGTGCCCTCGACCGCCTTTTCCACCTGCTCACGGCCCGCACCGACCACCACCACCTGCCGTTCGGGCGCCAGTTCGGCGACGCTCGCCAGCAGGTGCAGCAACATCGGTCGCCCGGCAATCGGATGCAGAACCTTGTGCAGCGCGGATTTCATTCGCGTCCCCTGCCCGGCGGCGAGGATGATGACGGCCAGAGGACGGGAGAGGGCGTTGGGAGCGGTCACGTTCGACGATCCTTGGCAAGAAGCGATGAGCAGACAGGCCCTCTGCCATGTTTGACTTGCCATTGCCACCATGGGCGCGGCATGGCGCAATGATGGCAGCGAGAAATCTGGACCCGATACCCTTCGATATCGTCGGCTTTGACCTGGACGGCACCTTAATCGATACCAGCGGCGACCTGGCCGCCGCGGTCAACTATGCCATCGGCACGATCGACCGACCGCCTTTCCCCGTCGCGGCGATCCATCCCTTCGTCGGCAAGGGCGCGAAGGTGATGCTCCAGCGCGCGCTTGACGCATCGGGCGGCTATGACGACGCGACGCTGACGGCGCTGCTGCCGGTCCTGCTCGATTATTATGAGCAGAATCTCGCCATCCATTCGGTCCCCTATCCCGGCCTGATCGCGGCGATGGACGCGCTGGCCTCGCGCGGCGTAAGGCTCGCCATCTGCACCAACAAGGCGGAACGCTTCACCATTCCCCTGATGCACCAGATCGGCCTGTCGGATCGCTTCGCCAGCATCGTCGGCGGCGACACGGTCGGCATGGCCAAGCCCGATCCCGCCCCGATTCATGCCATGATCGAACGCGCCGGCGGCGGCCGCGCCATCTTCATCGGCGACACCATCAACGACATTGCCGGCGCGCGCAATGCGGGCATCGCCAATGTCGCGGTCAGCTTTGGCTTCCTCGACGGCCCGGTCGAGGATCTGGAGGCTGACGCGGTGATCCATCATTTCGACGAACTGGTGCCGCTGCTGGAGCGCTGGCCGGCATGACCTTGCGGCTGGAACGGGACGGAGCGGTCGCCCGGCTGCTGATCGACCGGCCCGACCGGCGCAACGCCATGACCCAGGCGATGTGGGAACGCCTGCCCCATCTGGTCGGGGAAGCCATGGCCGACGACGCCGTGCGCGTCCTCATCCTCGCTTCCGCCACATCCGGCATCTTCTGCGCGGGCGCAGACATCCATGAATTTGCCGCCTGCTCAGGCGCAGAAGCATGGCGCGTCACCAATCAGGCCGCGATCCGCGCCAGCCAATATGCGCTGGCCCATGCCGGAAAGCCGGTCATCGCCGCGATTGACGGCGATTGCGTCGGCGGGGGCTGCGGCCTTGCCATCGCCTGCGATCTGCGGATTGCCTCGCCCGCCACGCGGCTGGGCATCACGCCCGCCAGGCTCGGCATCGTCTATTCGCTGTTCGACACCAAATTGCTGGTCGATCTGGTCGGCCCGGCGCGGGCAAAACGCATCCTGTTCACCGGCGCGCTGCATGATGCGGCGGATGCGCTCGCCATCGACCTGATCGACGAGATCGCGGTCGATCCGCTGGCGGAGGCGGACAGGCTGGCCCGCACCATCGCCGCCAACGCCCAGCACAGCGTACGATCGTCCAAGGCAATCATCCGCCGCATCCTCGATGGGCAAGCAGACGACGACGCGACCACGCTGGCGCTGTTCCGCGACGCTTTCACCCTCCCCGACTTCGCGGAAGGCGTGGCCGCGTTCCGGGAAAAGCGGCGGCCGGATTTCTGATCGTCGCCAACCGAGCTAAGGTTGGAATATTTGCGGCTCTGGGTGGGTAGCGGAATGGCGGCTATTGGTATTGCCATGAGCAAAACCGGCATTCAGCTAGTTGCAACGAGATAGTGGCAAAGCGCCGCGCCCTTGAGGCACTTCATAGATGCGCCACCTTGTAGATAGCTTTTTCACGGCAGCATCCGAAAATTCCTTGGATTTCTCAAGATCATTGCCGTTAAATCCTATTGCGATCTGGTCAGTAGGCAGGCCTAGATTGCCAGCGCCAAAGCTAAATTCATTTCCTCTTTCTGCTCCGATATTTACAGCGCGGTCATTTACGGGCGTGTTTTTGTTATCTGATGCAAGCAACTGCAATTCATCGTGCGTTTGACCGCTTCGATCAGAAAACTCCATCCGGTATGATTGCGCGATTTCGTTCATGAAGCTGGTGAAAGTCGGGATTTCCTGCGGCCCAGCAAGACAAATCTGGACAATACGAAAAGGATGTTTCCCTTCAGAACAGCCTGCCAACCCCATGACCAAAACGCTCAGTATCGTAGCCTGAGAAATGATAGCTAACCTCATGCCTTGCCGCCCTCATGTCTGCTTTCGAGGGTGATCCCTGAAATCATGAGAGGCTGCAAGTGGCCGTTTCCAGCCGCCATCCTCATCGCAAAAAGAAAAAGCCCCCGCAACGCGGAGGCCTTTTCCTTCTCAATCCTGATCGCGAGCGATCACATATGGATCGGCTTGCCGGTCACGGCCATCGCCGCTTCCTTGATCGCTTCGCTGTGCGTCGGGTGCGCGTGGCAGGTGTAGGCAATGTCTTCGCTGGACGCGCCAAATTCCATCGCCTGCGCGGCCTGCGCGATCATCGTGCCGGCGACCGTGGCGATGATCCACACGCCCAGAACCTTGTCGGTCTCCGCGTCGGCGATGATCTTCACGAAGCCGTCGGGCTCATGGTTGGTCTTGGCGCGGCTGTTCGCCAGCATCGGGAATTTGCCGACCTTGATCGCGCCCTTTTCCTTGGCCGCTTCCTCGGTCAGGCCCACGCCCGCAATCTCCGGCTTGGTGTAGACCACGCTGGGGATCACGTCATGGTTCACGATGCCGGTCAGGCCCGCAATATTCTCGGCGACGGCGATACCTTCGTCCTCGGCCTTGTGCGCGAGCATCGGGCCGGGGATGACGTCGCCGATCGCCCAGACGCCGGGCACCTTGGTCGCGAAGTCATGATCGGTCTCGATCTGGCTGCGCGCATTGAGTTCCAGGCCGATCTTATCGAGGCCCAGACCTTCGGTGTTCGGACGACGGCCGATCGACACCAGCACGACGTCCGCTTCGATCGTTTCCGCATCACCACCGGCGGCCGGCTCGACCGTCAGGGTCACACCCTTCTTGCCGACCTGCGCGCCCGTCACCTTGGTGCCGAGCTTATATTCGAAGCCCTGCTTCTTGAAGATCTTGTTGGCTTCCTTGCGGACTTCGCCGTCCATGCCGGGCAGGATCTGGTCGAGATATTCGACCACCGTGACCTTGGCGCCCAGGCGCTTCCAGACGCTGCCCAGTTCCAGGCCGATGACGCCGCCGCCGACGACGACCAGATGACCGGGCACCTTGTCCAGTTCCAGCGCGCCGGTCGAATCGACGATCTTGCCGCCAGCATTGTCGACCGCGACGCCCGGAAGCGGCGTGACCGAAGAACCGGTGGCGATGATGATATTCTTCGCCGTCACCTTCTCACCGTTCACTTCAACGGTGTTGGCGCCGGTGAAGCTGGCCAGCCCCTTGAGCCACGTCACCTTGTTCTTCTTGAACAGGAACTCGACCCCGCCGGTCAGGCCCTTGACCGCATCGACGCGCTGACCCTGCAGGGTGGGCAGGTCCAGGCTCATCTTGTCGATCTTGACGCCCAGCTTGGCCAGCCCGCCATTCGCGGCTTCGTCATACAATTCGGAAGCGTGCAGCAACGCCTTCGACGGAATGCAGCCCACATTGAGGCAGGTGCCGCCCAGCGTCTCGCGGCTTTCGGCGCAGGCGGTCTTGAGGCCCAGTTGCGCCGCGCGGATCGCGGCGACATAACCGCCGGGACCAGCGCCGATCACCAGGACGTCATAATCGAACTCAGCCATCGTTCTTCTTCCTCATTGTGTTCCTGCGGACGCAGGAACCCAGGGCGTCGTCAGAACAGTGTCTCGAACAAATCCTGCCACCGAGGATTTTCCCGTTCGATCAACTCGATCTTCCAGGCGCGTTTCCATTTCTTCATCTGCAGTTCGCGACGCCGCGCTTCCTGCAGATCATCATATGCTTCGAACCAGACCAACATGGTGCAGCCATGGTCCTTCGTAAAGCCGTCCACCAGGGCGTTGCGATGCTGATATGCCCTGGCCGTCAGATCGCTCGTCACACCCAGATACAGGGTGCCGTTGCGTCTGCTGGCCATCAGATAGACATATCCCGCTTTCGTTGCATTTCTCCGCCCTGGGCTCCTGCTTTCGCAGGAGCACGTGAAACCGAGGCTTTACAGGTCGATCAACAGGCGGGTCGGGTCTTCGATCGCGTTCTTGACCGCGACCAGGAAGGTGACCGCCTCACGTCCGTCGACCAGGCGATGATCGTAGGACAGCGCCAGATACATCATCGGGCGGATCACGATCTGGCCGTTGCGGACGACCGGGCGGTCCTCGATGCGGTGGAGGCCCAGCACCGCCGACTGGGGCGGGTTGATGATCGGGGTCGACATCAGCGATCCGAAGACGCCGCCGTTGGAGATGGTGAAGGTGCCGCCCTTCATATCTTCCATCGTCAGCGCGCCTTCCTTGGCGCGCTTGCCGAAGTCGCCGATGGTCTTTTCGATACCGGCGACGCTCAAGGATTCGGCGTTGCGGATGACCGGAACGACCAGGCCGTTGGGCGCCGACACCGCGACCGAGATGTCGCAGAAGTCGTTATAGACGATCTCGTCGCCTTCGATCTGGCCGTTGACGCCCGGAATATCCTTGAGCGCCATGCACACGGCCTTGGTGAAGAAGCCCATGAAGCCCAGACGGACGCCATGCTTCTTCTCGAACAGATCCTTATACTTGGCGCGCGCCTCGATGACGTTGGTCATGTCGACATCGTTGAAGGTGGTGAGCAGCGCGGCGTTGTTCTGCGCTTCCTTCAGACGCTTGGCCACCGTCTGGCGCAGGCGGGTCATCTTGACCCGTTCCTGGCGACGGCTGGGACCAGCCGCAGGCGCGTCGGCGGCGGGGGTTGCTGCCGGAGCCGAGGCGGCGGCCTTGGCCGTGCCGGCGGCGACGGCGGCGGTGACGTCATCCTTGGTCAGGCGGCCGTCCTTGCCGGTGCCCTTGATCTTGCTTGGGTCCAGGCCATGCTCCAGCACCAGGCGGCGGACCGCCGGCGACAGGGTCAGGTTGCCACCCTCTTCATCGTCCGAAGCGGCGGGCGCCGAAGCGACCGGCGCGGGCGCGGCGGCTTCCGCCTTGGCGGCGGGGGCTGCGGGTGCGGGCGTCGCAGCGGCGGCGGCGCCTTCATTCACATAAGCCAGCAGCGCGCCGACCTCGACCGTGTCGCCTTCCTTGGCGATGATGTCGCCCAGGGTGCCGGCGACCGGCGCGGGCACATCGACCGCGACCTTGTCGGTTTCCAGGCTGACGATCGGTTCGTCGGCCTTCACGGCTTCACCGGGCTTCTTGAACCACTGGCCCACGGTTGCTTCGGTAACGGATTCGCCCAGGGTTGGGACTTTGATTTCGGTAGCCATGAGCTGTCTCAGCCTTTCTTCTGGCGGCGGATTTCAGTGCGGACGCTGTGGCCCAGCGCATCGGCGACGAGGGCGCCCTGTTCGGACACATGGCGCGACGCCAGGCCGGTGGCCGGCGAGGCGGAGGCCTTACGGCCAGCATAGCGGGCGCGCATCGGCGCCTTGCCAGCCTTGGCCAAGGCTTCCTCGATATAGGGTTCCACGAAGAACCAGGCGCCGTTGTTGCGCGGTTCTTCCTGACACCAGACGACATCTTCCAGGTTGGTCATGCGCTCGATGCGCTTTGTCAGCGCCTCGCTCGCGAACGGGTAGATTTGTTCGATGCGAACAATCTGCACGTCCTTGTCGCCGGCGGCGTCGCGCGCTTCCATCAGGTCATAGAAGACCTTGCCGGAACACAGGATCAAGCGCTTGGTGTCCTTGTCTGCCGAACCATTGGGGTCCGACAGGATGCGCTTGAAATGCGTTTCGCCCAGGAAATCCTCGGCCTTGCTGACCGCCAGCTTGTGGCGCAGCAGCGACTTGGGCGCCATGATGATGAGCGGCTTGCGGAACGGCCGCAGCATCTGGCGACGCAGGGCATGGAAATAGTTAGCCGGGGTCGTGATGTTCGCGACCTGGATATTGCCTTCCGCGCAAAGCTGGAGATAGCGCTCCAGACGGGCCGAACTATGTTCCGGCCCCTGCCCTTCATAGCCATGCGGCAACAGGCATACCAGGCCGTTGGACCGCAGCCACTTGGTTTCCGACGAGGCGATATACTGGTCGAAGATGATCTGCGCGCCATTGGCGAAATCGCCGAACTGCGCTTCCCAGATCACCAGGCTCTTCGGGTCCGCGAGCGCGAAGCCATATTCGAAGCCGAGCACGCCATATTCGGACAGCGGCGAATCCAGCACCTCGCAACGGCCATGCGGCACGGTCGCGAGCGGGATGTACTTCGCTTCGGTGTCCTGGTCGGTCCAGACGGCATGGCGCTGGCTGAATGTGCCGCGACCCGAATCCTGACCCGACAGGCGAACGCCATAGCCTTCCGACAGCAGCGAACCGAAGGCCAGCGCCTCGCCGGTCGCCCAGTCGAAATTCTCGCCGGACTTGAACATCTCCGCCTTGGCGTCGAGTACGCGCTTCAACGTCTTGTGGACGTTCAGCCCCTCTGGAACGGTGGTCAGCGTCTTGCCCAGGCCGTCGAACAGCTTGTTGCTGATCGCCGATTCCACGCTCTGACGCGACGTTTCCGCATCGGCGGGCTTGTGCAGCCCCGACCAGCGACCGGCGAACCAGTCCGCCTTGTTGGGCTTGTAGCTCTTGGCCGCCTCGAACTCGTCCTCAAGATGGGCAACGAACTCGTCCGTCGCGCTGTTGACGAAAGCGTCATCCACCACGCCTTCCGCCTTCAGGCGCGCCGCATAGACGTCGCTGACCGACGGATGCTGGCGGATTTCCTTGTACATCAGCGGCTGGGTGAAGCCCGGCTCATCGCCTTCATTATGGCCGAAGCGGCGATAGCACCACATGTCGATCACGATGTCGCGATGGAAGGTCTGACGATATTCGATCGCCAGCTTGCACGCGAAGGTCACGGCTTCGGGATCGTCGCCATTGACGTGCAGGATCGGCGCCTGGACGCCCTTGGCCACATCGCTCGGATAGGGCGAGCCACGCGAGAATTGCGGGCTGGTGGTGAAGCCGATCTGGTTGTTGACGATGAAATGGATGCAGCCGCCGGTATTGTAGCCGTTGACGCCGGAGAAGCCGAGGCATTCCCACACGATGCCCTGACCGGCAAAGGCCGCGTCGCCATGGATCAGCACGGGCAGAACCTGCTCATGCTTGCCCAGATCGTCGCGGAAGGTCTGCTGCGCGCGAACCTTGCCCAGCACCACCGGATCGACGGTTTCGAGGTGCGAGGGGTTGGGCACCAGCGACATGTGGACCTTGATGCCGTCGAACTCGCGGTCGGTCGAGGTGCCGAGGTGATATTTCACGTCGCCCGAACCGCCGACATCTTCGGGATTGGCAGTGCCACCCGAAAATTCGTGGAAGATGACACGGAAACCCTTAGCCATCACATTGGCCAGCACGTTCAGGCGGCCGCGATGGGCCATGCCGTATACGATCTCGCGCACGCCCTGCGCGCCACCATATTTGATAATGGCTTCGAGCGCGGGGATCATGGATTCGCCGCCGTCCAGGCCGAAGCGCTTGGTGCCGACATATTTGCGGCCCAGGAACTTCTCATATTGCTCACCCTGGATGACCTTGGCCAGGATCGCCTTCTTGCCCTCAGGCGTGAAGTGGATTTCCTTGTCCTTGCCTTCCAGCCGGTCCTGAAGGAAGCGGCGTTCCTCCACATCGGCGATGTGCATATATTCCAGGCCGACATTGCCGCAATAATTGGCGCGCAGGATCGCGACGACCTCCGCCACGGTCGCATATTGCAGACCCAGCGTGCCGCCGAGATAGACCTTTTTATTGAGGTCGGTCAGGCCATGATATTCCGGCGTCAGGTCGGCCGGCAGGTCACGTTGGGCCAGGCCCAGCGGATCGAGATTGGCGGCGAGATGACCACGCACGCGATAGGTGCGGATCAGCATCTGCGCGCGGATCGCATCGTCAGCGGCGGCGACCACGTCGACGTCCGACACAGGCTTGCCCGCGGACTTGGCGGCGGCCTTTACGGCGACCTGCATCTGCGTGGGGTCCAATGCCCCGGTCAGGTCGTCCGTATCCGTCAGCGGCCAGTTATCACGTGCCCAGGTCGGGCCGCGCTCAATCTCGAAATCCTGGTTCTCGTAACCCATCATCTTGTCCCATCCCAGCCGCGTGCAGTCGCGGAGCGGGAAAATCAGCGGCCGGGGTGCAGCCCGGCCGCCTCTATATAGGGGCTTTTCAGCCCTTAAGCACCTCGACCAGCGTCGAACCCAGTTCGGACGGGCTGGCGGCAACCTTGATGCCGGCCGCTTCCATCGCCGCGATCTTGCTTTCCGCGTCGCCCTTGCCGCCCGACACGATCGCGCCGGCATGGCCCATGCGGCGGCCCGGAGGCGCCGTACGACCCGCGATGAAGCCGGCCATCGGCTTCTTGCGGCCACGCTTGGCCTCGTCGATCAGGAACTGGGCGGCCTGTTCTTCCGCGTCGCCGCCGATTTCACCGATCATGATGATCGATTCAGTGGCGTCGTCGGCCAGGAACAGTTCCAGCACGTCGATGAAGTTGGTGCCGTTGACCGGATCGCCGCCGATGCCGACAGCCGTGGTCTGACCCAGGCCCGCATTGGTGGTCTGGAACACGGCTTCATAGGTCAGCGTGCCGGAGCGCGACACGACGCCGACCGAACCCTTGGAGAAGATCGAACCGGGCATGATGCCGATCTTGCACTCATTGGGGGTCAGGACGCCGGGGCAGTTCGGGCCGATCAGGCGCGACTTCGAACCCGACAGCGCGCGCTTCACGCGGACCATGTCGAGGACGGGGATGCCTTCGGTGATGCAGACGATCAGCGGGATTTCCGCGTCGATCGCTTCCAGGATCGAGTCGGCCGCGAATGGCGGCGGAACATAGATGACCGAAGCGTCGGCGCCGGTCTTCGACTTGGCTTCCGCGACGGTGTCGAAGATCGGCAGGCCGATGTGGCTCGAACCGCCCTTGCCCGGCGTGACGCCGCCGACCATCTGGCTGCCATAGGCCAGCGCCTGCTCGGTGTGGAAGGTGCCGGTGGCGCCGGTCATACCCTGTGTGATGACCTTGGTGTTCTTGTTAATGAGGATGCTCATTGACGGTATTACCCTTCAATTCCACCCCGGCGGAGGCCGGGGTCCAGTTTCCAATCGTTCATGGCCGCGCGATACGATCGTAGAGGTCCGCCCATTCGACGTTGCCTCCTTCGATCTCTCTTAGCTTCCAGTCCCGTTTCCATTCTTTCATCTGCCGTTCGCGAAGGCGGGCAGCTTCCCAGCTATCATGCACCTCGTACCAGACGAGAAGCCGACAGCCATATCGCTTCGTGAACCCCGGAACGACGCTGTTGCGATGTTCCCAGACCCGCTTCGGGAGATCGACGGTAGAGCCGATATAGATCGTCCCATTCCGTCGATTTGCCATGATATAGACGAAGGCCTGCCCGTCGCTCATAGCCTGTCCCGACTGGACCCCGGCCTTCGCCGGGGTGGTTCATTCATTATGCCAGGCTCGGATCGATGCCCTTGCAAGCGACCAGCAATTCCTTGACCGCGTCGACCGACACGGTGAGGTTCGCCTTGGCTTCGTCGTCCAGCTCGATCTCGACGATCTGCTCGACGCCGTCCTTGCCGATGATGACGGGCACGCCGACATAGAGATTGTCGACGCCATATTGGCCGGTCAGGTTGACCGCGGCGGGCAGCAGGCGCTTCTGGTCATAGAGATAGCTTTCGGCCATCGCGATCGCGCTGGTGGCGGGCGCATAGAAGGCCGAACCGGTCTTGAGCAGCGCGACGATCTCGCCGCCGCCCGAACGGGTGCGGGCGACGATGGCGTCGATGCGCTCCTGGGTCGAACGGCCCTGCTTGATGAGGTCGGGGATGGGGATGCCTGACACGGTCGAATATTGGATCACCGGAACCATCGTGTCGCCATGACCGCCCAGCACGAAGCTGTTCACGTCCTTCACCGACACCTGGAATTCTTCGGCCAGGAAGTGGCTGAAACGCGAGCTGTCCAGAACGCCGGCCATGCCGACGACCTTGCTGGCGGGCAGGCCCGAAAATTCGCGCAGCGCCCACACCATGGCATCCAGCGGGTTGGTGATGCAGATGACGAAGGCGTTCGGAGCATTGGCCTTGATGCCTTCGCCCACGGCCTTCATGACCTTGAGGTTGATGCCCAGCAGGTCATCGCGGCTCATGCCCGGCTTGCGCGCGACGCCGGCGGTGACGATGATGACGTCCGCGCCCGCAATGTCGGCATAGTCGTTGGAACCGGTGATCTTCGCATCGAAGCCTTCAACCGGGCCGCACTGCGACAGGTCGAGCGCCTTGCCCTGGGGCACGCCTTCCACCACGTCGAAGAGAACAATGTCACCAAGACCCTTGAGGGCCGCGAGATGCGCGAGCGTGCCGCCGATATTGCCAGCGCCGATGAGCGCGATCTTCTTACGGGCCATATGCAATCATCCTCCAAGTCATGCCTACTGGAATTGCTGGCCCGCCTACGCCCTTCGGGCGGGGGTTTCAACCGCCCAAAGCGCTGAGAAACAAATTATCTTTGCAATTCATTCGCAGTTGCATTAAAGACGATTCACACCCTGTCGCTCCCGGTCTCCTACCCTGGTCCGAGAGCCTTCCCTGCAGAGGTATCCTGCCGGGCGCCCTCATGATCGAGGGTGCCCGGCCTGTTTTCCGTAATAAAGTTGCAGCCTGATGAATGGTTCCCCGCCCATGCGACGGACGGAACCACAAGCCTGCCATTGCAAATGCAGCGGAGGAAACCCGGTCCATCCATTGCCACCTCAATGGATGGACCGCCTCGGCATTCAGGCGATGTCGAAAGGGTTATTTCGGGCCGTGGCCCAGCGCCAGATACTCGTCCGACTGCATTTCCATCAGGCGCGACACGGTGCGTTCAAATTCGAACGCGCCGTCGCCTTCGGGATAGAGGCGTGCGGGTTCGGCATCCGCCGACGCCAGCAGTTTCACCTTATATTCGTAGAGCGAATCGATCAGCGTCACGAAGCGCGCCGCTTCGTTGCGCTTTTCCGGTCCCAGCACGGGGATGCCGACGATGATGACGGTGTGATATTTGCGCGCGATCGCCAGATAGTCGGGCGCGCCCCGCGCCTCCGCGCAAAGGCGCTTGAAGGAGAAGACGGCGACGCCCTTCAGGCTCTTGGGCACATGCATGGTGCGCCCGCCCTGTACGACGATATCCTCCGACGGCACCTTCGCCCGATCCTCTACGGAAAAGTCGGTCAGGCGGAAAAAGGCGTCGGACAATTCCCTGGTCGCCTGCGGCCCGTTGGGACAATGCCACAGCGTCGCGTCGCCCAGCCGGTCGCGCCGATAATCGGTCGGGCCGTTCAGCGTCATCACGTCCAGCTTCACCTTGATAAGGTCGATGAAGGGCAGGAAAAGCTGACGATTGAGGCCGTTCTTGTAGAGTTCGTCCGGTTCGCGGTTGGAGGTGGTGACGATCGTCACCCGCTTTTCCAGCAGACCGGTGAAGAGCCGCGACATGATCGCCGCGTCAGCCATGTTGTTGACGACCATCTCGTCGAAGCAGAGCAGTCGCGCTTCTTCGGCCAGCGACTCGACCACCGGCGGGATCGGATCGCCCGTCTCCGACTTGCGCGCCTCGGCCAGGCGGGCATGGACGTCGAGCATGAACTCGTGGAAATGGGCGCGCGCCTTGCGCTGGACATGAACCGTGTCGAAGAACAGGTCCATCAGCATCGATTTGCCGCGACCCACCCCGCCCCACATGTACAGGCCGCGTGGCGGCTCCGGCTGCTTGCGCAACAGCTTCCACAGTGTCGATCCGCGCGCCGGGGTCGCTTCCAGTTCCTGTTGCAGCCGGTCGAGTCGCACCGCTGCCGCCCGCTGGTCCGGATCAGGCCGCAATTCGCCGGCCTCCACCAGCGCGTCATAACGGGCAATGACGCTGGTCACTTCGGCGTGGGCGCCTTGCGGATGGTGGCGGTGGAGGCCGCGACCGGCTGGCCATCCTGGGTCATCACCATGCGCAGGAAGAACAGGCGCCCGGTTTCCCGCAACACCTCCACCTCCGCGATCAGGTCAGGCCCGACCTTGCCCGCGCCCAGATATTGCATGGAAAGGTCGATGGTCACGCCATTGACCTGCTCCTTATGGCCCATGGCCCAGAGCGCACCGAAAAAGGCGTGGTCGGCAAAAGCGGCCAGGAAGCCGCCATGCAGCGTATCGAGTCGGTTGCGATGGCTTGGGCGCGTCTCCAGCCCCACCAGCGCGCGGTTCGGTGCATCGCTGCGCATATAGCCACGGCCGATCGCCTGCAAGAAGGTATCGGGATGCGGGTCGGACCATGCGGTCCAGCCCGTCCATTTCCCTTCGGACAGCGCTACGCCGCCCGCTATGCCGTCGCTCGTCAACTTACAACTGCCGCTCGACCATCATCTTCTTGGTCTCGGCAATCGCCTTGGCGGGGCTGAGGCCCTTGGGGCAGACGTTCGCGCAGTTCATGATGGTGTGGCAACGATAGAGACGGAACGGATCTTCCAGTTCGTCCAGGCGCTCGCCGGTAAATTCGTCGCGGCTGTCGGCGAGCCAGCGATAGGCCTGAAGCAGAATCGCCGGACCAAGGAACCGGTCGCTGTTCCACCAGTAGCTGGGGCAACTGGTCGAGCAGCAGGCGCACAGGATGCACTCATACAGCCCGTCCAGCTTCTCGCGGTCGGCGGGCGATTGCAGCCGCTCCTTGCCGCTGGGCGGCGGGCTGACGGTTTGCAGCCAGGGCTTGATGCTGTTGTACTGGGCGTAGAAATGGGTGAAGTCCGGCACCAGATCCTTGATGACGTCCATGTGCGGTAGCGGCGTGATCTGCACCTGCTTGCCGGCGCACTCGTCGATCGCAGTGGTGCAGGCCAGGCCGTTGCGGCCGTTCATGTTCATCGAGCAGGAACCGCAAATGCCTTCGCGGCAGGACCGGCGGAAGGTCAGCGTCGGATCATATTCATTCTTGATCTTCAGCAGCGCGTCCAGGACCATCGGGCCGCACTGGTCGAGGTCGATCTCGAACGTGTCGTAATGCGGATTTTCACCGGAGTCGGGATCGTAGCGATACACTTTGAAGCTGCGGACATTGGTCGCGCCCTCGGGCGCCTTGTGGGTCACGCCCTTGCCGCTGATCTTGCTGTTCTTGGGCAAAGCAAATTCGGCCATCGCTCGTCGCGCCTCTTCGTCGATGTCTGTTGGTTGGGGGTCCGCATAACGAAAAATCCGCAAAGGTCCAGCGTTGAGGGCCATGTTTCTGTCCCCAAGCCCTTGTTGCAAATGGCTTGCAATTATATGGAGACAACCCCGGCTCCTTCTTGCTTACTCCGCCATGATCGTTACGAAGCGATTGCCCAAGGGAACTACAGGACAAGACGCCTCTCCTCCGTTCGGGCTGAGATTGTCGAAACCCTTCACTTTCTTCGAAAGAAAGAATGGCCCTTCGACAGGCTCAGGGCGAACGGGCAATATTGCCATCCCGCCACCGGAAACCACCTGCTTGCCGATCGACATCGCCTTCCTCGCCATCGCCGAAGCGCAGCAGCTTTATCACTGGCTGCCCGCCGCGCTGGAACTGGCGCGCCGTCCCGACGTGCGGGTCAGCATCCTGTCGCCATCGGACCAGATATTGGCGCTGGTCGACAGCTATGATCCGCAAGGCCACCTGAACCGCATCCGCCTGCGCCGCCCCCCGTCCCGGCCCGACTCGCTCTTTCGCCAGCCATCGCGGCTCGCGACCCTGCTGCTCAACTATCCCACCATCGCCCGCTTCCCGACTTTGGTGACGACCGAGATCAGCAGCGCCTGGTTGCGGCGCGTGCCGGGTTTCCGGTCCCGCCTCATCCTCATCAAGCATGGCGCGGGCGACCGGGAGGGCGGCTATAAAAAACGCCATGCCGATTTCGACCTGACCCTGGTCGCGGGGGAGAAGGATCGCCGCCGCATGATCGATCGCGGCCTCTGCACATCCGAAACAGTCGCGGTCGGCGGCTACCCCAAGTTCGAACTGAAGGCCCCGCGCCAGCACTTCTTCCCCGACGACAAGCCGGTCCTGCTCTACAATCCGCATTTCAACCCGGCGCTTTCTTCGTGGATCAACCACGGCCCGGAGATGCTCGCCGCGCTGGAGTCGCTGGACGGGTGGAACGTCATCATCGCCCCGCACACCAAACTCGCGCACCATGCGCCGCCGATCGTCAGCACCGCGCCGCATATCCGCGTGGACATGGGCAGCCGCCGGTCGATCGACATGAGCTATACGATGAGCGCGGACGTCTATCTGGGCGACGTGTCGAGCCAGGTCTATGAATTCCTCATCCAGCCCCGGCCCTGCATCTTCCTCAACCTCGACCATCGCGACGCTTCGGGTGACGCCTTCGCCCATTGGCGGCTGGGCCAGGTGATCGAGCGCACCGACGCCCTTCCCCAGGCGCTTGCCCGCGCGAACGACTTGCAACCTGGCTTCGTTGCTGCTCAGGAAGCGGCGATGCAGCAATCGATCGATCTGTCCCCGGTCCCCGCCTCGCAACGCCAGGCCGACCTCATCCTGAACTTCGCGAAGGCCCACATATGAGCCAGACCCTTACCACCGCCCTTGGCCCCGTCCGCCTGCTGGGCGAGAATGCAACCCCGATCTGGGGCATGTCCAATGCCGAACGCAATCGCCGCATGGCGACAAGCGCCGCAAAGAATGGCAGCACGCTGGCAGAGGGGCATGAACTGCTCTTCAACCTGACCTATGCCTTCGATCCGTTGCTGCTACGGCTGGCGCTCGAAACGCCGGGCACGCTCTTCGCCTGGGCCGGCACGCCGATCGTCGGGCAGGTGCAGCAGGGAACCGATCCGCTCACCACCCCCCATGTCATCGACCTGTCGAACGGCCGCAAGCTCTACAACCGGCAGCTCCGCAAGCTGGAACAGCCGATGGTGCGCGAACTCACCCCATCAACCCGGCGGGAGATCGAGCGGCGCAGCTATTTCGGCGCCTATAAGGGCGTGACCGATGTCCTGACCAAATATCTCTGGCCCGAACTGGCGCTGATCCTGACCCGCATCGCCGCGCAGCTCAAGATGACGCCGAACATGGTGTCGGTGATCGGCGTCACCCTCTGCCTGGTCGCGACCTTCCTCTTCGCCAAGGGGCTGTTCTGGACCGGCTTCCTCGCCGGCTTCATCTTCATGGTGCTGGACACGGTGGACGGCAAGCTCGCCCGCTGCACCATCACCTCGTCCAAATGGGGCAATGTGATCGACCATGGCGTCGACCTGGTCCACCCGCCCTTCTGGTGGTATTTCTGGGGCACGGGCCTGGCCTATTGGGGCCTGGGCCTGTCGGGCGGCACCTTCACCTTCATCATGACGGCGGTGATCGCAGGCTATGTGCTGCAAAGGCTGATCGAGGGGATGTTCCTCAAGGACTTCAAGATGGACATCCATGTCTGGCGTCCCTTCGACAGCCAGTTCCGCCTCATCACCGCGCGCCGCAACCCGAATATGGTGATCCTGTTCGTCTCGCTGATTTTCGGCCGCCCCGACATCGGCCTGATCGCGCTGGCATGGTGGACGATCATTTCGCTGGTCGTCCATGCCGTGCGGCTGGCGCAGGCCTATGGCGTGAAGCGCTCAGGCAAGCCGATCGTCAGTTGGATGGATGAAGCGGAGGCAGCGAAAACATGAACGTGACGATCGAGAAGTTCGGCTGGCCCGCGACCCTGATCGCCGAGTTCGCCCACTGGCTGGTCCTCCTCCGGCCGGCCCAGCCGACGCTGGGGTCGCTGGTGCTGGCGGCGAAGAGCGATGCGACGGCGTTCGGCGACCTGCCGGCGGAAGCCCATGCCGAACTCAAGATCGTCACCGCAACCATCGAAGCCGCATTGGGCAAGGCGGTGGATTACAGCAAGATCAACTATCTGATGCTGATGATGGTCGACCCGCACGTCCATTTCCACGTCCTGCCCCGCTATGAAGGAGCGCGCAGCGGCGGCGGCGTGACCGTCACGGACACAGGCTGGCCGGGCCAACCGGACCTGGGCGCAGCCGTAAAGCTGGACAGCGAAACGGACAGTTCCCTGCGCGATTGGCTAGCCCATCATTTCGATAGAGAAATGAAATGAAATTGCGCCTTCTACCTGTCTGTTTCGCTGTCTGCCTTGCCGCCTGTTCGGGGCAGAAACCCGCCGCCGACAACAGCGCGCAGGCGCAGGCCGCCGCAACGCTCCTCCCCGTCGTCATCCACACCGCCAAGGGCGCACGCCGTTTCGACGTGGAGGTTGCCCGTACGCCGCTGGAGCAGGAGAAAGGCCTGATGTTCCGCAAGGAACTGGCGGCGGACGGCGGGATGCTTTTCCCCATGGACCCGCCGCGCACCGCGAGTTTCTGGATGAAGGACACGCTGATACCGCTCGACATGCTGTTCATCCACACCGACGGCACCATCGCCTTCCTCCAGGCCAATGCGCAGCCCTATTCGCGCATCCCGGTATCGGCGGGCGTACCGGTGGCGGCGGTGCTCGAACTGCGCGGCGGCCGCGCGGCGGAATTGGGGATCGGCGAAGGCGACCGTCTCGCCTGGGGCGGCTGCGCCGTGCCGGCCGAAAAGGTCATGACCGACCTGAATTTCTGTCCGGCCCCAGCCCCATAGCGCCATAACCTCCTTGCCGACGCCCGCCGCAGCGGCTAAGCGCATCGGCCATGGGAATCCTGGCTAACATCTTCACCTGGTGGAATGGCGCCACCTTCGGCACCTGGCTCTTCACGACCCGCAAGGGCACCAAGGTCGGTGAAGACCATCAGGGCAATGTCTATTATGAAGGCGGCACCGACCCCAACGGCCTGACGCGCCGCTGGGTGATCTACAAGGGCGCCAATGATGCGAGCCGCGTGCCCGCCGAATGGCATGGCTGGCTGCATCACTCGATCGAGGGCGCGCCCGAAAGCTTCCTGCCGCCGCCGCGCATCTGGGAAAAGGAATCCACCCCCAACGCCACCGGCACCGCTAACGCCTATCGTCCGTCCGGTGCGCTCGAAAAGGGCGGCCAGCGCCAGCAGGCGACCGGCGATTATGAGGCGTGGAGCCCCGACGCGGCATGACCCGGCGTCCGGCGGGGGGCTTTCCGCCGATCCTGCATGTCCTTCCCGCCCTGTCCTGCGCGCTGGCGCTCGCGGCATGTGGCAAGAATGACCTGCCGCCCGCGAATCAGTCCGGACCGGTGAAGGTCGAAGGCACCCCGATCCGCGCGACCGGCAACGTAGCCCAGTCCGGCACACCCATGGCCCAGCGCACCGCCGTCATCGGCCTGCTCAACAAGCGCAACGGCCTGACCCGCGACCTCAGCATGAAGCCCGGCGAGGCGCTGCGCGTCGGCGACGCGATCGTCCGCCTCCAGGCCTGCGAAACCAGCGCGCCCTGGGAAAATGTCCAGGAAACCGGTGCCTTCGTGCAACTGGATGTGCGCAGCAGCGCGGATAATAAGTGGCGGCGCGCCTTTTCCGGCTGGCTGTTCCGCGAGCGGCCAGACCGCAATGTCGTGCAGCACCCGATCTACGACGTCTGGGTCAGAAGCTGCGCGATGGAATGGCCCGAAACCGGCCCCGACACGGTCAAGCTGGGCAGCAAGGGCGAACCTGTCGATGCGGCCCCGGCCAAGGGTGCAAACGCCAGTTCGGCAGCAAGACCCGAACCTGCCGCCAGAGCGTCCGACCCCGCGCCCAGCGCCACGCCAGCCACCGCCGCGCCCAGCAACTGAAGATAATCGCTTTGGCTGATTTCGGTCGCACCCATGGTGCGAAGGTGATCGGTCATGAACTGGCAGTCGAGCAGGGTGAAGCCGCCAAAGCGCATCCGCGCCACCAGCCAGGCCAGCGCCACTTTGGATGCATCGGTACGACGCGACACCATGGATTCGCCGAAGAACGCCTGACCCAGCGCCACGCCATACAGGCCGCCGACCAGTTCATCACCCTCCCACACCTCGATCGAATGGGCGAAACCGCGCGCATGAAGATCGCGATAGGCGCGCTCAATCTCATGGTTGATCCAGGTGGAGGGGCGATCGGGCGCCGATTCCGCACAAAGCGCCAATATCTGCGCGAAGGCGCAATTGGCGGTGACGTGGAATTGTTCGCGCCGAATCACCTTGGCCAGCGAATGCGACAGGTGAAAGCGGTCGAGCGGCAGCACGGCGCGAAATTTTGGCTCGACCCAATAGACCTCGCGCGCGTCGCGATCGTCCGACATGGGGAAGACGCCTATGGAATAAGCCTGCAGCAGGATCAGCGGGTCGATCATCATGCCCGTTCAGGATTAGCAGACCGGGACGGAAGGAACAGCCCTACAATCGCTTTTCCCATCCGTTTCCATGCGATAGGATACATCATGCGATTATTACTTTTCTTCCTGCTGCTCGCCGGACTGGCCATTCCCGCCCTCGCCCGATCGGACTCCCCACCTGATCGCAGCGGCCATTATTATTTGCAGGGCGTGATGGAGACGGGGTCGGAATTGCTGCTCCGGCCAGACGGAAGCTTTCAATGGTATCTGTCGGTCGGTGCGCTCGACCTGGTCGCCGAGGGCGGCTGGAGCGAGCAGAACGGCGCGGTGGTGCTGATGGCCGAAAAAACGAAGGATGTGCCCGAACCCGCATTCGAGACGATGCGGCTGACGATACGCGACGCCGACCTGATCCCCCCGAACGATCGCGGCGCCTATGTAAAGGCCCCGCCAAGCAGCGATTGACACGCCCCGTTCCAACTTTAGCTTCACGATCCATGAAAAGCCCATTCTTGGCGTTGCTGCCGCTTCTGTTCGCTGCCCCCTTCGCTCATGCCGCCGATGCGCCGCCCGCCGCCGCTCCCTACGCCACCCGAATCGCGAAGATATTGAAGGCCACGCCCCTGATCGACGGCCATAATGACTGGCCCGAAGCGCTCGCCGACAAGGCGAAGGATGCCCGCTGGACGATGGACCTCACCCATCTCGACCCGGCGCAATATCATACCGACATCAGCCGCCTGCACGCCGGCGGGGTGGGTGGGCAATTCTGGTCGGTCTGGGTGTCGGCGGACCTGCCGCAGGTGCAGCAGGTGAAGGACACGCTCGACCAGATCGGCATGGTCCGCAGCCTCGCCGCCCGTTATCCGCAGCATTTCCAGCTTGCCCGCACCGCCGCCGACATGCGCGCCGCGCACAAGGCCGGACGGATCGGGTCGCTGATCGGGGTCGAAGGCGGCGGACAGATCGACGGCAGCCTGGCGGTGCTGCGCGCCTATCGGGAACTGGGCGCGTCCTATCTGACGCTGACCCACAGCCGCACGATCGAATGGGCCGACAGCGCGACCGACAATCCGCAGCATGACGGCCTCACCCCCTTTGGCGAGGCGGTGGTGCATGAACTCAACCGCCTGGGTATGTTGGTGGACCTGAGCCATGTCAGTGAGGCGACGATGCTGGATGCGCTGCGCGTGAGCAAGGCGCCGGTGATCTTCTCCCACTCCAACGCACGCGCCCTGTGCGACACGCCCCGCAACGTGTCCGACGCGGTACTCAGGCAGGTCGCGGCCAATGGCGGCGTGGTGATGGTCAATTTCGCGGCCCAATATGTGTCGGAAGCGCGCCGAATCTGGGGATCGGACCGCAGCGCCGAAATCACCCGCAACAACGCCCCGCCCTTCGGCGGGCTGCACATCGGCGACCCGGCAGGCGCGGCCAAGGCGCTGGCGAATTGGGAAAAGGCCAATCCCGAACCGGTGACGACGATCGGTCAGGTCGCCGATCATGTCGAGCATATCGTCAAGGTCGCCGGTATCGATCATGTCGGCATCGGCAGCGATTTCGACGGCGTAGCCGCCCTGCCTCAGGGCCTGAGCGGCGTCGAAACCTATCCCGCATTGCTCGCCGAACTGATGCGCCGCGGCTGGAGCGACGCCGACATCGCCAAGCTGACCGGTGGCAATATACTGCGCGTCATGGCGGCGGCGGAAAAGGTCGCGGCAGGGATGAAGGGCGAGCCGGAGGGCAGCGCGGTGCTGGCTGTGGCCAAGGAATAATCAGCGATCCGGGCCGTGTGGAGAAATTCGCACCGAGGGATGGCCAAGACGGGTGGAGAGCGGACTGTCGGTTTATTTATGCCCCTCCCGCAAGCGGGAGGGGCATAATGGCCGCAACTGGTCGAAAATAGTCACACCGAACCGGACATATGTGACGTTAAATCCGCGAAATCCTATTTCGCGTAGCGCCCTTCCGCCACCCAGTTCGCGGTCAGCGCGTTGGCGGCTTCGACGTCCTGCGGGAAATCGACCTCCTGCCAGTCCAGTCCCTCGATCGAGACGGTGCCGACGCGGTTGCCCTTGGCGATGATGTCGATGGCGCGCAGATACCAGCGCTCCACCCCTTCGGGCGTGCGCATCATCTGGTCGATCTGGTTACGGAAGATCGCCGGGCCTTCGCCGGTGAAGGCCAGCATCCCGATCGATTCGGCATTGGTGTCGGGCGGCAGCAGGCGCTTGCCGATATGGTGCAGGCGGCCGGTCGCGTCCCGGTTCACCTTCATATCGTCATCGTCATAGTCGCCGTCCGGCTTGACGTCGACGGTGACGGTGACGGCGTCGGTCGCGCCCGCGATCAGCCTGCCCACAATCTCGTCCGACACGATCGTGTCGCCATTGAGGATGATGAAGTCCCGGTCCATCTCCTCCCGCACGATCCAGCAGGTGCCCAGATTGTCGGCGACCTGGAAGAAGGGATTGAAGACGGTGCGGATACGCGCGCCGGTGTCGCGGTAAAGCTGGAGCGCATGATCCTCGACCCGTTCGGTGCGGAAGCCGGTGACGACGACGATGTCGGTCACGCCATTGGCCGCCAGCGCTGCGACCTGCCAACTGATGAGGGTGCGGCCGTTGAAGTCGATCATGCATTTGGGCACGTCGCGGGTCAGCGGCAGGAGGCGCGAACCCTGGCCTGCGGACAGGATGATGGCTTTGCTGATGGTCATGGAGGCGCTTTAGAAGGCAATTTGGCCAAAAAAAAGGCGGTGTTTGCACTCCCCCCTACGCTCGCCTAAAGCACGACCTGCCCAACCCTCTCCCGTTCGGGCTGAGCCGGTCGACGCTCTACCTTTTTTTCCCACGGCGGAAGCGGAAAGGGCGGCCCTTCGACAGGCTCAGGGCGAACGGAGGAGAAGTTCTTGCGACGCCACGACGGAAAGGCCGGCAGTCATAGTGATGTTCAAGCGCGGATCGGGCGCGGCGGGGGACGGTTTCGCCCGCATCCTGGCCAATACCGGCTGGCTGCTAGGCGGCAAGGGCGTGGGCGCGGTGCTGAGCCTGGCCTATCTCGCCATCGTCACCCGCACGCTGGGCGTGGCGGACTTCGGCCGCTTTGCGCTGGTGCTGAGCGCCGCCAACGTCATCAAGACGCTGGTGTCGTTCGATAGCTGGCAGATCGTCGTGCGCTACGGCCAGCCGCATCTGACCGAGGGGAATGGCGACGCGCTGAACCGCGTGCTGCGCTTCTGCATCCTGATCGACCTAGCCTCGGCTGTTGCAGGCGGCATCATCGCTGCGGCCATCATCCTGCTCTTCGGTGATCTGCTGGGACTGGGCGCGGGCATGGGATGGCCGGTGTGGCTGTTCTGCATGGTGATGATGATTACCATCCGTTCCAGCCCGACCGGCATATTGCGCCTGTTCGACCGCTTCGATTCGGCCGCCTTCGCCGAAACCATGATCCCGGTCGGGCGGATGATCGGCGCGGGCGTCGCGCTGGCGTTGATGCCCAGCATCACTGGCTTCCTCATCGCCTGGGGCTTTGCCGAACTGCTCTGCGCCCTCAGTTACTGGCAACTGGCGCTGAAGGTCGGGCGCGGGCGGATCGGCCGCTGGCGCGCGGGCCGGGCGCTGGACGCGCGGACGGAAAATCCCGGCATCATCGGTTTCCTTACCGCCACCAACCTCCAGACCAGCCTGTCGTCCATCGGCCAGCAGGTGGCGGTGCTGATCGTCGGCGCCTTTGTCGGGCCGATCGGCGCGGGCCTTTATCGCCTGGCCAACCAGCTCGCCAATTCGCTGACCAAGATTTCCAGCCTCCTCTCGCGCAGCATTTTCGTCGAGCTGGCGCGTACCAGCACGCACGGCAAAGAGGCGCTGGGCGCGCTGTTCCGGCGCACCAACCGATTGGCGCTGGTGGCGGGCGCGGTCATCATCGGCCTGATCCTGACCATAGGCCATCCGCTGCTGGGGCTGATCGCGGGCAAGGACTTCCTGCCCGCCTATCCCTTGCTGTTGATGCTGGGCATCGCCGCCTGCATCGACCTGATCGGCGTCAGCTATCGCCCGCTGCTGATGGCGACCGACCGGGCGGGCCTGTCGCTGCGCATCACTTTCGCCTCGACGCTGCTGCTGCTCGGCCTGCAATCGGCGCTGCTGCCGCTCTACGGCACGAAGGGTGCGGCGATGGCGAACATCGTCGCCTCGCTCGCCGGCTTTGCAATGATGGGCCTCGCCAGCCGCCGGGCCGTGGCGGACAGCGGTTAACGGTTAGCGGCGCGCGAGAATCGCTTCGATCAGTTCCACATCGGCCGGCTTGTCGGCGTCGATGCAGGCTTCGGGACTGTCCATCGCCACCAGCCGCGCGGTAAGGCCGAAGCGCCGCCCGATCCGCGCGATGCCGCCGCGCAGGGTCAAGATGCGCAGCAGCGCGCCGACCAGCGCGAACGGGCCGAAGGCGGAGAGTATCTTCCAGCCCTTCTTGCGGTCCTGCTCCACTTCCTGCCACAGCGCGATGACAGGGCGCGCCTTCGCGCTGCCGAACCAGAAGATATTCGCGCCCGACCACCAGCCATCGCGAAATTTGAGCCAGGTGCGCCGCGACTGCGGATAGCGCGCCAGCAGGGTCGCGCGCTCCACCATGGCGACGGCGATGTCCCCGCCCGTAGCTTCCGCCACGAACTGGTCCAACATCCCGGCGTCGAGCAGCACATGATCGGCGGTGGTGAGCAGCAGCGGAAAGGGCAGGTCGCCCGCCTCCATCAGCGCCAGCAGCGAGGAGGCGATCCCCTGCCCGCCCGTTTCGAACCGCACGCGCGGATGGGTGGCGAGCCAGGCGGTGGCGGGATCGGCGGCGAAGACGTCGGGGCGCTGGGTCAGCACGATCATCTGCCCGATGGCGGGATGATCCAGCAGCGCGCGCGCCGGGCGGTTTATCATCGGCTCGCCCGCGACCGGCGCGAGCGGCTTGACCGGCACACCGGCGGCGACGGCCAGGGGATCGGGAATGGGACGCGCGCCTGCCAGCAGGATGGCGGTGATGGGACCGGTCATCTCCGCGCTCTAGCGGAGCGGACGGAACGCGGGAAGCGGCTTATTGGAACAATGGAGGCGTTTACCAGCCCATCGGCAAGATAGCGAGCAACCATAATCCTCCCCCGGCGGGGCAGGGGAAACGCCTATGGAATACAGCTCTCTCTTCGTCACCCTGAACTCGTTTCAGGGTCCATTTCGCCTCCTGGACGGACGGTTCTTGGAGGCACGATGGATGCTGAAACAAGTTCAGCATGACGTTGTGTGTAAAGGGATGGACTCCCCCTTCCCTTACGGAAGAGGATTTCAGGTCCGGCAATCGCCCTTATTTCCCGCTCGCCACCGGCGCGGCCGGGGCTTTTTGCGCGAAATTATCGTGCAAGCCGACGCGCAGCCCCTGATATTGGGCCAGCCTGGCGCGGAAGGCGGCGAGTTCACGCCCGGCAAGCTGCGCGGTGGTGGTGAACTTCACCGACAGCGGATTGACCGTCGCGCCGTTGCGGTAAAGCTCATAGTGGAGATGCGGGCCGGTCGACAGGCCGGTCGATCCGACATAGCCGATCACCTGCCCGCGCCGCACCCGCTGGCCGGGGACGGCGGCGATCCGGCTCATATGCGCATAGCCGGTGGCGAGGCCGCCGCCATGCTGGATGCGGACATAATTGCCATGGCCGCCATGCCGCCCGGCATAGGCGACGACGCCGTCGGTGACGGCATAGATGGGCGATCCGTAGCGGGCAGCGAAATCGATGCCCGCGTGCATCCTCGTATAGCCCAGGATCGGGTGACGGCGCATCCCGAAGCCCGACGACATGCGGCCCGCAACAGGCGCGGCCAGCACACCGCGCCGCTCGCCCACGCCCGACGCCTCGAACCATTCGGTGCGGCCGTTGCTGGTCCATTTGAGCATGTCGATCGACTTGCCGCGCGCGCGCTTCAGGCCCGCATAGAGCAGGTCGCCCACCTCCACATCGCCGGTTTCGGCGTGCCGATATTCGGTGACAATATCGTAGCGGTCGCCCGCGCCGATATTGCCCAGATCGACCTGCTGCGCGATGACGCGCAGGAAGGCCTGCACCGCCTTGGGCGGGGCGCCCGCCGCACGGGCGGAACGATAGATGCTGTCACCCACCACGCCCTGGATGCGCAGCGGCGTATTGTCGACGCGGATGGGCAGTCGCTTGACCGACAGCGCGCCGCCCGCGCGGGTCAGTTCCAGCCCCAGGTCCAGCCGCGCGCGGAACGCCAGCTTGTCCAACGGCCGGGGCCGGTCACGGCTGGCGCGGCGGCCCAGGACGATGTCGAGCAGGGTGCCAGGCTTGACGCCCGCGTCGATGTCGCCGCCGACCATGGTCATGATGGTGGCGATGTCGCCGCTGCTGACCCCGGCGCGCGACAGGGCGCGGGGCAGCGTGTCGCTGCTGCCGACCTGCGCGCTGAGTTCGATCTGCGGGCGTTCGGGGGTTTCGCGCAATGGTTGGACCGCGTCGGTGGACCCCATGTGCCGGCCGCTGTCCGCGCCCAGCGCCAGCGGGGTTATCATCTGGCTGCGCACCTCGTCATATTGCGCGTCGTTCAGGGTCGGGCCGGGTGCGCCGGGCACGGGCCGGAAACCGGGCGAGAGATAGAGGGCGGCGGCGCAGAGACCGAAACAGGTGGCAAGCCCGCGGAACCAGGTGAGGCTGCCGATGCGCTGGCCAAGGTCGGGGACCAGTTCCACATCCTCGGCCCAGTCGCGCAGACGGCTGCGCCAGTCCTGCGGCGGCGCCGGGGCTTTGCGGCGAGGCGAATCCGCCAGCCACAGGGATGCGGACGCACCGCCCTGCTGAGACCCGAACTGGCTTTCCTGAAACAAACCCGCGACCCCCAAGGGTATTTTCGTGACCGCCGACCCTGTTCTTCATGCCTTATGCGTCGACGGCGCCGTTGTGAACCCGGCAGGGTTAAAGTCAATTTAAGATGGGGCATCCCGAGTCGGACGCGGGGTGAAACGTGCGGCGGGTTCGACCGAAGCGCCAAAGAGGGCGGAACCGCTGTTTCCCCTTGCCCCGGCCTGCATCCTCCCCGACATAGGCCGCATCATGGCTTCCTTCGCCCGCTCGCCCGTCACCGCTGTTCTTGGGCCTACCAACACCGGCAAAACCCATCTCGCGGTCGAGCGCATGTGCGGCCATTCGAGCGGCATGATGGGCTTTCCGCTGCGCCTGCTGGCGCGCGAAGTCTATGAACGGGTGGTCGCGATCAAGGGCGCGAACCAGGTCGCGCTCATCACCGGCGAGGAAAAGATCGTGCCGCCGGGCGCGCGCTATTTTCTCTGCACGGCGGAGTCGATGCCGGTATCGGGTGATTACGCCTTCGTCGCGCTGGACGAGGCGCAACTGGGCGCAGACCCGGAACGCGGCCATATCTTCACCGACCGGCTGCTGCGGGCGCGGGGCCGTGAGGAAACGATGATCCTGGGGTCCGCCAGCATCAGCCGGGTGGTGAAGGCGCTGGTCCCGGATATCGAGATTATCGGCCGGCCGCGCTTTTCCACCCTCAGCTATGCGGGCGCCAAGAAGCTGTCGCGCCTGCCCAAACGCTCCGCCATCGTCGCCTTCTCCGCCGAGGAAGTCTATGCCGTGGCCGAAATGCTGCGCCGTTTCCGGGGCGGAGCGGCGGTGGTGATGGGCGCGCTCAGCCCTCGCACCCGCAACGCGCAGGTGCAGATGTTCCTGAATGGCGAGGTCGACTATCTGGTCGCGACCGACGCGATCGGCATGGGGCTGAACCTCGATGTCGCCCATGTGGCCTTCGCGTCCCTGCGCAAATATGACGGCCGCCGCACCCGCCGCCTGACCGTCAGCGAAATGGCGCAAATCGCCGGGCGCGCCGGGCGGCATCACAAGGACGGCAGTTTCGGCAGCCTGGGCGGCGAGGATGGCGACGCCGCCTTCACCCCCCAAGAGATCGAAGCGATCGAAGCGCACCGCTTCCCGCCGGTCGAGCAGCTATTCTGGCGCAGCGGCACGCCGCGCACCGACCGGCTCGACCATCTGCTGTTCGATCTGGAGCAGAAGCCCGAACGTCCCGAACTGCGCGCCGCCCCCGAAGCGGTGGATCTCGCCGTGCTGCGGCGGATGGCCGACGATCCCCTCGTTATCGAACGGACCAAGGGCAACCGGCAGGTGGAACGGCTCTGGGCTGCCTGTGGCCTGCCTGATTTTCAGAAGCTGGGGGCGGAGCATCATGGTCGCATCGTCGGCCGCATCTGGCGCTTCCTGTCCGAAGGGACCGGTCATATCCCGCGCGACTGGTTCGCCCAGAATCTGGCCCGGCTCGATTCGGTGCAGGGCGATATCGACACGCTGTCGGGCCGGATCGCGGGCGCGCGCACCTGGTCCTATATCGCCCATCGCGCCGATTGGCTGGCCCATCCGGCCGAAATGGCCGAACGCACCCGCGCGCTGGAAGAGAAGCTGTCCGACGCCCTGCACGCCGCGCTAACGCAGCGTTTCGTGGACCGGCGCACCACTGTCCTGTTGCGCGATATCGGCCAGAATGCCAGCAATCTGCCCGTCACCGTGGAACAGGATGGAGCCGTCTGCGTCGATGGCGAAACGATCGGACGACTTGACGGCTTTCGATTCTCGGTCGATCCCGCTACGCGGCATCAAGATCGAAAGATGCTGTTGGCGGCCGCGGAACGGCGCCTTGGAAAGGTATTGCGAGTGAAGGCTGACGAACTGGTTGCTGCGGCGGATGCGGATTTCGCGTTGCTGGACGAAGCGGGACAGGCGCCGGGAATCGCCTGGGGCGAAACGCCGGTAGCGGCGCTGTTGACGGGAGCCGGCCTGCTGGCGCCCGAAATCCGGCTGGATCGCGCGCTGCTGAGCCTGGGCCAGGATGTCCAGAAGCAGGTTATCACCCGCCTCGCCGCCTGGTTCGAGGCGCAGAAGCAGAAGCATCTGCTACCGCTGGTGAAGATGGCCGAGAGCGCGGCCGATCCGGCGGTTCCGCCCGTCGTGCGCGCCGTCTTCGCACAGCTCGCCGACGCGGGCGGCCTGATCGCGCGGACCGATCTTGATTCGGCGCTCGGCCATCTGGACAAGGAACAGCGCCATTTGCTGCGCAAGGCAGGCATCGATATCGGCGTGCTCGACATCTATCATCCCGGCCTGCTGAAGCCCGGCGCGGCGCGCTGGCGTTCTGCGCTGCTGGCCGCGCGCATCGCCAAGCCCTGCCTGCCGCTGCCCCAGCCCGGTCTCACCTTGATCCCGGCGGGTGAAAAGCCTGCGCAGATGGGCGCGCGAATCGCTGGCTTCCGTGGGTTCGGCGAACAGATGCTGCGCATCGACATGGCCGAACGCATGGCCCGCACCGCGCATGAAGCGATCGCCAAGGGCGAGGCATTCACCCCGACCAGCCCGCAGATCGTGTCGCTGGGGCTGCTGGAGCCGGCCTTCCTGCAACTGATGCGGCTCGCCGGCTTCCGCCCGGTCGAGGCGGCAGCGGAGGGCGGCCCCAACTGGGCGTTCAAGGGGCGACAGAAGGCACGGCCCGATCGTCCGCAGCAAGCGCGCGGGCCGAAGCGTGACGCCCCCAGCCCGCGTGCAGCTGCGCCGAGCGCCGCCGCGCCCGCCACCAGCAATGCCTTTGCGGGTCTCGCCGAACTGCTGGGCCGCAATGGCTGAGACGATCACCGGCCATGCGCCGGCGCTGCGGATCGACAAATTCCTGTGGTTCACGCGCCTGTCCAAGAGCCGGTCGACCGCGCAGAAACTGGCGGAGGACGGCCATATCCGCCTTAACGGCCGCCGCATCGACCGCGCCCATGCCCCGGTGCGCCCAGGCGACCTCATCACCTTTCCCCATTTGGAAGCCGTGCGCGTGGTGCGCGTCATCCACCTCCCCACCCGCCGAGGCCCCACCCCCGAAGCCCACGCCTGCTACGAGGAACTGACGGTCGGAGGATAGGGCGGACGATGCGGTCGACCGGCCTCATGTAAAACAGGACCATGTGACGGTGTGAACTTCCGAGTCGCGCTGCTCGAAACCGTCCCTAAACCCCCGGCAACAATATCCTCATTGACCTTCGCACGCGCCGGGCATAGCAGGGCCGCGTTTTTCCAAACGATAGAGTGCCCAGACAATGACCTATGTCGTGACCGACAACTGCATCCGCTGCAAATATATGGATTGCGTCGAGGTCTGCCCCGTGGACTGTTTCTACGAGGGAGAGAATATGCTGGTCATCAATCCCAACGAATGTATCGATTGCGGCGTGTGCGAACCCGAATGCCCGGCCGAGGCGATTCTGCCCGATACCGAGAACGGCCTGGAAAAATGGCTGGAGCTGAACACCAAATTCTCCGCCGAATGGCCCAACATCACGGTGAAGGGCGACGCCCCCGCCGATGCCGAGGCAATGAACGGCGTCGAGAACAAGCTGGAGCAGTTTTTCTCGCCGGAACCAGGCTCCGGCAACTGATCCGGGCGGCCCCGCGCCGCCTCTCTAGCGTTCCAAATTACGCCACACCCCCAGACTTTGTGTCTAGGGGTGGTAATTTTGTTACGAATCTGCTAAATAGCGCCACAACGGTCGGATATCCCCGATTCCGGCCCTGGAGAATAAGCTTCATGTCTTGACGGGTCGCGCCGTGGACATCCCGGCATATGGGTTTTGCACATCTGCCTCACGGCGGCCCGTTCCCCAGTTGAATTGGAAAGGTATCAAATGGCTGCCAAGGCGCTGTCCTTTGACGTTGGTGATTATGTCGTTTATCCCAAGCACGGTGTGGGCCGTGTGATCGAACTCCAAAAGGAGCAGATCGCCGGCATGGACCTGGAGCTTTACGTACTCCGCTTCGAGAAAGAGCGTATGACGCTCCGCGTTCCGACGAACAAGGCCGAAGGTGTCGGTATGCGCAAGCTGTCCTCCAACAAGACGCTGGAGGAAGCGATGGAAACCCTGAAAGGCAAGCCGAAGGTGAAGCGCACCATGTGGTCGCGCCGCGCCCAGGAATATGAAGCCAAGATCAATTCGGGCGACCTGGTGTCGATCGCCGAAGTGACCCGCGACCTGTTCCGCGCCGACGACCAGCCGGAGCAGAGCTATTCCGAACGCCAGATTTTCGAAGCGGCATCCAGCCGCCTCGCCCGCGAACTGGCGGCAATGGAAGAGACTGACGAGCCGAGCGCGCTCAAGAAGATCCTCCGCATCCTCAACGAGGCTGCGCCCAAATACGTCAAGATCGAAGGCTAAGGCCTTTCGATCCGTATCCAGGACGATATAAAAAGGGGCGTTCCAGTCAGTCTGGAGCGCCCTTTTTTCGTGCCGGGGCTTTAAGCCTGCGCATCGATCCGCGCCGAGTAGGGTTCATCAAATTTTTCTGGTTGTTCCCCGGCGCAGGCCGGGGTCCGACTCCACAGCTTGAACTGGACCCCGGCCTGCGCCGGGGAACAACGCGCTTGCTGCGATGAGTCATAGTCATCCCATCCTGGCATCAGTCCTCGATCGGGACGAAGGCGCCCTTGGCACGGTCCTTCACCACCTTGTCGGCGCGGAAGACCGATCCGCTCATGGTGATGTAGACGCCCGGTTCGGCGACCTGCGCGGTGGCGAAGGCCATGCCGAGGTTGAAACTGGCGTCGCTCTCACCGAAACGTGCCGGGGCCAGTGCGCCGACCAGCACGATCGTCTTGCCGGCTATGTCCTTCAGCAGCTTGGCCGTCTCCGTCATCGTGTCGGTGCCATGGGTGATGACGATATGCTTTTCCCGCGCGGCGGCGGCCCGCGCGGCGATCAGCGCGCGATCAGTATCGTCCAGTTCCAGGCTGTCCTTGCGCGTCACTTCCTCGATACGGAAGGGCCGCTTGACCCGCGCCACGTCCAGAAGCTTGGCCATCACGGTTTCGCCGACTTGATAGTCGGACAAGGCATCGAAATAGATTTTGTCGATCGTGCCGCCGGTGGTGAGCAGCAGAATCGGGATGTCGGGGGACAGCATAGGGGACTCCAGGGTCAATTTGGTCGCGCCCCTTAGAGCATTCTGAAGTCGGCTGGAACAGCCGACGGCTCGCAAAATGCGTAAAACCGGATGAAACGCAAAAGCCCCTTGCCCGGAACCGCTCTCTTATCCCCCGCGCGCCATGGCTTCGCCGCGATCGCGAGCGGCGGTCAGCGTGTCGGTCAGCAGCGTCAGCAGCCGATCGTCGGCGTCGAGGACGTTCAGGCCCTCGCGCGTCATGCCACCGGGGCTCGCGACCTGATCCGCAAGCATTGCCGGGCTGACAGCCGCGCGGGCCGCCATGTTGGCCGAACCCTGCACCGTCGCCAGCGCCATACGCGCGGCCTGATCGGCGGGAATGCCCAGCGCCTCGCCCGCCCGCGCCAGCGTGTCGATAAAGCGGAAAAGAAAGGCCGGGCCGCAACCCGACAGCGCCGTCACCTGATTGAACAGGGCTTCGTCGGCGATCCATTCGGCAAGGCCGAGCGGCTGGATCAAGGCGTCGATATCGGCCTTGGCCTTGTCCGATGTCACCCCGTCGGTGAAGAGTGCGATCACGCCCTCCCCCAGGCCTACCGGCAGGTTGGGCATGGCGCGGACGATATCCCGCGCGGCCGGGAAGCGGGTGCGCAGGTCGGCGAGCGGCGCGCCTGCGAGGATCGAGATGATCCGCGTCTCTGCCGTACAAAGCGGCGCCAGCGCCGCGGCGACATCGGCGATCTGATATGGCTTCATGCCCAGCAGCACCGTCGCTCCGACCGGCAGCGCGGCGGGATAGTCGGTAACGACCGTGACGCCATCGGCCACCGGCTTGCCGCTGGGACGCAGCACGGTGACGCGCGCAGAGTCAAGACCCTGGTCGAGCCAACGCGACAACATCTGCCCCGCCATATTGCCGCAACCGACAAGGAAGAGGTGATCCGGCCAATATTGAGTCATAGAATCAGGCTTCGCCGCGGGTTTCGATCAGGCTGGCGGAGATCGCCTCGCTGGGACTTTTACCACCCCACAGAACGAACTGGAACACCGGGTAGAAGCGTTCGCATTCATCGATCGCGGTTTCGACCAGCAACTGCGCCTGATCCAGCGTCAGCGTGCCGCCCGCGCCCAGCAGTGCGCCGTGGCGGAACAACACGATGCCGCTGGACGACCAGAGTTCGAAATGGCCGATCCAGAGCTGCTCGTTGATGAGGCCCAGCGTTTCATAGACGGTGCCGCGCTTGTCCTCGCTCACCCGGATGTCGGGCATGGCGAGGAGCTGAAGCACCTGATCCTCGTCGCGCCAGATGCCGCGCAGTTCATATTGCGCCCAGCTACCCTGGGTGTTCGCGACAATCTCATCCTCGCCGACCTGTTCGAAGCTCCAGCCATGTGCCTCGAAATAGGCGGCCAGCATGTCGATCGGCGCGGCCTCCTGACCGCCATGTTCAAATTCGTCACTATCCATCATCGGCGGGCCTTATCACCGCATAGGGCGAAAGGACAGACAGAAGGGCGGACGGCAGGATCAGTTCGCGTCACTTGCCTTGGGCTTGGCGGTCTTGACGCTCTTGGTCACAGGCTGCGGCGCCTTGCCTTCCAGCGCATCGAGGCGGGCTTTCAGCAGTTCCACTTCCTCGCGCGCGGCAGCGGCAACGGCCTTCACCGCGTCAAATTCCTCACGCGACACGAAATCCATGCCGCCGACCCATTCCCTGGCCCGTTCGCGCGCATTGGATTCAAATTCGCGCGTCATGCCCGCCACCGTCCCGGCGGCGCCGTTCACCAGCTTGGCCAGATCGTCGAAAAAGCGGTTCTCGCTCTGCATTGCACTATCCTCTTTGCGGCGCACGGTCCGCGCGCCCGAAATTCATATCTGGGTCTTGAGTGCCGGAGCGACAAGGGTTGCCGCGTCCGGGTTCAGGCGGCCGATCTCATAGGTGAGAAGGCAAGCGAACGCCAGCCAGCAGAGACAGGGCAGCATCAGCACGCCCGCGAGCCGCCGGATACGCCAGAAAAGCGCCGTCGTCGCCGCCACCGCGACGAACAGGATCAGGATCAGCGCCAGCGCGCTATCCACCTGATGCGCGCGGAAAAAGATCAGCGACCAGGCCAGGTTGAGCAGCAATTGCACCAGGAACAGGATGATGGCAGGCACCCGTCCCTTCGCACCGCGCGCATGAAGTATGACGGCGAAGGCCAGCGCCATCAGCCCGTAGCAAATCGTCCAGGCGGCATCGAACGCCCAGCCTGGCGGCATCAGCGCCGGTTTTTCCAGCGCAGCGAACCAGCGATTGCCATAACCGCTATTGGCAAGCCTGCCGGACAGAAATCCCAAAAAGAGGATGGCAGGCACCGTGACCAGCGCCCACCGCAGATAGGCAAGGCGCAATTGACCCTGGGACGCAATCTCGTTCATCGAAAGCAACACTCCCCCACGCATGTCACTCGGCCGGTTCGGGTGAATCCTTGAGCGCCGAATCCAGTTTACGGCTGACGGTTTGCGGAGAAACCGTGCGCTTGGCAACGCGCGAATAGAAGATCGGGATCAGGAAGAGCGTGATAAGCGTCGCCAGGCTGACGCCGAACACCACCACCACGCCGATCGAATGGCGCGCCGCCGCCCCCGCCCCGCCGCGCAGAACCAGCGGCACCGCGCCGATCACGGTCGCGATCGAGGTCATCAGGATCGGGCGCAGGCGGCGTTTCGCCGCTTCGCGGATCGCTTCGGCAATCTCCAGCCCCTCGTCACGCAACTGGTTGGCGAACTCGACGATCAATATGCCGTTCTTGGCCGCCAGACCCACCAGCATGACGATGCCGATCTGGCTATAGAGATTGATCGATCCCCCTGTGATCGCCAGCCCCAATGCGCCGCCCGCCACCGCCAGCGGCACGGTGGCGATAATGACGCCGGGATGGACGAAACTTTCGAACTGGGCGGCGAGCAGCAGATAGACCAGCAGGATGGTGAGGCCGAAGACCAGCCAGATCGACCCGCCGGTTTCCCGCAGCGACTGGCTTTCACCGCGATAGCCGATCGCCAGCACTTCGGGGGACTGACGCGCCTGATCCTCCAGGAAGCTCAACGCCTCGCCCAGCGAGGTGCCGGGCGCCAGCGCCGCCGTCAGGGTGATGGCGCGCAGTTTGTTGTAGCGGTTGAGCTGGCGCGGCCCCGCCACTTCGCGGATCGTGACCAGCGCCGACAACGGCACCAGCGCGCCGGTACGGCTGCGCACGTTGATCCGTTCCAGATCGGCTTTGGTCCGGCGGCCTTCCTCCTCCGCCTGCACCAGCACGCGATACTCCTCGCCCCGGTCGACATAGGTGGTGACGCGGCGCGAACCGAGCAGGCTTTGCAGCGCCTGGCTGACGTCGTTGACCGACACGCCCAGGTCGCCGGCGCGCTGCAGATCGGTTTCGATCCGCATCTGCGGCTTGGTTTCCTTATAGTCGCTGTCCACGTTGATGAGGCCAGGATAGGCGGCAGCGGCGGCCATGATCCGGTCACGCGCGGCGACCAGCCCTTCATAGGTGGAACCGGCCAGCACGATATTGACCGGCAGGCCACGCCCGCGGCCCAGCCCCGATCGCGGCGCGGCGTTACCACGCACGCCCGGCTGATCGGCGATCACCCGGTTGATGATGGTCGCGACCTCGCTCGTGGTGATGCTGCGATCCTCCCAGGGGCGGAGGAAGGCGATGACGTTGCCGCCGTTGAAATCGTCGGTCGTGCCGAAGCCCGCAGGCGTACGGATGACGAGATTCTGGAGCGTCCCGTCCTTGCGCAGGAAGGCGAGATCATCCTCGATCTTCTTCATATAGGCCATCATCCGGGCGAAGCCGGTGCCTTCGGGCGCGCTGATCTGCGCTTCGACCACACCGGTATCTTCGGCGGGCGCCAGTTCGGTCGGCAGGCGGGTGAAAAAGAAACCCGCCACGCCCAGGAACAGCAGCACGCCCAGCAGCGGCAGCAACGGCTTCCTCAGCGCACCGTCCAGCCAGCGCGCATAGCCCCTTTCCAGCCGCTGGAACCGATCGTCGATCCAGCGCGCCAGCCGCCCACGTTCGGCATTTTTGAGCAGCTTCGAACAGAGCATCGGCGCGAGACTGAGCGAGATGAAACCGGAGAAAGCAATCGCCGCGATCATCGCGATGGCGAGTTCGCGGAAGAGCAGGCCGGTCTGGCCCGCCAGGAACATGACCGGCACGAACACGGCGCAGACGACCAAGGTGGTCGAGATGATGGCGAAGCCCACCTGCCGCGTGCCAAGATAGGCGGCGACCAGCGGATCGTCGCCCTGTTCGACGCGGTGATAGACATTTTCCAGCACGACGATGGCGTCGTCCACCACCAGGCCGATGGCGAGGACGAAGGCGAGCAGGGTCAGCAGATTGATCGACAGGCCCAGCAGCCACATCACCGCACAGGTGGCGAGCAGGCAGATCGGCACCGTCACCGCCGGGATGATCGTCGCGCGCACCGATCCCAGGAACAGGAAGATGACGAGGATGACGAGCAGCGCCGCCTCGATCAGCGTGTCATAGACATTGTCGATCGCCCGTTCGATGAACAGCGATTCGTCGGTGCCGATGGCAACGCGCATCCCCTGCGGCAGGGTGGGCTTCAGCTCTTCGAGCAGCGCCTTCGCCTTCTGCGCCACTTCCAGCGTGTTGGCGCCCGACTGGCGGATGATGCCGATGCCGATCGCCGTGCCCTGGTTGGACCGGAAGCTGCTATAGGGATTCTCCGCCCCCTCCTCGATCCGGGCGACATCGCCCAGCTTCACCAGATAGCCATCCGCGCCCCGGCCGACGACCAGTTGCGCGAACTGATCGGGCGTGGCGAAGGGCCGTTCGACGCGCAACGTCTGGTTCTGGTCCTTCGATTCGAAGCGACCGGCGGGCAGCTCGACATTCTGGGTACGCAGCGCCGCCTCGACATCGGCGGGGGTCAGGCCGAAGGCGGCCAGCTTTTCCGCGTTGAACCAGATACGGGTGGAGGGCCGCGCCTCGCCACCGATGGTGACGCGCGCCACCCCGTCGATCGCGGCGAAACGGTCGGCGACGGTGCGGTCAAGATAGTCGCTGATCCGGATCGGCGACCAGCCGGGGCGGGAAAAGGCGAGGAAGAGGATGGAACGGGCATCGGAATCCACCTTGCGGATTTCCGGCGCCAGCGCGTCTTCCGGCAGATCCTCCACCACCGAACCCACCCGGTCGCGCACGTCATTGGCGGCGCTGTCGATGTCGCGCGAGGGGTCGAATTCGATATTGATGTTGGACGTGCCGTCCTGCGAGGTCGAGGTGATGGTCTGGATGCCCTGCACACCCGCGACCGCATCCTCGATCAACTGGGTGATGCGGGTTTCCACAACCGACGCCGCCGCGCCGGTATAGGTGGTTTCAACCGATACGATCGGCGGGTCGGTGTCGGGATATTCGCGCACCGACAGGCTCATCCAGCCAACCACGCCGACGATACAGAGCAGCACCGCGACGACGGCGGCGAAAACGGGGCGGCGGACGGAAAGGTCGGAAAGCTGCATGGCGCCGCGTCCCTTAACCGGCGCTCTTGGAGCCGGCGGCCTTGGACTTGTCCCCCGCCAGACGCACGGTCACGCCATCGGTCAGCTTGACGACACCTTCGGTCACGACGGTCTGGCCGGGCGTTATCCCGCTGGTGATTTCCACCAGGCCGTTCTGGCGGATGCCGGTGTTGACCTTCACCCGCTTGGCGATGCGGTCCTCGATGACGAAGACGAAACGTTCATCGCCGTCGCCGATCACCGCCAGTTCCGGTACGGCAAGCGACTGACGCTGGCGCGCGAGCACGCTGACGGTCAGGAGCATACCGGGTTTCAGCGCCTTGTCGGGATTGGGCAGGATGGCGCGTACCCGGACCGCGCGGGTCGCGGGGTCGATCACCGGGTCGATGGTGGCGATGACGCCGTTGAACGGCCGGTCGGGCCAGGCGGCGGAAACGGCCTTGATCGGCATTCCTTCGCGAAGCATCGACAGGCGGGTTTCGGGGACAGTGAAGTCCAGCTTGATCCGGCTGATGTCGCTGACGGTGGCGATCGGCGTACCGGCGGTGACGATCGCGCCAGGCGACACGGTGCGCAAGGAGACCCAGCCGGCAAAGGGCGCGCGGATGATACGGTCGCCGATCGAGGCACGGGCGAGGTCCGCATTGGCGCGGGCGGCACTGGCGAGCGCCGTCTGCTGCTCCAGCGTCGCGCCGGTGGCAAAGCCGCGCGCCTTCAATGCCTGGATACGCTGAAGCTGCTGGCCCGCCTGTAGCGCGGTAGCCTCGGCCGAGGCGAGCTCGGCCTTTTCCTGGCCGATGGCGAGCGTGGCGATCACTTGCCCCTTCGCCACGAAGCCGCCATCTGCGAAGTTGAGCGCGGTGATCCGCTCCGTCACCGGCGCGGAAAGCACCACCTGCTCATTGGCGAGCGCGGTGCCGACCGCCTCCACATTATCGGTGAAGCTGGCGGGCGCGATCGGGCTGGCTTCCACCAGCGGCACGGCGCGCGGTTTCTGCTGCTTCTCGCCGTTACAACCGGCAAGGCAAAGGGCTGTGAGAATGACGGGCAGGAACGAACGCATGACGGAGGGCTATCGGGCCTTTCAGGGCGACACAATGGGAGCTTTGTCGCGAGATGTAACAATATGTGTCGGGGGCTGAGAACGAACATGCGTCGATTATCCACCAAGCCGCGCATGGATAAGAAATTCGACATTGCCCTGCGGCCCGGTAATCGGACTTTGCGTCAAGCTGGAGACAGCCCAGCCCTGGGTCCGAACCCAGTCCTGCACTTCGGCGCAGACCCGGTCATGCACGGCGGGATCGCGCACCACGCCATTCTTGCCCACTTCCTCGCGCCGCGCTTCGAACTGCGGCTTGATGAGCGCGACCAGATGGGCGCCGGGCCGGGCGAAAGTGATCGGCTTTTCCAGCACTTTGGCAAGACTGATGAAGCTGGCGTCGCAAACGATGATGTCGACGGTTTCCGGGATATGGGCGTCGGTCAGGATGCGGGCGCTGGTCTGTTCATGGACGATCACCCGATCGTCGGAGCGCAGTTTCCACGCAAGCTGGTTGGTGCCGCTGTCCACGGCATAGACCTTCGTCGCGCCATGGGTCAGCAGCACATCGGTAAAACCGCCGGTCGAGGAACCGACGTCGATCGCGACCATGCCGGTCACGTCGATCGCGAACTCTTCCAGCGCGTGGGCGAGCTTGATACCGCCCCGCGACACCCAGGGATGGTCGCGGCCGCGTACGTCCAGCTCCGTGCCTTCGGGCACCTGCTGCCCGGCCTTCTCGATCTTCCTGTCGCCCAGGAAGACGAGGCCGGCGAGGATCAGCGCCTGCGCCCGCGCCCGGCTTTCGGCGAGGCCGGAATCGACCAGCAACTGGTCCGCCCGCACCTTGGCCATCAGCCGACAAGGCCCGTAAGCGTAGCAGGAGTCAACAATTGCGGCAGGGTCTGGGCATCCTTGCCCGGCGCATACCAGAGATAGAGCGGCACGCCCGACCGGCCCTGACTTTCGAGGAAACGGGTGATGGCAGGATCGGCATTGGTCCAGTCGCCGATCATCACCGTGACGCCCGCTTTTTTGAAGGCGGCGCGGGTTTCGGCGCGATCGATGGCGGCGGCCTCGTTCGCCTTGCAGGTCAGGCACCAGTCGGCGGTGAAATAGAGGAAGACCGGTGTGTTGGCGGCGCGCAGATCGGCGAGTTTCGCGACATCGAAGCGGACAGCTTCGGCGCTGTTTTCGGCGATGGCGGGCGCGCTGGCCGGCAGGGCAAAACTCGCGCCGGCGAGCAGGGCAATGCCCGCTGCTGCGGCGATCAGCCCGCCGCCCTTGCCCAGTCGCTGGCGACCGCCAAGCCACCACAGCAACAGCGCCAGCAGCAGCGCCGCGCCAAGGCCGATCGTCATGCCCGACACACCGCGTTGCTGCCCCAGCAGCCATGCAAGGCCCAGCGCGGTCAGGAACATGGGGATGGCGAGGATCTTCTGGAAACGGCCCATCCAGCCGCCCGGCTTAGGCAAACGATTGCGAAGAGCCGGAACATAGGCGAGCAGCAGGAAGGGCAACGCCAGCCCAAGCCCCAGCCCGGCGAATACTGCCAGCGCGGCAGGCAGGGGCAGCAACAGCGCCGCCCCCATCGCCGCCGCCATGAAGGGGCCGGTGCAGGGCGTGGCGACGAAGGCGATCAGTGCGCCGGTCCAGAAGGAACCGGCCAGTCCGCCCTTGCCCGCCAATCCTTCGCCACCGCCATAGGCGCTCAGGTCGAACAGACCGGCGAGGTTGAAGGCGATCGCCGTCACCAGCAGCAGCAGCGCCAGGATGATGCGCGGGTCTTGCAACTGGAACGCCCAGCCGACTGCGGTGCCCGCCGCGCGCAAGCCCAGCAACAGGCCGCCTAGCGCCAGACAGGTCAGGATGACGCCCAGCGTATAGGCCAGCGCCTCCCGCCGCACGATGCGTTCATCGCCGCCCGCCTTAGCCAGCTTCATCGCTTTCAGGCCCAGGATCGGGAAGACGCAGGGCATGATATTGAGCAGCAGTCCGCCCAGCAGCGCCCCGCCCAGCGCCACGAGGATCGCACTCCACTGGCCGCTGCCTCCCCCGCTGTCGCCGGACGCAGCAGCCACGTCGCCGGGCCTGGCCGTCAGCAGGAATCCGACATGATCGCCGGTCCGCAGCACCGCCTGAACGGTACCACCCTTGCCGCCCTCGCCCGCATCCGTCTCGATCAGCAGTCGATCGCCCTGCCGCGTCACGCTCTGCGGCGCGGCATAGCGGGCCAGCCCTTCGGCCAACGGGAAGAGATGGATGTCGCTCGCCTGCGCGCTGGCGGGGAACGGCACCGACAGGCGCAGCTTGCCGTCCTTCACCGCATAAGCCGCTTCCGACCCCAGCGGCCGGGGCAGATGGGTGCGCCAACCGTCGAAGCGCACGCGCACGGCTGGCGCGACAGTGCCGTCGCCCGCCACCAGGTCGAGCGTCAGTTCGCCGCTTTCAGGCACGCACACCTTGTCGGTGCAGGCCAGCCACTGCGCCTTGACCCGCACCGGCAGGCGGGTGCCGGGCGCGACATCGGGCGCGACTTTCAGGGCCGCCAGCACCGCATAGGGGCCTTCATAGACATGGTTCATCAGGCCAGAGATCAGCAATGTCTCCGGCACCGGATAACGCAGCGGGCCGACGCTCACTCCCTTGGGCAGTGTCCAGTCCACGGTCATGCCAAGGCCCGCGTCGCCGGGATTTTCCCAATAGCCGTGCCAGCCCGACTCAGGCGCCATGGCGAAGGCGATGGTCGTGCCCTTGCCCGGTGCGGGCGTGATGCTTTCGCTGTCGAGTTGTGCCGCGATATGCGCTGTCCCGCCGCCAAAGGCGCTTTGCGCCTGTGCGGCAGACAGGCCCGTCAGCAGGGCAAGCGTCATCAATATGACTTGAAAAATGCGCATCGGGCCTCTGGTCGCGTGGATGCAAGGGGGCTAGGTCGCTCCCTATCCGCCGTCAAGGCTGGAGAGATGGAACCGGGTGCTCGCCGATGATGGCGACATCTCCTATCATCCTCCCCTTCCAGGGGAGGATCTATGGCTCGTTGTTTCGGGATGATGATATGATGAAGAAAGTCGCCGCTGCCCTATTGCTCGCCACTGCCATGCCCGTCGTGGCGCAAAGCCCCACGCCGGCAGCAGCGCCCGCGACCGTCTCCGCGACCCCGCCAAAGCTGATCGTCGCGATCAGCGTGGACCAGTTTTCCGCGGACCTGTTCAGCGAATATCGCCAATATTATAGCGGCGGCCTCAAGCGCCTGACGACCGAGGGCGCGGTCTTTCCGCGCGGCTATCAGAGCCATGCCGCGACCGAGACCTGCCCCGGCCATTCGACCATCCTGACCGGCAGCCGCCCGTCGCGCACCGGCATCATCGCCAACAACTGGTTCGACCTGAACGCCAAGCGTGCAGACAAGAATATCTATTGCGCCGAGGATGAGAACCAGCCCGGCAGCAGCAGCGACAATTATGTCGCCTCTCCCATTCACCTGAAGGTGCCGACGCTGGGCGGCCGGATGAAGGCCGCCAATCCCGCGACCCGCGTCGTGTCGGTCGCGGGCAAGGATCGCGCGGCGATCATGATGGGCGGCGGGACCGCCGATCAGGTCTGGTGGCTCGGCGGCGCGCAAGGCTATGTCAGCTACAAGGGCATCGCCACCCCGCCGCTGGTCGCCAAGGTGAACGAAGTCTTCGCCCAGCGGCTCGCCCAGCCCAATCCCGGCTTCGAACTGCCCGCCCAGTGCGTGTCGAAGGATTTCCCGGTGCAGGCCGGCAACCGCACCGTCGGCACCGGCCGTTTCGCGCGCGAAGCAGGCGATTATAAGGGCTTCCGTATCTCGCCTGAGCAGGACGCCATGACCCTGGCCTTCGCCGCCGCCGCGATCGAGAATATGGACCTGGGCAAGCAGGCGCAGACCGACATCATCTCGATCGGCCTGTCGGCGACCGACTATGTCGGCCACACCTATGGCACCGAAGGCACCGAAAGCTGCATCCAGGTCGACCGGCTCGACACCGAACTGGGCGCCTTCTTCGACCGGCTGGACAAGGACGGGATCGACTATGTCGTGGTGCTGACCGCCGACCATGGCGGCCATGACCTGCCCGAACGCCACCGCCAGAACGCCATGCCGATGGAACAGCGCGTCGACATGGCGCTGACGCCCAAGGCGCTCAACACAGCCATCGCCGAAAAAGCGGGGTTACCCGGCAAGAAAGTGATCTGGAGCGATGGCCCTGCGGGCGACCTCTATTTCGACAAGGGGCTGACCGCCGCCCAGCGTGCGCGCGTGGAAGCCGAGACGCTCAAGCTGCTGCGCGCCCATCCCCAGGTGCAGGTGGTCTTCACCAAGGCGGAGATCGCCGCCACCCCCTCCCCCTCCGGCCCGCCGGAAAGCTGGAGCCTGATCCAGGAAGCGCGCGCCAGCTTCGACCCCGAACGATCGGGCGACCTGCTGCTGCTGCTCAAGCCGCGCGTCATGTCGATCCCCGAACAGGCGGTGATGGGCGCGGTCGCGACCCATGGATCGCCCTGGGACACGGATCGCCGCGTCCCGATCCTTTTCTGGCGCAAGGGAATGCGGCATTTCGAACAGCCGCTGGGTGTCGAGACGGTCGACATCATGCCTAGCCTCGCCGCGCTGATCCACCTGCCCGTGCCCAAAGGGGAGATTGACGGGCGTTGCCTGGATCTGGTCGCGGGCGATGGGGATAGTTGCGCGCAGTAACGATCCCCCTGCAGGGGAATCGCGCGAACTCTCATTTCACGTCATTCCCGCGAATGCGGGAACCCATCTCCCTGCCTTGCACCAAGCGCCACGCTTGGGAGATGGATCCCCGCCTTCGCGGGGATGACGAAGTGAAGTAAGGTAGGGGGGAGAAGGAGTTTCAGATATTCTCCCCTATGCCGTCCGTACTCTCCAGCAGGGCGTGGACGCGGTGGGGGGCGGAGACTTCGACCCGGCTCGTCACTTCATAATGGGCCTTGGCCTGGCGGACATTGCTGTCCGCGGGCACGCTGTCGGTCAGCCAGACATTGCCGCCGATGACCGACCGGCTGCCGACGATGATCCGCCCCAGGATTGTCGCGCCGGCATAGACGACCACGTCATCCTCGATGATAGGGTGACGCGGCAACGCCTTTTCAAGCTGGCCCTTCTCGTCGGCCGGAAAGCTGCGTGCGCCCAGCGTCACGCCCTGATACAGGCGCACCCGGTCGCCGACGATCGCCGTTTCGCCGATGACGACGCCGGTGCCATGGTCGATGAAGAAGGACTGGCCGATCTTCGCGCCGGGATGGATGTCGATCCCGGTCTTGCCATGGGCGATCTCCGAAATGATCCGCGCCACCAGCGGCGCGCCCAGCTCGTGAAGCCTGTGCGCCAGCCGGTGATGGATGATCGCCAGCATCGAGGGGTAGCAGATCAGCACCTCGTCCACGCTGCGCGCGGCGGGATCGCCCAGGAAGGCGGCATCGACATCGGTGTCGAGCAGCACGCGCAGGGCAGGCAAGCCCTGCGCGAAGCCGCTGATGATGCGCGCGGCTTCCCGGTCGACCACGGGCGCGGGTTCATCCCTCAGCGCGTAGATAAGCTCCAGCCTGATCTGGCCGTAGAGACGGCTGAGCACCGTCTGCAGCGTTTCGGCGACATAGGCGTCCTCATTATGAAGACGCACGAAGCTGGGGCCGAGGCGCAGCGGAAAGAGCGCGCCGCACAGCGACTGCATGATCTTCGCCAGGTTGGCGCGCGAGGGGAAACCCTCCGCGCCATATTCGGCATGATGTTGCTGCGCCTGCCGCAAGCGGCTGCGCGCAGCGCTGAGGTCCGCGACAAGCTGATCCAAATCCCAATATCCCTCGACGATGCGGTCGTCTTCCGATCCGTCTGCCATCATATCCGCCTCATGCCTATATTGCAGCCGGCATAGCTTGGGCATGGGGGTGACGATAAACGAGTTTTGCTTGGGGCCGGACAGTTTCTCTTTTAGCGCTTGTTCGGGAATGCGTCTTTCGGCGCATTGCGGCATCGGCCTTCAATCGAGGCACGTGACTCGTTTGACGGCCGATGCGGTCTCAAAATGCGCTCTTCCGCGCATTTTCAAACAGTTTCTCTTTTAGCGCCGGTCCACCGACTTGGGCAGGTGGAGGCAGATTTCGGCGCGCAGCCCCCCGTCGGGCCGATTGGCGAGGATGAGCTGACCGCCCTCCGCCGTGACCGCTTTCTGCACGATGGCGAGACCCAGGCCGAGTCCCCGCGTGTTGCGCTGCCGCGCGCCATCCAGGCGAGAGAAAGGCCGCAGCACCTCCTCCAGCCGATCGCGCGGGATGCCGGGGCCGTCATCGTCGACGCGGATCAGCACCTCATTGCCCTTTCGCTCCAAGGAGACGCGGGCGCGCTGGCCATAATGGAGCGCATTTTCGATGAGGTTGCGCACCGATCGGCGCAGCGACAAGGCCCGCACATCCATCTCCAGATGGTCCGGCCCTTCATAGGTGACGTCATGGTCATGATCCTGAAAGGCGTCGACCACGGTCGCTATGCTGACCGCAATGTCGGTGCGGACGGACGGTTCGGGGTCTTTTTCGCCCCCCAGGAAAGCGAGCAGCGATTCGAGCATCGCGCCCATTTCCTCCAGGTCGCCGCCCATGGCTTCCTGCACTTCAGAGTCCTTGACGCTCTCCAGCCGCAGTTGCAGCCGGGCGAGCGGGGTGCGCAGATCATGGCCGACGGCAGCCAGCGTTTCGGTACGCTCATCGATCAGGCGATGGATGCGCGCCTGCATCGCGTTGAAGGCGGTGATGAGGTTGCGTACATCGGCGGTCCCGGCTTCGGGCACCAGGACTTCCGCCCCGCGCCCGATCTTGTGGGTGGCGTGGGTCAGATCGCGCAGCGGCGCGAGCGTCCGGCGTATCAGCAACAGGCCCGCCAGCAACAACGCCAGCACCGGGATGAGCGCCAGTCCCATCCGGCCGATGGTGAAGGCCCATTTGCCGCCGCCATGATGCATCCCGAAATAGAGCCAGCTACCGTCCGGCAGTTGCAGCCCGCCATTAATCTCCGAATGCCGGCCCGGCGTGATGCGCAGCCACAGGCCCGATTTTTCCAGGCTGGGTTCCCACATGACAATCTGCCGCCGCATCCGCTCCAGTTCGGGCGACAGCGGCGGCGGCGGCGGCGCGGCTGGCGACCAGTGGACGGCATAACGGTCGGTGGTGAGGTGAACGCCCAACGTCCGGCGTTCGGTGATGGGCTGTTCGGCCAGCAGCTTGCGCGCGATCACCAGATGCTCGGCCAGGCGCCGCGCCTCATCGTCCTGCAACGAAAGATGGCTGGCACGCTCGTAGATCATCGTGCCGACGGCAAATTCCAGCGTGACCGTCACCAGCAGGATCGCGAAAAGCCGCCCAAGCAGCCCCAGCGATCCCCTGACATGCCAGCTCAAGCGCGGCTCACCTCTGCGTTGAACATATAGCCAACGCCGCGAACAGTGGTGATCGGCGCGCCCTTGTCCTTGGTAGACAGCTTGCGGCGCAGGCGGCTGACCAGCACGTCGATGCTGCGATCGCTGCTGTCACCCATGCGGGTGCGCGACAATTCGATCAGGCGCTCGCGGGCGATGACGCGCTGCGGATGGCTCAGGAAGCTGCCGAGCAGGTCGAACTCCGCGCCGGTCAGGTCAACGATGCCACCGGTGGGCGATCGCAGCTCGCGGCGCGGGAAGTTGACGCTCCAGCCGTCGAAACGCGCCTCGCTTTCGCGATGCTCGTCCGGGCCGCGCTCCACGCCGACACGGCGCAGGATGGCGCGGATGCGCGCAATCAGCTCGCGCGTGCCGAAGGGCTTGGGCAGATAATCGTCGGCGCCCAGTTCCAGCCCGACGATACGGTCGGTCTCGCTGCCCTTGGCGCTGATGAAGATGATGGGGACGTCGCTCTTGCGCCGGATCTGGCGGCACAGGTCGATGCCGTTGGTGCCGGGCAGCATGACATCCAGCACGACCAGGTCGACCGGACCAGCATCGAAGGCGACCCACATTTCCGGTCCCGAAGAGGCGGGGCGGACCTGATAGCCATGTTCCTGGAGTGCGCGGGCCGTAAGCGTGCGCAGCGGCGGATCGTCTTCGACGAGGATGATCGACGGGGCGGTCATGAGAACGTCAGCGCACAAAATGTCATGGTGGGGAGATAGAGCCGGCCGGAACGGGGGTCAACCGCGCCGCCCCTCCGAAACCGCCGATCGCGACAACAGCAACACTTTGTCACGGCGGAGAAAAGCGTTCGCCGGGCAAGAGCCGGGCCTGGTGAACCAGGCCCGGCAATCGCATCCGTCAGAAAGCGGCGGAAAGGGAAAACACAATCTTGCCCTTCGCGATGGAAGACCCGTCGGTGTCCGCGAAGTTGGGCCACAGATAGGCGGCGTCCCCACGGCTGATATTGGTGCCGACATAGGCGATGCCCGCTGTCACCGGCGTGCTGGGGATGGCGACGTCCGCGCCGACCAACCAGTCGAGATATTTGCCCGTGGGCGCAATCGACGTGCCGTTCGGACCAAGGCCGCTATTGCCCTTCGACCAGCCCAGATGCGCCTTCAGCGAGACCGGCGTGTTCGGAACGGCGCCGCTCACGTCGCCCCAGACGTAGAAATTGTCCTTCTTGGCGCCCGGATGGTCGGGAATGCCGGTCGCGATGCTGGCGGCATCATTATACCATTTGCCCAGCGCTTCCTGCTTGGGCGCATAAGCGACGCCGATCAGGCCCTTGACCGGCCCGAACTCGCTCGACAGCTTGACATAGGGTTCGGCGAAGTCGGTCTTGTCCGCGCCCGACGGGTACATGTACCAGGTCAGGCCGACGTCCAGCGTCGCGCCGCCCAGCGGAATGGCATAGCCCGCGAACAGGTCCAGTTCCATGCTGGAACCACCGAAAGTGCCCCAGCCGGCCAGGTTGGACCCCCAGGTGCCGACATAGGCGCCGCTTTCATGAGTCGCGGTGATGCCGCCCTGGATCGCCATGCCCTTGTCGGTCTGCGACACGCCACGGAAGCGATAGTCGGAAACCAGCGCGACGCTGCCGGAAACGGTGATGGGGCTGGCTGGTGCTTCCTGAGCGAATGCCGGTGCGCTGGAAAGGAGCGCGAGGGCGACACAGGCGATTTGGTATTTCATGAACATTCCCCTTTACGAAAGAATGTTCCGTCCTGCATCCGAAGCGGCCCGAAGATCTTTGGTTGATCGTCCTCGATGCCGGCGGATGCGTTTGGACTATGCTGTCCCGCCCGGAAGGAAAACCGGTTTTCCCGCACCTGCGAAAGGATCGGGGATGCTGTGATATGGGAAGCACGGTTCTTTTCTTATCACGCAATGAATATTGCTATTATGTTTCCATATTGAAACAAGAAAATGCCGCCGTGCCAGGGGGCACGGCGGCACAAGACGTCGCCTATCTGAGGGGGTTGGTTCAGGCGACGAGCTGACGCATCCGTCCGGTTGCGCCGAACAGTTCGACCGGCGCCCCCGCGCCGCGACGGCGATCCACCCATTCGCGCAGCATTTCCGCGCATGTATGGTCGATATGGCCGAGGCGCTCGACATTCAGGATGACCAGACCGGCGGCCGGCAGCGATTCGAGCTTCGCCGACAGCTTGGGCAGGCTGAGGAAGGTGGCGGTGCCGCGCAGCGCCACTTCATGCGCGTCGGCCCGGCTTTCTTCCTCGACCTTCAGGCTCAGCCGCTTGGCGTGCGGCAGCAGTTCGAGCATCGACAGGCCGATGCCCACCAGCACGCCGGTCAGCAGGTCGGTCGCCACGACGCAGATCAGCGTTGCCGCCCACACCACGGCCGGAAGCGGACCGTAGAGGTGGAAGAGATGCTTGACGTGGGCCACGCTCACCAGGCGGACGCCGGTGATGACGAGGATGCCGGCCAGCGCCGCCATCGGGATCTCCCGCAGCAGCCAGGGCAGCAGCGCGACGAAACCCAGGATCCAGACGCCGTGCAGGATAGCCGAGACGCGGGTCTTGGCACCGGCCTGCACGTTGGCCGAGCTGCGGACGATGACGCCCGTCATCGGCAGCGCGCCGGCAAAGCCGCAGAGCAGGTTGCCGACACCCTGCGCGCTCAGTTCGCGGTTATAGTTGGTGCGCACGCCGTCGTGCATCCGGTCGACAGCAGCGGCCGAGAGCAGGGTTTCTGCGCTGGCGATGAAGGCGATGGCGAAGGCGGTGGTGATGACGGCAGGGTTCATCAACTGCGCCAGCAGACCGGCTTCGGGCAAGGCGACCGCCGCGACGATCGATTCGGGCACGGTCACGCGCGCCACCTGCAGACCAAGCGTGAAGGCGACGAGCGTCGCCAGCACCACGCCGACCAATGCGCCCGGCACCAGTTTCAACGAGGCGGGACGGAATTTTTCCCATCCCAACATGCCGAAGATGGTGACGAGGCCCACCGCGAAGGCCGTAGCAGCGTCACCGTTCGACAGGCCCAATATCTGACCCGGCATGGCGATCAGGTTATGCAGGCCGCTCGACAATGGCTTGTCGTCGAACAGCACATGGAACTGGCCGACCACGATCAGCACGCCGATGCCCGCGAGCATACCATGCACCACGGCGGGCGAAATGGCGCGGAACCAGCCACCGACCCGAAGCAGGCCCGCGACGACCTGGATCGCGCCGGCCAGGATCAGGATAGGGCCAAGAGCGGACAGTCCCTGTTGCCGCACGATTTCAAAGACGATGACCGCCAGGCCAGCGGCCGGGCCGCTGACCTGCAAGGGCGAACCCGCGAGCACGCCGACGACGATACCACCGATGATGCCGGTGATGAGGCCCCTTTCCGGTGGCACGCCGGAAGCCACGGCGATGCCCATACAGAGCGGCATCGCCACCAGGAAGACGACGATGGACGCCGTAAAATCGCGGCCGAAATTACCGCCGGAAAGAGCCTTCAACATTATTTACTCCGCCGCTTGGGCATAGACCGTTTCGCCGGCGAGGCGACGGCCGTGGGGAAGTGCGATCGGCATCGGTTGGCCTTCACGCAGGGGTGAGAAGCGGCCGGTTTCGCCATCCAAGCCGAGCACCTGACCGGCATGGATGTCGACATACCAGCCGTGCAGCGCGATATCGCCCCGGGCGATCCCCGACGCGACCGACGGATGCGTGCGCAGATGGGCGAGCTGGGCGACGACATTTTCCAGCGCCATGTTGCGCAGCTTTTCCACGTCGCTCAGATCATCGGGGTAGCTTTCGCGGCAAACCTGTTGCGCGGCGTGGCTGTGACGCAGCCAGGCAGCAACATTGGGCATCGCGGTAAGATCGGCATTCGTGGACAGCGCCTTCATCGCACCGCAGTCGCTATGGCCGCACACGATGATGTCGCGCACGCCCAGGACCATCACCGCATATTCGACGGTGGAGGTGACGCCGCCATTCTGGGTGGCGTGCGGAGGGACGATGTTGCCAGCGTTACGGCAGACGAACAGATCGCCCGGCGCCGCCTGCATGATATGTTCAGGCACGATGCGGGAGTCGGCGCACGAGATCATCAGCGCCTTGGGGCTCTGCCCATCGCTTGCCAACTGGTTGTAGAGCGCGCTTTCGTTCGGGAAGACCTTGGTCTCGAAACTGAATACGCGACCGATAAGCTCGTTCATGGAGACTATCCTCTTCTTTCTATGGCGTTGCCGGCCCAGGGGGGAGGTCGGCGTAATGTGAAGGATAGGGAAGCGACTTTGCTGCAGCGCAGCGGGTTTGTTAAATAACATGTCTGGCTATTGAAGCGTGCCCTCGCCGCGCCGAGCCGCTGAAATGCGCGGATCGGCGCAGAAAACGGGCGCTCAGCGCCGATCCACGACCGCGCTGAACATATAGCCGACCCCCCGCACCGTAACGATCGGTGCGGACCGGCCGCTTTTCCCCAGCTTGCGGCGGAGGCGGCTGACCAGCACGTCGATGCTGCGGTCGGACGAGGGCGTATCGCGGACGCCGGCCAGTTCCATCAGCCGGGCGCGCGCAATGACCGCCTGAGGATGATCGAGAAGCACCGCCAGCAGCGCAAATTCCGCGGCAGTCAGTTCCACCGGCTGGCCCCGCGGATCGCTAATCTCGCGCCGGGCGAAATCGACCACCCAGCCATCGAAGACCGCCTGGGTCTGCCGGCGCAGCCCCAGCGCCCGTTCCCCCCGCCCCCGGCGCAGCACCGCGCGCAGGCGGGCGGCGAGTTCGCGCGCGGAATAGGGCTTGGCCATATAGTCGTCGGCGCCCAGTTCCAGCCCGACCACCCGGTCGACCTCCGAACTGTTGGCGCCGACCAGGATGATCGGCACGTCGCTGCGTTCGCGCACGTCCCGGCACAGATCGAGACCATCCGAGCCACGCAGCGCCGCGTCCAGGACGACGACGCCGACCGGCGCACTGGTCAGGGCATTGAAGATATCGTGCGCGGAAACGGCAGGAAGCGCGCGAAACCCGCTCTGCTCCAGAAATTCGCGGACATTATGTCGCAAATCCTGCTGGGTTTCAGCGATCAGGACCAGCGGCGGATTCATCCGCTCTACTTGGCGCCCTGCATGGTCAGCGTACGTACACCGTCCAGTTCGTTCATCAGCACGGCGCGATCCTGCTGCGCAACCGCCACGGCTTCGGCTGACTTGGCCTTCGAATAGCGGGCGACTTCCGCGTCGATCTGGCTGCGCGCGGCGGTGCAGCTACCCGCATAGCTGCCCGAAAGCGGGGCGAAGCGGTGGATCGCCTTGCCGAAGGCAGGTACGGCATGGCCCTGCGCGGCAACCGCGCGATTGACGGTCAGGTCGGCCTGCCAGCGGCACACCGGGATCGCGCCGCGATTGGCGAAGCGCGGTTCGACTTCACGCAGGCTGACGGCCGGCTGGGCATGATAGCTGGCGGTATAGACCCGCGCACCATGGCTGATTTCGGCGCTGTGGACGGGGGTGACGGCGGCGGCCATGGCGGCCACGAACTGCGATGCAACTATGAGGAACATGGACGCACTCCTTTGCGCCCGGCCGGAACGACCGGGTGATTGCGTCGGGTGTAGGTCCGATGAATGTCTACGTAATTGGCCGAACGTAACAAATCATTGCTAGCGCAATTATCTGCGCCTCATTGCGCCGCGAGCAAAACCGGCTGGGGCTGCGCCAGCCCCGCGACATGCGCGACCAGCGCCGCCAGCCACAATGCGTCACCCGCCGCCCGATGCCGCACTGCACCCTGGCTGTCGGCATGAACGACCGCCGCGGCGATCCGCGCCTCGTCCGCGCCCTGTTCGTCGAACAGGGTTGCGACATGTTCGATCCGAAATGGTGTCGGCGTACACACCGCCTGCGCCAGCGTGTCGAGCCAATATTGATCGATCAGGCTGTCGGCGATGACCCGCCGGCCCTGCACCGCAAAGCTCAGCTCCGCCAGCACGGTCTCGACCGGCCGCCCTTCCGCCTCGATCCGCGCGCGACTCAGACCATGAAGCGCCTCCGCCTCCGCCGTCCAGTCCCAGCCGGCCCAGCTCTTATGCGGCCGGATCAGCCAACTCCGCGCGATCCCGTCGCCCGCGATACCCACCTCAATCGGGAAGGAACGTCCGTGGCGGGGCAGGCAGGATGCCTCGAAATCGATTGTCATTATGGTCAAGTGTCAGGCTCCGGTCGTGCGCGCTGCCGGCCCTCTCCAGCCTGTACAACGCGCTTCGTCTTGCGCCCCTTTCTCTGCCCGAACTATGTCAGGCCGAAGTCAGGCGCCACCCCCTTTGGCAAAAATCATATGAGCGGAAGCAGCGATGCGGCCAAATGCAGTCAAATGAGACGGAGCCGCCAGCTTCTGCTAATCGACGGAAACAGCTAGGAAACAGAAGCGAATATGACAGTCATTGCCGCTTATCTCTACCGCGCGGGCCAGCGCGTGCGGACGGTTTCGATCGACGAGCGAGTCGCACCCAGCGAGGACAAGTCCGAGTTCGTCTGGATCGGCGTCGCCGACCCGACCGTGGAGGAGATGCAGACGCTGGCCAAAGCCTATGATCTGCACCCCCTCGCGGTGGAAGATGCCCTCAACGCCAACCAGTTGCCCAAGGTCGACATCTATGGCGATCAGTTGTTCATCGTCGCCCGCACCGCCCATGTCGAAGGGGACGCCATCTGCTATGGCGAAACCGCGATCTTCGTCGGCCATGGCCATATCATCAGCGTCCGTCACGGATCGGCCCGTGCCCATCTCACCCTGCGCAAGGAGCTGGAGGCTGTGCCGTCCCGCCTGACGCAAGGGGTGGATTATGTGCTCCACGCTATCCTCGATTTCGTCGTCGACGGCTATCTGCCGATCATCGAGAGGATTGAGGATGAGGTGCTGACGATGGAGCAGCAGGTCATCGATCACTTCCTTGGCCGCGATGAAATCACGCGCATCTTCAACCTGCGCCGCCAGTTGATCCGGTTCCAGCGCATCCTTGGGCCGATGCAGGAAGTCGCCACCAAATTCGTCAAGCTGGACCTGCCCTGCATCGATGCGGAGGCGCGCCCCTATTTCAGCGACGTGCGCGACCATGTGCGCCGCGTCCAGACCATGGTGGACGATCTGCGCGAGGTGCTGAACAGCGTGTTCGAATCCTCCAACCTGCTCGAACAGCAGCGCACCGGGGACATTACCCGCCAACTCGCCGCCTGGGCCGCGATCCTGGCGGTGCCGACCGCGATCGCCGGCATATATGGCATGAATTTCGAGCATATGCCCGAACTCAAGACTCTCTTCGGTTATCCGGTGGTTCTGAGCGTGATCGCGGTGGTGTGCACCCTGCTCTACATACGTTTCAAGAAGCTCAAATGGCTGTAGCGATCGGGGTCACGCCCCCTTCACGATCTTCTTCGGCAATAACTGGCTATCGGCCCGCAAAACCTGTATCCTGACGACGGCTGATACAGGCTGGAATCAAATGGCCGATGGGCCGCGAGTCGAAAACAGAAAGCGGATATGACAGGTCTTCCGGCCGAACCGAGGGAGAGGATTGGCGACAGCGGCGTAAAGCCCGCATCGCCCCGACATGATCCGCTGTCGCGGATCAGCGGTCGCCTCACTGCACCTTCCACCGATCGCACGCCGATCTACGAGCGGGCCGTCCAGCATCTGTCCCGCTGGGCGGGTCCGGCGGTCCTGATCGGTACGGTCCTGCTGATCGGCTGGTGGATCGTCCGCTGATTCGGGTCTGACCGCGATACGGCTTTTGTTTCTGTTCATTTCTCCCGCAGCGCAGCGGTGGGCGCGCTCGGATCGTCGTAACTTTGGGGCAACATGTCCACGACGCCGCTCAGGTCGTCGAAAAAGCCTGTCTTCGTGCCTTTCTACCGATTGCCAGCGCCCGTTTATTGTGGCGTGCTGCTGCGCAACATAAATCAACACAAACCAAAGCGTAGTGGATGTCCTGATCACCGAACGGCCATGGCAGCATGGTGCGGGGCGTGACGTCATGACGCGAAAAGGGTTGCAGATGTCGAAAATCGATCTGGCGATCAAAGATATTCCTCGCTTTCAGCCCGCCACCGCAGCCAGCCTGCGGAACATACGGCTGATCCTGTGCCTGCTGCTGCTTGTCGCGGACATGCTGGCGCTGGCCACAGGCTTTGCGGTGGGGCTGAAGGTCGCGGGCCTGCCGGTGCTGACGAACCCGTTGTGGCAACCGCTGACTGGCGGGATGATCGTCTATGGCGTCCTTGCCTTCCATAATCAGGCGTTCAACCCGCGCTGCCTGACCGGCATCACCGCCACTTGCCGCAGCGCGATCATGGCGCTGGCCGGCACGCTGCTCATCTTCCTGCTGGTCGTCTTCTCGCTGAAGGCGACGGACGATCTGTCGCGCCTGGGCGTAGCGTCGGGCATCCTGTGCAGCGCCGCGCTCATCATGCTGCAACGGACGATGATGGTGCAGGCGGTTCGGCGTCATTTCGGCGACGGGCTGTTCGCCCAGTTGCTGATCGTCGACGGCGGCGTGATACCCGATCATGTCGACGGGATGACGGTGGTCGAAGCGGACGCGGCCGGCCTGCGCCCGGACCTAGACGATCCCTACATGCTGCACCGGCTGGGCATCATCCTGGAAGAGTTCGACCGGGTGGTCATCGCCTCGGCCGTCGACCGCAAGGACGATTGGGCGCAGATGCTCAAGGGCGGCAACATCATTGGCGAAATCATCGTGCCCGACCTCGATTCGATGGCGCCGCTCGCCGTCCAGAGCTGTCGCGGCGTGCCGACCCTGGTGGTGGCGCGCGGGCCTCTGAATCTGGCCAACCGGGCAAAGAAGCGGTTGCTGGACATCGCCCTGACCGTGCCGGTGCTGATCCTGCTCGCGCCGCTGATGGCGGTGGTGGCCATCCTCATCAAGCTCGACTCGCCCGGCCCGGTCTTCTTCCGTCAGGAACGGATCGGACGCGGCAACCGCATTTTCCACATCCTCAAGTTCCGCAGCATGCGCGTGAACCAGATCGGCATGGATGGCGCCACATCCACCCGGCGCGACGACGACCGCATCACCCGCGTCGGCGCCTTCATCCGCAAGACCAGCATCGACGAGCTGCCCCAGCTCATCAATGTGCTGATGGGCGAGATGAGCCTGGTCGGCCCGCGCCCCCACGCCCTGGGATCGACAGCGGAAGACCAGCTTTTCTGGCAGGTCGACCGCCAATATTGGCACCGCCATGCATTGAAGCCCGGCATCACCGGCCTGGCGCAGATTCGCGGCTTCCGCGGCGCGACCGAGACCCGCCGCGACATATTGAACCGGGTCGAGGCGGACCTGGAATATCTGCACGGCTGGAGCCTGATGCGTGACATCGGCATCCTGGTGGGCACGCTCAACGTCCTGGTCCACCGCAACGCCTATTGATTGGCCCTATGATCGGGGTGGGACGAATGCGACGAACCGTTGCCCCGCCGCCCCGCCTGCGCATCTTTCGTTAACTTTGATCCGGTAATCCCGTCCGCAGAAAGAGCGGGCGGGATTTAGATTTTATGCGGAACCACAAATCGGCTGCGACCATCGCAGCCCGATCGATCAGCAAATTGGATTCGCCGACGCACATAGCTGCCCAGCCTGGCGCCCCGCTCCTTGCCGACCGTCTCGAAAATCTCGTTCAGTTCGTCTCACGCTGGGCCGGAATCGCCGCTTTGTTGGCGACCGTCGCCGCAATCGGCTGGATGATTTTCTAGCCCGGATTCGCGAGCTTTAGCTTGCTGCCAGATTAACAAGAACGACCTTGCAGGCTCCAGCCTGTAAGCCGCGCATTTCGGACAATCCGAAGCGTTGTTTTGCTGCGACCAACTGCATCTCGCCGAGTGTGCACGGGATGTAAACGCCGCTAGCATGGCTCTATTGCTGCAACGCAACAAGGGTTTCTGTTTTTGATTGAATTATATCGTCCGCATTTGCGGAGGGGTTTTCGTGCGCCTGGGATAAACGTCAGGCCGCGTCGGCCGTGCTTCATGCGCGCCGCGATCGGTACGGCTGCGCTCCTCGCCGCCACGCCTTTTGCTGCATATGCGCAGGAAGATGGCGCACCCTCCACCCCGCGCCGCGCGACAGAAGATCCGCGCCTGGCCGACTATGGCTTTCATCTGACGGCGGGACTCGATTTCCTCTATGACGACAATGTCTATCGCGTCGACGATGCGGTCGATAATCCGAAAAGCGACCTGATCGTCACGCCATCGATCGAAGCGACCTTCGGCCGGCCGATCGGGCGGCATGACATATTGCTGCGCGGCAAGATCGGCTATGATCGCTTCCTGTCCGAAGAGCAGCGCAGCAAGCTGCGGATCGACACCGAGGCGAAGGCCAATATTCGTTTCGGCGCCACCTGCCTGGTCACGCCACGCGCCTCCTACCTGCAACAGCGCGCCGATTATGGCGACCTCAACAGCGCGACCGAAAATCTCCAGCGCTTCACTTCGTTCGGGGCGAAGTTCACTTGCGAGCGGCCGGGCCTGTTTCCCGTCGCCGCCTACAGCCATGACCTGACGCGCAACGCGAACCGGTTCGACTATGCCGACCAGACCAGCGACAGCTTCCTGGGCGGCGTCGGCTTCAACAAGCCCAGCCTGGGCACGCTCACCGCTTATTATGAGCGGGTCAACAGCAAGCGCGATACGCTGGGGATCGAGAACCGGATCAACAGTTGGGGTCTGCATTTCGAACGATCGGTGTCGCCACTGACCCAGATCGACGCCGACCTGCGCTGGCTGAACGTCGACAGCGATTCCGCGGCAGTCGGCAGCTATGACGGGCTGGGCTGGAAGGTCAGCCTGTCGACCAGCGCCATTCCGCGCCTGAAGCTCACCGCCACGACCCAGCGGGGCATCACCAACGACAGCCTGATCGCCGCCGGATTCGCCATCGAGACCAGCTATCGCGTGCAGGGCGAGTTCGCCATTTCCGAACTGACATCGGCGGGTCTCTATGCCGAATGGGAACGGCGGACGTTCCGGCAGGACGCTGCGCTGCGCCCCTATACGATCACGGCCGACCGCAACCAGCGGCTGGGCGCGATATTGAGCCGCAAATTGTCCGACCGCTTCGCACTGACGCTCGACGCGCAACATTATCGACGCCGGACCGACACCGACATTTCCCAGTTCAGCGGCACGCAAGTGACGCTGGGCGCGACCATGAAATATTGATTCAGCCAGGGAGTCCCGACCTGTGAGAACAGCCAAAACCCTGACCATCCTCCAGGCCGCGATCTTGATCGCGCTACCGGTGGGGGGAGCCATCGCCCAGACAGCAACAGGGCCAGCGGCGGGGCCGACCCCGGCCAGCAGCGCCGTCGCCACCACCGCTGCGCAACAACCTGCGGCCGACGCCGGCTATCTGCTCGGCGCGGACGATGAGGTGAAAATCGCCATCTTCGGCCAGCCGGACCTGTCCACCACCACCCGCGTCAAGGCCGACGGCACCGTCCTGCTCGCACTGATCGGCGCAGTCCGGGCGACCGGCAAGAGTTCGACGCAACTCGCGCAGGACATCGCCAACGGCTATGCCAATGGCGGCTACCTGACCAAGCCGTCGGTCAGCGTCGAAGTCAGCAATTATGTCAGCCGGTTCGTGACCGTGCTGGGCAATGTACCGCAGGCGGGCAATTATCCGCTCGACCGGTCCTATACGGTCGCGTCGATGCTGGCCAAGGCGGGCGGGTCAAGCAAGGACGGCGCCAATGCCGTCATCCTGACTCCAGCCGATGGCGGCGGGCCGGTGCGCATCTCGCTGGCCGACATGTCGGCGGGAGCCAACCGGCCACTCAAGCCAGGCGACATATTGTTCGTGCCCCCGGCCGAGAAAATCTACGTCTACGGCCAGGTGCAGCAGGCAGGCGCTTTCTCCTACGCGCCGGGACAAAGCTTCCGCCAGGCGCTGGCGCTGGCAGGTGGACCGACGTTGGCCGGTTCGACCAAGCGCATCATGGTTCGCCGGGCGGGCAAGGAAATCCAGGCCAATCTGGACGATCCGGTCCAGCCTGAAGACGTCCTCATCATCCGGGAGAAGCTGTTTTGACCGCGATCGATCAAGGATTTTTCGAAGAGCGCCCCGGCCTGCTGAGTCGCTTCTTCTCCTCCGCCCGCGGCAATGCGCAGCGGCGCGACGACCAACCCATCCCCGACGAGGCGGCCCCGCAGCCGGACAGCCGTGCGCTGCCCGGTTTCCGCCACGATCCTTCGGGTGGGGAGGAGGTGCGCGCCCAACCGCTGTCCCTGTCGATCAGCGCCATGGCAGCGCCGATCCGGCCGATCAGCCTGCGCCGCGACAGCATCTATGCCGCCTTCAGCACGGCCATGCCGGTGACGGACCGCCATGGCCTGGCCGGCCGCAACAGCGAGCTGGAAAAGCTGGTCGAGGCGATCGTCGTGCAGCGCAAACATGCCGTGGTGTTCGGCACGCGCGGGTCGGGCAAGACGTCGCTGGCGCGCGTGTTCGGCGACCTGGCCGATGAAGCGGGCTGTATCGCGCTGTACGCTTCGGCGAGCGGGGAATCGGACTTCGACGCGCTGTTCCGTCCTTTCCTGACCGAATTGCCGATGAGCACGGCCGGGCGCGAGCGGTTGCAGACGATGCTGGGCGAGCGGCTGGACGTCGCGCGCCTCGCCGCGCTGCTGGTCGAGGAGGTGCGCGAACGCGCCATCCTCATCATCGACGAATATGACCGGGTTCAGTCCGACAATGCCAAGCTGGACGTCGCGACGCTGCTCAAGCTGCTGACCGACATTCATTCGCCGGTGCAGGTGGTGCTGGTGGGCATTGCCAGCGACATTGACGGGCTGATCGCGGCCCACCCCTCCTTACGCCGCCATCTGGTGCCGCAGCGGGTGATGCCCATCCCCCGCCCCCAGTTGGAACGGCTGCTGGCAAGCTGCGCCGCCAATGCGCGCCTGACGATAGCGGGCGACGCCATGGAGGCGCTGGCGAGCGCAGCCATGGGATCACCCTATCATGCGCGCCTGTTCGGGATGCACGCCGCCCTCATCACGGAGGCGGCGGGACGCGAGCAGGTGACGCTGGCCGACGCAGAACAGGGACTGGCCGATGCGCTGACCGGCTGGGCGGAAATGAGCGACGCCACCCATGCGCTGTTCCGTCGCATCCTGTCGGAAGCGGGCGCCAGCCGCCGCATGATCGGGCTGGCCGCCGTGGTCGGGGCGCAGATGTCGGCCATTTCCTACGAACGGCTGGTGCGCCTGGGTCATGAAGTGCTGGGCGGCGGGTCGATCAACGAAGGCCAGGCGCGCGACGCCATGGCGCGGTTGCAACCCGCGCTGGTCGCCACGCCCAATGGCGAATTGTGGATGTTCGAGGACACGCTGGCCCCGCAATTCCTGCTGTTGATGGCCAAGCAGCCGGTGCCGGCCGCACCGTCCGAAATATCACTGGCCGAAGAAATGCGCACATTGCTGCGAGGAGTAGACGGGCTATGAGCATGAACCCCATCGATTTGCTGGCCGCGCTCCAGGCGCGCTGGCGCATCGCCGCGATGATCGGCGGCATCCTGTTTCTGCTGGTTGCGGCCGCCGCCTTCATGCAGCCGCGCCAATATTTGGGTACGACGTCGCTGCTGCTCGACCTGTCGCAGACCGATCCGACGGATACCAATACGGCGCAGGGCGTGCGGCCGGACACGGATTCCATCCTGGGCACCCAGACCGACATCATCCGCAGCGCCAAGGTCATGAACGCTGTCGCCAAGGAATCGGGCTTCGTCGACGCCCTGCCTGCCGAACTGCCCGCCGACGCCAGGCTGCAACAGGCCGCCACGCAGGTGAGCAAGAACATGATCGTCACCACAGGGCGTCAGAGCAATGTGTTGCAGATACAGTATCTGGACCCCGATCCACAGGTCGCGGCCAAGGTCGCCAATCTGATCGCCAGGACCTACATGCGCGAACAGGTGGAATTGCGGGCGTCCCCGGCGCGCGGATCAGCCAAATGGTTCGACGAGCAGACGGAGGAAGTGCGCCACCGGTACGAGCTGGCGCAGAAGAAGCTGTCCGACTTCCAGCGGGCGCATGACATCATCGGCATCAACCGCATGGACCTTGAAGCCGAGAAGATGAAGAACATGTCCTATCAGTTGACCCAGGCGCAGGCGGAAGCCGCCGCCGCCCGGTCGAAAGCCGGCGCGGGCAGCGTGTCCGACATCGAAGGATCGCTGATCGTCCAGAATTTGCAGGAGCAAGTCGCGGAACAGTCGGCCAAGGTGTCCGAACTGCAAAAGACGCTTGGTCCCAACCACCCGACCATGGCGGCGGCCGATGCCCAGCTATCCGAGCTTCAGTCGAAGCTGGCGGCGGCGCGAGCCAGCCAGGCCGGCGCGGTCAGCGCCAACAGCGTGGCGGCCAACCGGCGTGAGGGCGACCTCAAATCCAACATGGCGGGCCAGGAAGATCGCATGATCCGCATGTCGGGCGTGCAGGACCAGTTGATGGTGCTTCAGCGCGACGTGGATGCCGCGCGACAGACCTATGACACGGTGCGCCAGCGCTTCAACGAAGCGGTGCTCAAGAGCCAGATCTCCCAGCCCAACGCCAGCCCGCTGGACGAGGCGACCGTGCCCCTGCTGCCCGCCAAGCCGAATATCATGCTGTGGCTGGTGGCGGGCATGGCGCTGGGCCTGGTCGGCGGCGTGGCCGCGGTGATCCTGATGGAGATCGTCCATCCCCGTGTCCGTTCCGCCGCCGGCGTCGCCCGTGCCACCGAAGTCGATGTCATCACCGAACTCAAGCCCATCCCGGTTCGGGCCGGCTGGTTCTTCAAGCAGAAAGAGGCCGCATGAGACTGCGTTCCACGGCGGGTGCCCCGCCGCAGTTGACCCCTGGCGGCGTCGCCGCCTCTCGCCCCCGCACCCGCGACAGCAAGGGCTTTGCCCGGCTCGCGGTGGAGCATGGCTTCCTGGCCGAAGCCGATGTCGCGCGGATCGAGGCCCATGCCCGCACCGAAGGCCTAGCGCTGCATGACGCGGCCGTCGACCTGGGGCTGCTGGACAGTGAAGACGCCGCCATGCTGGCCGCGCTGCAGGGCGGTTTCGCCCTGCTACCGGTAGGCGATCCGCGCATCGACCCGCTGGTCGCCGCCGCATTCGACCCGGCCGATCCCTATGCGGTCAAGATCCGCACCATCCGATCCAAGATGCGGGCCATCGCCAGAAATGGCGATCCGGCCGCGCTCAAGCTGGCCGTGCTGTCGATTGAGGCAGGCGACGAAGGCGCGATCATGGCCGCCAACCTTGCCGTCGTCATGGCGCAGATGGACGGGCCGACCATGGCGGTCGATGTCGACATGGACCGCCCCTCGCTCGACCGGCTGTTCCGCGTCGCCAACAAGGCGGGCCTGGCCGAACAACTCATCGGCAGCGCCGCGCTGCTGCCCGCCGCCAAGACCCCGGTCGAAGGGCTGTGGCTGATGACCGCAGGCCGCGCATCGGGCAGCGCATCCAGCCTGGTGACGCGCGGGCCGCTGGCTGAAACCGCCAGTGGCTGGGGCCTCAAGGACATGACGATGCTTTTCTACCTGGCCCAGCGCAAGGGCGAGCAGACGCCCTATGGCAGCATCCTCTCCGGCTTCGACGCGGTGACTTTGATCGTGCGGCGCGGGGACACCGCCATCGCCGACATGCGCCGCGTCATCGACGATCTCGACCGCCATAGCGTGCCTATCGCCGGGACGGTGATCGCATGAACGACCTGACTGTTGGCAATCCGCTGCCCTGGCCCGAAGGGGCGCGGCCGGAACCCTTCGTCGCGCATGTGGGCGGCATCCCTGTTTCGACCCTGTCGCTCCAGGGCCTGATCGACAAGATGGTGCTGGAAGCGCCGCTGCGCCGGTCGCTCGACCAGCCTGCCTGGCTGGTGTTCGACTGCAACGGCCAGGGCCTGTCGATGAATGCCAGCGACCCGGCCTTCCGCGCCGACCTGGCGCAGGCGGACCTGATCCATGCCGACGGACAGGTCGTGGTGGCAGCATCGCGCTGGCTCAAGGGGCCGGTGATCGCCGACCGGTCGAGCACCACCGACATGTTCATCGACAGTCTGAAACCGGCGGCAGCTTCGGGCGCCCGCTATTATCTGCTGGGCGGCACGGAGGCGGTGAACGCCGAATGCGCGCAGCGGATCACCGCCATGGCGCCGGGGCTGCAACTGGCCGGGCGGCGCAACGGTTATTGGACGACCCAGGACGAGGATGCGGTGATCGACGCGATCAACGCGGCCGCGCCGGATGTGCTGTGGGTCGGCACCGGCAAGCCGCGCGAGCAGGCCTTCTGCGTGCGCAATCGCCACCGCATCAAGGCGGGGTGGATCGTCACTTGCGGCGGGCTGTTCAACTATGTGACCGGCGATTATCCGCGCGCGCCGATGTGGATGCAGAAATCCGGGCTGGAATGGCTGCACCGCATGGTGACACGCCCGCGCCAGCTTGCCTGGCGCTACCTCACCACCAATCCCCATGCGCTCTGGCTGATCTGGAAACATCGCCATGGCTGAAGCCCAGATCGCTGAAGATCGCCCGGCGGCGGGCCGGATCCAGCGTCTGGGCAGCGTGCTCGGCCGCTTCGGTCTGGCCAGCCTGTCGTCAGCGATCGTGTCGGTCAGTCATCTGGCCGTCCAGCTTTTCTCCATTCACCATCTGGGGACAACGGCGATCGGTACGCTGGCGTTCCTGCTGGTCATCATCCAGTTCGGTTACAGCCTGTCCAACGCGCTGGTGTCCACGCCCTATACGATCGCCGTCAACCAGGGCGAGGATGCGGATGCGCGCCGCTTCGACTTCTTCTTTCCGGTCAATCTGCTGCTGGCGGCGAGCCAGGGGCTGATCTGCGCCGCCATCGCCTGGGCCACCGCCTCTCCCCTTGCAGCCTTGCTGTTCGGGCTGGCGGGCACATTTTCGCTGATCCGCTGGTTCGGCCGGTCCAACGCCTATGCCCATCACGCGCCGATGCGCGCGGCGCGATCCGATCTTGCCTATGCTGGAACGATCATCATCGGGCTGATCGTCGCGATGCGCACCGGGGCCAGCCTGCCAGCCATCGGCGCGATGCTGGTGGCGGCCAGCCTGATCGGGATGCTGCCCTTCGGCCTTGCCTTCCTGCGCCGCCATGGCGCGATGAGTCCGGGCCGCGCGCTCAGCGCCTATCGCCCGGTATGGCGCGAACAATCCGCCTGGACGCTGGTGGGCGTGCTGTCGACCGAGGCGACCTCCAATTCGCACAGTTATATCGTGACGTTGCTCGCCGGCCCGACCGCCTTCGCTCCGATCGCGGTGGGTATGTTGTTCTTCCGCCCGGTCAATGTCTGCATCACCGCACTGACCCAGTTGGAACGGCCGCGCATGACCCGCGCCGTAGCGCGCGGCGATCATGACGCGGCGATCAAGTCCGAACGCATGTTCCTGGCCGCGCTGATCCTGCTCTGGCTGGGCACCTGCGTTGTGGCGGCGATCGTTCTGGAAGTCTTTCCCGGCCTGATCCTCAAGCCCACGCTCGACCATCGCGCTGTCATCATCGCGGTAGCATTGTGCGCCCTGCTCTCGCTGGTCCAATGCGTGCAGACGCCGATGAGCGTGATGACGCAGGCGCGCCGCGCCTTCCGCCCGCTGGCCGCGCAGAGCCTGCGCAGTTGCGGCGTCGGCGTCGTCGCGGTGACGCTGCTGATCGTTCTGGGCGCCGATCCGGTGCTGTCGATCGGCGGCGTGGTGCTTTCACAGCTTGTGATGATGCTCGGCATCTGGCGGCTCGACCGCCAGTGGCGCCGGACCCAGCGGGTGGAGGGCTGATCCATGGCCACAAGCTGGCACCGCATCGGCTACGCGCCCGCCGCCACATCAACGGACAATGGAAGCGAACGCCTGGTCTGGGTCGCGCAGATCTTCTACTTCATCTTCCTGATGCTGGTCTTCATCGGCCAGCAACCCTTCGCCACGCGCACGCAGGACGAACTGGTGGCGATGGCGCAGGACAGCGACGGCTCGGACATCTTCAAGCAAGCGCTGTTCATCGGCTTCGCGCTACTGCTGACGGCGGTGCAGATCCTGCGCAAACAACCGCTGCGGTATAAATTCAGCTTCTGGCCACTGGCCGTCATGCTGGTCTGGTTCTTCATCACCTGCGCCTGGGGCGTCGATCCCTTCGTATCGTTCAAGCGGGCGATGCAGCAGTTGATCGTGATCTACATCACCTTCTGCGCCCTGTCCCTGATCGGGCCGCAGCGACTGTTCGACGCGCTGCGGGCGGCGCTGATCACATCGCTGCTCATCTGCTGGATTTCGTTGCCGTTGACGTCGGCCGCCGTCCACCCCCCGACCGAAAGCGACAAGGCGCTGATCGGCGCGTGGCGCGGCTTTTTCTTCCACAAGAATATCGCGGGCGCCGTCATGGCGCTGACCTTCATCGTCTGCGGCAATGCGTGGATCGACCGGCGGAAATATTATTATGCGCTCTTTGCCGTCATGGCCTTCGTCTTCGTGATCGGGACGAAGAGCAAAACGTCGCTGGCATTGTGCGTGGGCATGTTGGCGATCAGCAACGTCTATCGCGCGCTCAGCGGCAATACGCAGAAGCGCGCTATCCTGCTGCTGATGCTGGCCTTCGGCATGGTCGGCTTCCTGGGGCTGTACGTCGCCTATCAGCCGACGATCGAGCGGCTGTTCGCCGATCCCACCGCCTTTACCGGGCGCGTGTCGATCTGGCGCGTGGTGTTCGACTATCTGGCCGATCACCCGTTCCTGGGCGCCGGTTTCGGCGGCTTCTGGCAGGTCGGCGCCCAATCGCCCGCGCATGATTATCTGAACCAGGCATTCCAGATGCTGACTGCCCATTCGCATAATGGCTATCTGGAAATCTGGGTCACGACCGGGCCGCTCGGCCTCATCATGCTGCTGATAAGCTTCCTTGCCCTGCCGGCCTACTGGTTCCTGACGGGGTCCACCCGCGAGAACCAGCATCTGATGGTGCCGGCCTTCGCCATATGGGTTTTCGTCATGTACCAGAATCTGCTGGAAACCTCCTTCTTCGACAAGGATCGCCAGGTCTGGGTGATCTTCCTCGCGGCTGTCGCGACCGCGCACGCCACCTTCAAGGCGCGGCCCCAGACCGCCTGGAACCGGCGTTATCTCTCACGCAATGAGGAGGCCACCCATGGATAAAATCCTCATCGGCATCGCGACCTGCAACCGGCCCCAGGGATTGCTGCGCACGCTCGAATCCATCGCACGGCAGGACAGCAGGCTCCAATTGGAGATACTGATCGCGGACAATGACGCCTCCCGCCAGGAAGGCATGGCCGTGGTCGAACGGGTCGCGACTCAGGGCTATCGCTGGCCGATCCGCGCCATATTGGTCGAGGAACGCGGCATACCGCGCGTCCGCAACGCGCTGGTCGCGCAGGCCCTTGGCGATCCGGCCGTGACGCATCTTGCCATGCTGGACGATGACGAGGCGGCCTCCCCCCGCTGGATCGAGGCGATGGTCGCCACCGCCCGGCAATGGAATGCCGATGTGGTCGGCGGCGCGGTGCTGCGGGAAATGGACGCGCCCGTCCCCGCCTGGGCCGCACCCCATCCCCTGCTCCAGCCCAAGAAGCGCGGCCAGTCCGGACCGGTCGAACTGGTCGACAGCACCGCCAATGTCCTGATCGCCGCCCCGGCGCTACGTGCCATGGGGGCCGCCCCCTTCGACGAGCGCATGGCGCTGACCGGTGGGTCGGACAAGCAGCTTTTTTCCCGGATGCAACGGGCCGGCCACCGTTTCGCCTGGTCGGAGGAGGCGGTCGTCACCGAGCTGATCCCCGCCAGCCGGGTGACGGCGAAATGGCTGCTGATGCGCGGCTATCGTATCGGCATGACCGACATGATGGTCGAACGCTTTCACAAAGGGCGGGTGCGCGCGCTGCTGGGCGAAACGCCACGCATCCTGGGCGGCGCGGCCTCCGGCGCGCTGGGCGCTGTGCTCACGCTCGACCGGGGCAAACGGGTTCAACGGCTTGGCCGTCTCTATCGCGCGGCCGGCAAGATCGCCGGCCTCGCTGGCTTTCATTATGAGGAATATCGAAAGGTGCATGGCGCATGAGCGATGCGGCGCATCCGGGCGACCGCCCCTTCTTCTCCATCGTCATCCCGCTCTATAACCGGGCGGCGATCGTCGGCGACACGATCCGGTCGGTGCTGGCGCAGGATTGGCAGGATTTCGAGATCGTCGTGATCGACGACGGGTCGAAAGACGATCCCCGCCCGGTGATCGACGCGATCGGCGACCCGCGTATACGCTATATCCGGCAGGACAATGCCGGCGGCGGCGCGGCGCGCAACCATGGCATATTGGCGGCGGACGGCCGGTATATCGCCTTTCTCGATTCCGACGATCTGTTCCTGCCCGGCAAGCTGTCGATCATGGCGCAGGCGCTGGCGAGCGACGACGGACGCGCCGTGCTCTATTCGCGGATGCGGGTGGACCGGGGCGTCGACCGCTACTGGATACGGCCCGACCGCGGCATTCGCGAGGGCGAGGATGTCGGCGAATATCTGTTCTGCGCCAACCAGTTCATACAGACATCGACCATGGTCGTGCCCACCGGCATGGCGCGGCAGGTGCTGTTCGACCCGGCGCTGAAGAAGGGGCAGGATCTCGACTTCTGCGTCCGGTTGCAGGGGGCGGGTGCACGTTTCCGCATGATCGACCAGCCGCTCACCGTCTGGCTCGACGCGACGGAGGCGGGACGGACATCCTATGTGAAGGGTTATGAAACCTCGCTCGACTGGCTGAACCGGTGCGGCCATATGCTGACGCCGCGTGCGCGGCGCGGCTATCGCGCGACGGTGCTGGCCTATCATATGGCGCCGATCCGGCCCGTGATGGCGATCCGCGACCTTGTGGTGGGGCTAGTCGCAGGCGGCGTGCCGCCCAAGATCATCGCCCGGCAGGTGCTGCGATCCTATCTGCCCAAGCCGCTCTACCGATCGCTGGTCAATCGGTTCGTGCTGCATTTCGGCAGGGCGGAATCCACCCGCCGCCCCCCGCAGCCCTCATGAAGCTGATGGATATCGCTCCTACCCGCACCGGCACCACGGCCACGCCGATCTTTTCGGTCGTCATTCCCAGCTATCAGCGGCGGGAGGCGACCGTCGCCGCCGTCATTTCCGCGCTGGAACAGAGCATTGCGGAAATCGAGGTGATCGTCGTCGTCGATGGATCGACCGACGAGACCGACGTCGCGCTACGCGGCATCGACGATCCCCGGCTGACCGTGATCGTCCAGTCCAATCGCGGCGCGGCGGCGGCGCGCAACACCGGCGTCGACCATGCGCGCGGCCTCTATATCGCCTTCCTGGACTGCGACGACCTGTTCCTGCCGCATCATCTGTCGGACCTGCTGGTGTTGTTGCAGCATGGGGAGGATGTGGTCGCCTATGGCCAAGTCGTCGCCGACCGGGGCGCCGGACGCCATTTCCTCAAGCCCCCCCGCGCCATAGCAAGCGGCGAGGCGATGGACCGCTATCTGATGTGCGAGCGCGGCTTCATCCAGACCAGCAGCATGGCGCTCAGCCGTGCGCTGGCCCTGAAGGTCCGCTATCGCGAGGATGTAGGCTTTGGCGACGATACCGATTTCGCGCTGCGCCTGTCACTGGCGGGCGGGCGCTTCCTGATGACGGAGCGGCCCGGCACCATCTGGACCGACCGGCAGACCGGCGACCGGCTGTCCCAGGTACGCGACAATGTCGGCAATTTGGTCTGGCTGCGCGACCTGCGCCCCCATATCTCACCCCAGGCCTTTTCCGCCTATATGGGCTGGCACGCGGCCAAGAGCATCTGGCCCACCAGCCGCCGCCAGGCGATGCGCTATTATTTCAGCGCCCTCTGCCGGGGGGCGTTCGGGCCGCGCCTGGCCGCGACCATCCTGCTCCAGATCGTCATGCCCGATCCGGTTTATCGCCGCATGTCGGATCGCTGGATCGACTTTTCCCACATGCTCGCAGGCAAAGGACAACGACTATGAGAAGGCGTGAATTTCTGGCCGGGTCATTGGCCCTCTCCGCCTGCGCGCCAATGCCGAAAAGCTACGCGCGTGACGACATGGCCAGCGAAAGCCTCTCCGGCTGCGCCCGCCGATCGGGCCGCTGGTACGGCGCGGCGGTCAAGTCCCGCCTGCTGCGCGAGGATGCGGATTTCACCGCGGCTGTCGTGCGCGACTGCGACATGCTGGTCGAGGAATATGAACTGAAACGCGGCACGACCGAACCCAGGCCCGGCCAATATGACTTTAGCGGCGCCGACCAGATCATCGCCTTCGCGCAGGAGCACAAGATGCGCGCGCGGGGCCATGCGCTGGTCTGGTACGCCGCCCAGCCGCCGTGGCTGGAGCCGGCATTGCAGGCGGCGCCCGGCCCGGAACGGCAAAGGCTGATGACCAGCTATATCGACGCCGCCATGCCCCGCTATGCCGGGAAGATCGCCGAGTGGGACGTGGTCAACGAAGCGCTGGAACCCAATCAGGGCCGCGCGGACGGGATGCGGCAGGACAGCATGTGGATGCAGGCGATGGGCGAGGACTATATCGACATCGCCTTTCACCATGCGCGTGAGACGGACCCGAACGCTATGCTATTCCTCACCGATTTCGGCCTGGAGCATGATTCGCCGCGCTGCGAACGGCGGCGCACCGCGATGCTCAAGCTGCTGGACCGGTTGATGGCCCGCAACGTGCCGGTCGATGCGATCGGGATACAAGGGCATCTCAAACCCTTCAAGGAAGGATTCAGCCAGGAGGTTTTCGCCAAATTCCTGAAACAGCTCAGCGACTACGGCCTGGCGCTGTCGATCACCGAATTCGATGTCGCCGACCGGGGCGGGCCGCCCAATCCGGACAAGCGCGACCAGGACGTCGCCGCCGTCGCCAAGGCCTTCCTGGATGTCGCCTTCGACAATCCGGCGACGCAGGCGCTGCTTAGCTGGGGGCTGTCGGACCGCTATAGCTGGCTGTCCAACTTCCCCGAATATAAATGGCCCGACGGGCAATTGTCGCGCGGCCTGCCGCTGGACGACAAGATGCATCGCAAGCCGCTCTGGGACGCGATCGCCGCCGCCTTCGACGCCGCCCCCGCCGCGCAACATATGGCCGGTCTCAGGAGGCGCGATTCATGAGGATATCCTCGCTTACGGGCCTGCGCGGCGTGGCGGCGGTATCGGTGCTGCTCTACCACATCCCACATAATCCCGCCTTTTCCGGCTTCGCCATCCCGCTCTTTTCGCGCTCCTATCTGGCGGTCGACCTGTTCTTCATCCTCAGCGGCTTCGTCATTTCGCTGGGCTATCATGAGCGGGTGATGGGCCGGCCCGGCTGGGCCAGCTATGCCGACTTCCTGGTCAACCGCATGGCTCGCGTCTGGCCGCTGCATCTGGTGGTAACGCTGGTGTTCATGGCGCGCCACCTGCTCAACATATCGGGCAACCAGGCGATCGACCTCAACGCCGCCAATGTCGTCAGCAACCTGTTGATGGTGCAAAGCTGGGGCTGGGGCACGGAGCCGATCGCGGGCAATAGCTGGTCGGTCAGCACGGAGGTGGCGGCCTATCTGCTCTACCCCCTGATCGCCCTCTTCGCCTTTTCCCGCTGGGCCTGGGTGCAGGGCATTGCCGCCGTCGCGCTGCTGGCGCTGGTGGCGGCGTCGGGGCGCGGGTCGAGCGGACCGCTCGACGTCAATGACAGCGACACGGTGCTGACCTTGTTGCGCTGCCTTGCCGGCTTTTCGATGGGCGTGCTTGCCTATCGTGTCGCCGACCGCCGCTGGTGCCGGGCGCTGATCGACCGGCCGGGCGGCTTCGCGGCGGTCTGCGCCGTGATGGCGCTAGCGCTCTGGCTGCCGGGCAAGATCGACCTGCTCGTGGTCTGCCTGATGCCCGCGCTGGTGCTGAGCTGCTATTATAACGGCCCGGTGGTGCGCGCGGTCATGTCCAACCCGGTCAGCTTCCACCTGGGCCTCATCAGCTATTCCATCTATCTGTGGCATCCGCTGGTGCGCGATGTGATGGCGCGGGTCATGACCATGGCCCATCGGCACGGCATCACCGGCATGGACGGGCTGTTCATCGCCGCGATGCTGGTCGCGACCTGGCTGCTCTGCTGGGCGAGCTATGCGCTGGTCGAGGTTCGTGGACACCGTCTGGTCAAATGGCTGCAACAGGGTGGACGCCAGCGCGACGGCAGGCAGGCGACCGCATGAATGCAGCGGGCAAGCCGATCTGGATCGCGATTCCGACCTTCCGCCGGCCCGAACAATTGCGGCATTTGCTGGAGACATTGCCGGGGGCCGTCGCCGGGCATGACGTGATGCTGCTGGTCGCCGACAATGATCCCGCCCGGCAGGAGGGCGCGGCCGTCGCGCAGGAATTGATCCGGTCGGGCTATGACCTGCCGATGCTGCTGCTGCCCGTGCCGGAGCCGGGCCTGTGCGCCGTGCGCAATGCCATCGTGGCGGCTGCGCTCGGCGATCCGGCGATGCGCTTCCTCGCCATGATCGATGACGACGAATGGCCCCAGCCCGGCTGGCTCGACGCGCTGCTCGCCTGCCAGGCGACCATCAACGCGGATGTCGTCGCCGGCCCGGTCGATTCGATGTTCGTCGGCCCCGCGCCGCGCTGGGCAAGGCAGACTTTGGTGTTCCGCGCGGAGGAACGGCCCGCTGGCGCGACCGACATGCTGTGGGCCAGCAACAATCTGCTGATCCGCCGCCGCGCGCTGGAGATGCTGGAGCAGCCCTGGTTCGATCCCCGCTTCAACCGCAGCGGGGGCGAGGATCTCGACTATCTGGCCCGGTTGTCGCGGGCCGGCGCGCGTTTCGGCTGGGCGCCCGACGCGCGGGTCAGCGAATGGGTGCCGCCCGAACGCGCGCGCCTGTCCTGGGTGCTCCGGCGCATGTGGCGCATCGGCTGCACCGAAACCATGGCCCGGCGCAAGGAAACGCCCATGCCGCTGCTGCTGATCCGCTCCATCGGCATATTGGCGGTGCGCACGGCCGGCCTGGCCGCCCTCCTCCTGCCCGGCGCGCGTCGGGTCGACATCGCCGGGCAGTGGATCAAGAGCTGGGGCCGCCTCTACGCGCTCGCGGGCGGCGCGCAGAAGGCTTATGGCGCGCTATAGATCTTGAAGCTGCGGATAATCATGTCGCCCGATCCGTCGGCATAGGCGCCGTCGGTCTTCACCGCGACATCCATGATCGGGTAGAAGCGGAAACCCTGGAAGGGGTTGACCGACTGGTAGGTTTCCACCCCGTCCACGAACCAGGTGATATAGTCGCGCTGGATATCGACGGCGAATTTGTGGAAATCCTGCGAATAGCCGCTAAGGCCATAGGCCTGCTCGCTCTGGATCACGACCCCGCGCGAAGCATAGCGCGTACTGTTCTCGCCGATATGAATGGTATGGGAGATATGCCGGTCGAAATCCCAATAGCTCTGATAACCAAAGCCCTCATAAATATCGATTTCGGGCGGCCAGCCGCTGGTCGAAATCAGCCAAAATGCGGGCCACGACCCACGCCGATTGGGCATTTTCGCTTCCCATTCATATTGGCCATAGCCAATCTGCGTATCGGTGAAATTGCGCCCGTCCAGCACCGAAGCGCCATAATTCCAGGTCTGCCCTTCATAGCTGATCGGCGTCGCCAGCTTCTGCGTGTGCAGCACCAACCCCTTAGGCCCCCAATAGACCGGCCCTTCGATGCCGGGCCAGAGCGAGGAATCGACATAGAGGCCGGTTTCCTCATTGGCGATTTGCGTGCGGCCATGAGACAGCGACGTCGCCCAGCGGTTCCAGCCGCCATCCGGCGATCGCTTGTGCGTGTCTTTGAGCAGTTCGAACTGAAGCGTGCCCGTGGGCGTGAAGGTTCGCGCCTCGCGGAAGGTGCCGGTGGCCTTCTCCGTCGCCGGCGTCGTGCTGGATGCGGTGACACTCGCCGTCGACTGCCCCTGCAATCCGCCCCAGGGCGCTTCGCGCAGCTTGAGCTGGAAATTCTGCCCCTCGGTCGCTCCGATGATCGGCACCTCGACCGTCTGTTCCAGCGGATCGCCGGGCCGGAAGATCACTACCGTGTCGACCGTCTGGTAATTATAACCCGACAAGGCGCGCAGCGCGCCCGATCCGTTCACCGTTATGACCCGCGCAATCACCGTATTGGGCGTCGGCTGGTTCAGTGTGACGGGCACATAAGCCGTACCGCTGCCGGGCTGGAAGACGGCGTCACCCAGCGACAGGGTCGCCTTGTCCGGCAGTTTCGTGCCGTTCCCGAAGTCGAACGTCGAGAAGTCGTTCGCCGACGCCGTGGCGCTGCTGGACGATGCCGTGGTGCTGGTCGACGTCGATGAAGTCGACGTCTGACTGCTGTCCGTAGAACTGCTCGTACTCGTATCCGATGCCGGATCCGAGGATAATATAGTGGCCGCCCCTGCCGCAAAAATGCAGCACAGGGCTAGCCCGGCTCCCAACCAGGAGCCAGTTCGAATGGCGACCATTGTTCTCCCCCATGTTTGTGAGCCTCAAGGGTCGTTCATGAAGGTTAACAAATACTTCCACAGGTCAACCGCTTATCGCGTTCTATTGCCTCTTTCGCGATGAACTGTGCGGTGCAGCAAAAAAGGCCGCCAGGCCACAAATGGGTCTGACGCATAAAATTCGAAAAATGATCGGGAAATGGTGCACCCAACTGGATTCGAACCAGTGGCCCCCAGATTAGGAATCTGGTGCTCTATCCTGCTGAGCTATGGGTGCCCGGCGACGGCTCTATTGCGCCTCGGCCGCTCGGTCAATTCTTGGCGTGCGGCGGGATGACGGGAAAAGGCAGGGGCGCCACCTCCACCCCCTCGGCGATCAGCGCCTTGGCTTCCGCCGGCGCAACCTCGCCATGGATGCTGGCGCGATCCTGTTCGCCATAATGCATCGCCCGCGCCTGTTCGGCGAAACCGCGACCAACCCAGGTGGACCCTTCCAGTGCCTTGCTCTGCGCCTGCCCCAGGGCTTCGACCAGCGCCTGCATCTTCGCCTGGTCGACACCGCTCATCGCCGGCATGACCGGTCCCTCGGACGGGACATCTCGGACAGAAGGCGCACGGCTGTTGCCCTTCGCCCCGATGGCGGGCGCCATCACCGCCTTGGCCACATTCCCATCGCCGCACATCGGACAGGCGATCAGCCCGCGCGCCTGCTGCGCCTCAAAGTCGGCGCTGGACCCGAACCAGGCCTCGAACACATGGCCATGGCTTTCGCATTTAAGGTCGAACACGATCACGAAACAGTCACGTCCTTCGGTATCATACGGCGGTTGGCGAGCGCGGGCACGCGCCCGCGCACATCCCCTATGCGCGTCAGGTCGATATCCGCAAGCCCCAGTCCGGCTTCCCCGCCCATGTCGAGCAGCACTTCGCCCCAGGGATCGATCACCACGCTATGGCCGTAGGTAGTGCGGCCGTCTTCATGATGCCCGGTCTGCGCCGTCGCGATCATGAAGCAGCCTGCCTCGATCGCGCGCGCGCGCAGCAGCACATGCCAGTGCGCCTGCCCCGTCGGCACGGTGAAGGCCGCCGGCGCGAGCAATATCGTCGCACCCGCATTGCTCAGCGCCCGATAGAGATCAGGAAAGCGCATATCATAGCAGATGGAAAAACCCATTCGCCCCCAGGGCGTATCGGCCACCACCACCTGTTCCCCCGGCCCATAGACCGAAGATTCACGCCAGCTTTCCCCGGTGGCGAGGTCGACGTCGAACAGGTGGATCTTGTCATAGCGCGCCCGAATCGCGCCACTGTCGTCGATCAGGAAACTGCGATTGGCCCAGCGTCCGTCAACCCGCTCGCCCTTCAGCGGCAGCGATCCGATATGCACCCATAGCCCTTCGCGCGCCGCCGCTTCGCGCACGGCGGCCAGCACGGTATCCTCCGCCTCCGGCCGCAACGTCTCCGCCGCGCGCGCGCGGTCACGATCCAGACAGCCCGCCATTTCGGGGGTGAAGAGCATATCCGCCCCCTCCCCCTTCGCCCGTTTCACCATCTCGACCATGGCGGCAGCGTTGGCGGCAGGATCGATCCCGCTGGTCATCTGGAACAGGGCGACGCGCATCCCGCTCATAGCCCCAGCATCGCGTCCAGCTTGCCATCGCGGTTCAGCGCCGACAGGTCGTCGCTGCCGCCGACATGGCTGCCGTCGATGAATATCTGCGGCACGGTCGTTCCGCCATGGGCGCGGTCCAGCATCTCGTCGCGCTTCGGCCCGCCCATGGTGATGTCATATTCCTCGAACGCGATGCCCTTGCTCTCCAGCAACGCCTTTGCCCGCGCGCAATAGCCGCACCAAGCCTTGGTATAGATTTCGACTTTCGCCATGATGATATGAGGCTCCTTTCCCCTGAAATTGGGGGAATGCGTCGCTTTGTCAATCGGCCCCGTCGCGAGGCAACGCCCGCGCCCAGCAGAGTAGCCGCACCTCCGCCGCCCCGCCGCGCTTCAACACCCGGACACAGGCCGCCGCCGTCGCGCCGCTGGTATGCACATCGTCGATCAGCAGCACCCGTCGCCCCTTCATCCCATGTGCCTGCCGCAAGGCGAAGGCGCCGCGCACCGCCTTCGCCCGCTGCGCCGGGTTCATGCCCCGCAGCGGCATAGTGCGTTTCACCCGCTGCAACGCCCGCTTTTCGACCGGCCATCCGGTCAATTTGCCAAGATGATCGGCGATCAGCGCCGACTGGTTGAAGCCCCGGTTCCACAATCGCCAGCGGTGCAGCGGCACCGGCACGATCAACGGGGCGTCCTCCCCCGCCTCCCCCACATGGCGCAGCATCTGCCGCGCGACCAGTCGCGCCAGACCGATGCGTCGCCCATATTTGAGCCGTAGCGCCACTGTCCGCGCCACATCGCCATAGGCCAGCACCGCCCGTGCGCTGTCCCAGGGCGGCGGCGCGGCAAGACAGGCGCCACACTCCGCCCCCGCCCCCATCTCATGCGGGAAAGGCACGCCGCAGCGCGCGCAGCATGGCTCGCCCAGAAATTCCATCCCGCTCCAGCAAGGCAGGCAAAAGGCGAAATCCTCCGCCACATGTCCACCGCAACCGGGGCAGCGCGGCGGCAGCGCATAATCGACGACCGGGCGAACTACGCCCTTGAGAAGCGGGAGGAGCGACATCATCTGCCTTGTCCGCGCTCCGCGCCCGATGCACAAGGCCCGCCATGACCGTTCCCGACCCGCGCCCCGACATTTTCGACCGCAACCTGCGCGCGCGCCGCCGCGACCGGATGCTGCCCGTCTTCGCCGATCATGATTTCCTCTACCGCGCGATGCTGGACGAACTGCTCGACCGATTGGGCGACGTGCAGCGCGACCTTCCCGAAGCCCTGGTGATCGGCTGCCCGGATGGCCGTGCGAAGGCGGCGCTGGAAGCGATGGGCAAGCGCGTTGCCTGCGCCGATCCCGGCTTCCTTGCGGCCAAATCAGCAGGCGGCGTGCAGACAGACGAAGATGCGCTGCCCTTCGCCGACGCGAGTTTCGATCTGGTGATCGCCTGCGGCACGCTCGACAGCGTCAACGACCTGCCCGGCGCGCTGATCCTGATGCAGCGCGCGCTGCGCCCCGACGGGCTGATGCTGGCTGCCTTCGTGGGCGCGGGCAGCCTCCCCCGCCTCAAAGCCGCGCTGCTCGCCGCCGAAGGCAACCGGCCCGGCCAGCATGTCCATCCGCAGGTCGATGTGCGATCGGCCGGCGACCTGCTCAGCCGCGCCGGCTTCGCCATGCCGGTCGCGGACGGGGAGGTGCTGAATATTCGCTATGGCGACGTGGTGCGCCTGATGCACGACCTGCGCGGCATGGGCGCGGGCAATGCGCTGGCCACGCGACCGCCTGCATTGTCACGCGACGTACTGATGCGCGCGGCCAGCCATTTCACCGAAGCCGCCGATCCGGACGGCCGCACGGCGGAGCAGATGGCGATCGTCTACCTGTCAGGCTGGAAACCCGACCCCAGCCAGGCAGGACCGGCACGGCGCGGAAGTGCGACGGTTTCGCTGGCGGCAGCGCTGAAAGGGAAGGAATAATCTCGATGCAAGCGGAAGGGCGAGCCTGACACCCGCCCTTCTGCTCCGCTTCACTCGATCGTAACGCCTGCCACACGCCAGCCGCCATCCTCTCGATCCAGGCTGACTGTCTCGATTGCCTCCGCCTTGTTGGCGAAGCGGGTACGGAACTTCACCACTTCATACCCATAGGGAGGTGCAGGCAGATTTTCCTGACTGACGAAAGTGCGGGATAATGCAGCGCCCAAGGGTACGCGCGCTTTTTCCGATGTGTTGGCCCAGACCTGTGCGGTGTTCATCTTGCGAAATGACGCGGTGGTCCCACGGTAGCTTTCATCCCAACGCCCATCATCTACCAGCATTAGCCATCGACGTGCCGCATCCACAACCTCCGGGATTGGCGCTGCACTGGAGGCTATCGGCGCCGACGACGGCGGGGTGGAAGCGAGTTGCGGCAAGGCGGTCAGCGCCAACAGGCCAAGGGCAAGCGTCATGAGACATACTCCGATGATGATCCAGAAAGGACGGGTTGCCCGCCCCGCGCCGCCGGTCGGCACGTCCTCCTGATCCTTCAGAGCCTTGGGCACGTCTGCCCCGATTTGCCTGTCCCCAACATATTCGGGGGGTAATATCACCGGATCGCCACCCTCTGCTTCCAGTAACAGACGGGCTGCCTCGCGGCTGCTCGATACGGCCATCTTGCGCCGCGCATCGCGGAGGCGTTCGTTGATCGTGTAGACCGATAGGCCGACGGTGCGCGCGATCGATTTTGCGTCATGACCGCGGACGATCAGACGAAGGGTCTGCTTCTCCTTTTCGGTCAGCGCCCAAAAACCTTCTGTCATTCGCGTACTCATACCCTCCCGGACCTAAGGCAGGCGCATTTCCGTAACTACCCCGAAAATTTTGTATCTTCATGCAATGGAAGGATGGCGAGCGTCTCCACCTCACCCACAGGCGGCGGGGCGTTCCCCCGCGAATTTACCGATCAATGGATGCAGGTCGAGTAACATGTCCCCGGCCCATGGTTTCGCGCCGGACCCGAATCCCTTTCCCCGGAGTTATTGCGGTATGGAAACGAAACGCCTTCCCAGACAAGCCATCCTCGTCGTCAACGCCCATAGCCGGCGCGGACAGGACATGTTCACCCAGGCGAAGGAGAAATTGACGGCAGCGGGCGTCGATCTGATCGCGGCCCATGCCGTGGACGATCCGGACCAGATGGCCGCGACCGTCCGGGACGCCGTGGAAAGCGGCGCTCCAATGGTGATCGTGGGCGGAGGCGATGGCTCCATGTCGGGCACGGTGGACGAACTGGTAGGAAAGGATTGCGTCTTTGGCGTGCTGCCGCTCGGCACCGCCAACAGCTTCGCCCGGACATTGGGCCTTCCGCTGGACCTGGACGGCGCAGTGCAGGCGATCGCGACCGGCCGGCGTCGGCGCGTCGACCTTGGCATGATCGATCGGGACTATTTCGTCAATTCAGCCTCCCTGGGCCTTTCGCCCATGATCGGGCAGACGGTGCCGCATAAGCTCAAGCGCTATCTGGGGCGGATCGGCTATCTGCTCTGGGCGGTCAAATGCTCGGTCGGTTTCCGCGCCTTCCGCCTGACGATCGACGATGGCGTGAAGGAACGGCGCATATGGTCGACCGAGGTGCGCATCCTCAACGGTTCCTATCATGGCGGGGTGCAATTGTCCGACCATGCCGATGTCGATACCGGCGAGATTGTGATCCAGGCGGTGGTCGGCCGCAGCCACGCCCGGCTCGCCTGGGACTGGTATGCCAAATTCTTCAAGCTGCGCGACCGGAACGCCCATACGGAAGAATTTCACGGGAAGTCGTTCCACCTCGACACCAAGCCGCGCCAGCGCATCTCCATTGATGGCGAGGTGCTGGCGAAGACCCCCGTGACGGTGAAGATCGCGGCAGGCGCGGTCGAGGTGGCGGCGCCGGTGGAGGGTTAATACCAGAATAACTTATCAAAATCGGCTGGTTGTTCCCCGGCGAAGGCCGGGGTCCAGTCCAGGTCGTGGAACTGGACCCCGGCCTTCGCCGGGGAACAGGTTGCTAGGGTTTCCCTCAATGCATCCTGGTGTGACACCGAGAACCTCCGTTGGAACGAAAACCGCCCCTACAGCCCCTTCTCGTATATCTGGTAGATCTTGTTCACCTTGCTATCGATGGCGTCGGCGATCGCGTTCATGCCCTGATTATCGTCCAACACCCAACCGATCTCGCCGCGCGTCGATCCATAATGGGCGGTGGCGTTGCGGCGGATATATTCGATCATCATGAAGGCGAGCTGGCTGGCCATGCGGGAGGATTGCAGCCGCTGCACCACGCCCATCAGCGGGACGCGCATCGTCCTGCATTTGGGTTTCCGCAGCCATTTGAGTAGCTTGATCCAGCCGAAGGGCAATAGCGAGCCGTTGAGCGGCGCCACCACTTCATTCAGGTCGGGCAAGGTCATCATGAAGGCGACCGGCTCGCCATCCAGTTCGGCGACCATGATGAGATCCTCGAACACGATGGGTTTCAGCTTCTTGCCGGTATGCGCGACTTCCGCATCTGTAATCGGCACGAAGCCCCAATTATTGCCCCAGGCGTCGTTCAATATACCCAGGATGATCGCGGCTTCCTGATCGAACCTGGACTTGTCGACCTTGCGAATGCGGATGCGGTCATTCTTCTCGCCCGACTGGACGATGCGCTGGATCAGCGGCGGGAAATTCTTCGTGATGTCCAGTTCGTAGGTCTTGAGCTGCTTGACCGGCGCATAGCCCGCGCCCTCGATCATCGCCTGATAGGCGGGGCTGTTATGCCCCATCATCACCGTGGGCGGATGGTCATACCCGGCGATCAGCAGGCCCGGCTCCTCCCAGATGGAGAGCGAGATCGGTCCCAGCACGCGGGTCATGCCCTTGCCGCGCAGCCATTGTTCCGCCGTTGCGATCAGCGCCTTGCCGACTTCGGCATCCTCCGCCTCGAAC